>JBEHYH010000358.1:0-6938 GCA_048498275.1 Myxococcota bacterium | reverse complement strand
TGAGGTGGATGTCGACCTACCGCGCGCCCGATGACTGCGGCTCGGCACCGGCTCCGCCCGACAGGTCGAACACCTTGAAGCCGAAGAGCGTCATGTTGGTGCTCATCTTGGTGGTCTTCACCGTGTCCGACTGCTCCATGTTGTCGTTCGACTGCGAGTCGACGGCTGACAACGCGAACTGACCGTTGGTCGTCATGCCGGTGCGCGACTGGCCATTGCAGGTCTGCTTGCCGCCGCTTTCGGTGCAGCCGCTCTGGTTGCCGAAGTCGTTGGTGCTGCCGGCGGTGCCGTCGCCCTGACGCGGGCTCGACGCGGAGTCAGCCGACTTCTCTTCGGTGGCCACCGGCGTCGTCGGGTAGACGAAGAGCTCGCGCTTGAGCAGCAGCGGCGAGGTCTCTGAACAGCGGCGCGCGAACTTGAGGCCGTAGGTGGTGCCGTCGCGCGTGGCGGTGACGCCGGCGTTGTCGAGGCTGCTCGACGCGAGGTTCGAGGTGCCCAGCGCGTGCGTGACCTCGTCGAAGTCCATGCACACGCGCACGCGGAAGGCGGTGTTGTCTTCGGTGAAGTCGCGCATGAAGCCGTCGGCGGTCTGGAGCGAGCCCGTGCCCTTGATGCTCAACATGCGCTGGCGCAGCGCGGGCGTGACGTTCGCGCTCAACCGCACCGTCTGCGACATCGCGTTGCCGCCGCCCAGCCCGCGTACGGGGAAGGTGGTGGCGTTCACGGCGACCCATTCGGGTTCGGTGGTCGACAGGCGCGCCATCTCGATGGTGGCGCGGAGGTTGCGTTTGTTCAGCGGCGTCGCGGCGTTCGCCGAGAGGATGCTCCGCGGCGAGAGCGGGTTCTTCGCCGGTGAATCGCCGCGCTGCGACCACGTGAAGTCGACGTCGAAGGTGGGCAGCAGTTGGTCTTTGGACACGTCGATGAAGATGTCCGACTGGCGCAGGGTCGCGGAGATGGCGTCGAGCTGGATGTCTTTCGATTCGACGAACGAGACCTGCGTCGCGAAGCGGAAGTCGGTGGTCTGCGAATAGAAGCTGAGCTGATCAATCCACCCGTTGGTGTTGTTGTAGAAGAAGCCGATCGGGTTGACCGCGTTGACGAGCTGGTTGTTGTAGACGCGCGCCGTGTACCTGCCGACGGCGTCGAACGCGCCGACCACCCACGAGGTCTTGCGCGTGTACTTCGCGCGGAACTGCGACTCGGGGATTCCCACGCGCCGCGCGCCGTCAGACCACGCGTTGCGGCCATCGTCGACGTCCTGGCGGAAGCACGAGACCGGCAGCACGCCTCCCTTGCCGCCGTTGATGACGCGCCGGTAGCCCGCGGTGATCGACGGGTATTCGGCGTCGGCGATGGGCGCTTCAGACAGCACACAGCGGAAGCCGAAGGTCGTCTGTTGATTCGCCGGTACGCCCGAGCCCGCGTTGGCGGTGAACTCGTCGTAGGCCCAGAGCGTGATGGCCGTGGTCGGAGGCTGCTGCACACCGCCCCACGCCTTGTACTGGCTGAAGCCGAAGAGCTGGTACGGGTAGTCCTCCTTGAGCACCGTCGTGTCGGCGCCGCCCCACTGCGAGGTGCCGCCGTCTGCGCCCGCCGCCCACTCTTTCAAGATGGGCGCGGTGTAGACGTCGGTGAGCAGCTTCGTGGAGTCGGGGATGCACTGCAGCTTGCTGTCGCGGCGCTGATTGCCGGCGCAGGTCACGGGCACGCAGGCCTTCTCGACGTAGGGCTTCTCGGGCACTTCGCAGCGCGGGCGCAGGTAGTACTGCACCGGGTTGTTGGCGTCGGGGTACGGCTCACCCGGGCCGTCGTAGGTGTACACCTTCGGGTCGTTGCCGCAGGTCCACTTGAGGTGCGCGATCTGTGACGTCTTCTTGGGGATGTTCACCGTGCCGTTGTTGCCCGCGTAGAACCACGAGGCGCCGTTGAAGGTGTCGTAGCGGTTGTCGGTGGCGATGCAGCCCTTCGGGTAATCCATCTCGTAGGACGGGTTCTCGCACTCGAGCGAGACCAGCTTCGCGTCGGGCTTGCAACTGAGCACCCACCGGCTGCCGTTGATGCCGTTGTAGGTCGGCGTCTTGATCTCGTAGCTGCTGCCGCACCGGTACGTGATGTTGGTGTTGGAGCTGCTCCCGTCGATGGTGCAGGTGTCGCGGCCGTAGCACTTGCCGGTGGTGCTCAGCAGCGCCTCGGCGCCGTTCACCGTCGCACTCACCACGCGAATGCCGCCGACCAGGTTGTTGTTCGCGCGGTCGCACGAGATCGTGCGCTCGATGGGGTCAAACTTCGTGACGTTGCCGTTGTAGAAAGTGCTCCCCGAGAAGGCCCTCGAGTCGCGCACGTCGAAGACGTTCTCGCCGCACGTGTAGTGGTACGTCGCGTTCGTGGCCTTGCTCACCTGGCCCTGCGTCGGGAGCGGGGAGAGCGGCTTGAAGTTCGGGAGCGTGCAGCGCGACCTGGTGTCGCACGCGGCCTTCGCGCCGGCGAGGTCGGCGCCGTTGCCGTCGGCGCTGACGATGGTGATGGGCGTGCCGCACCAGAGCTCGAACGAGTTCTCGTAGACCGAGAGCGTCTGGAAGAAGCGCTGCTCCGGCGCCTGCGGAGACGTGCACCAGTACGTCACCACCAACTGCGAGTTCTGCTGCGAGTTGCCGTTGGCGCCCGGCACCCAGGGGTCCATCGTGAGGCGGCACTGCTTCTCGCCTTCACACGCGGTGCGGATCTTCGCGTCCCAGTCCTTCACGCGCTGCAGGGCGGCGTTGTCGGTGCACTTCGACGGCGAGGACGCGCAGAAGTCGGGGTTGAAGGTCACGCCCTGAATGCGCATCGTGTCGGTGAACTTCGGCGCGTCTGAGGGCAGCAACGGGCAGAGAATGTCGACCCGCGCGCCCGAAGCGACGGTGGTCTCCTTCAGCACCGGGTCGGCGCCGCAGAAGTATTTGATCTTCGTTTCCTTCGCGACGTTGGGCCACGGGTCGGCGTAGTTGTTGAGCTGGTACGGGTCGGGCAGCGCGCAGCGCCGGCGCCCGGTGCACTTGCTGGCGACCGCGGTGGTGATGTCTGACTGGTTGGTCTTCGACGTCGCGTTGCTGCCGTAGATGGCCGAGGTGATGGTCATCGGCTCCGGGCACGCGAGCGTGATGCTCCTGCTGCTGGCGTCACCGTCGAGCACCACGTTGTACGAGAACGTCTCGGTGCCGCAGTGGTACTTGAGGTCGAGCGCGCCACCGGCGCAGGTGGGCGAGGTCGGCTTCTTCACGATGCGCGTGCAGTCGCGCTTGCCGTCACAGTCGACCGCGAAGTCTGCCTGGTAGTTGCAGCTACCGAGCATCGCGGAGTCGACGGTGATCTCGCGCGAGACCGATTGCTCGACGATGGAGGTGTCGTTGCCGCCCGTCGAGAAGTCCCACCCGACCTGGCCCGTGGGGCACTGGACCGAGAGATCTTTCGCGTTGAAGAGCGGCGCGTCTTCTTGCTGGGTCTGACAGCCGGCGAAGGCCGCCAGCGAGGCGATGGCGAGGTGTGCACGCATGGTCATGAGCGCTTTCGGTTACGGCGTGAGACGGGCGACGCCGAGGTCATCGGTGCCGCCGCTGCGAATGGTGCCGACGGCGACGAGGCGCTGCGCGCTGTCGACCAGAAGGTCGTAGGCCGCCGCCGAGGTCGCCACGATGCTGCTGAAGACGCCGTTGGTGGCGAACGTGGTGTCGATGGCGCCGGCCGCGGAGAACTTGCCGACCACCAGGCTGGTGCCGCTGTGGCCGCCGAAGAACCAGCCGCCGCCGGGCGCCGCCGTGAGGGCGAACGCTTCGTCATTGGCGCCGCTGCGGTCGATGATCAACCGGCCTCCAGAACCGAAGGCGGTGTCGAGCGCGCCGGTGTTGTCGAGCTGCACGAAGGCGAAGTCGTTGTCGGAGCCGACCGACGTGCCTGCCAGCAGCACGTTGGTGCCCGACATCACGATGCGGTGCGGCTCCGCCGAGGCGGTGCTCCCGGTGAAGTCGACGTCTGCCGTGCCGAAGGTGCCGAAGCTGCTCACCATCGCGCCGGTGGAGTCGTTGCGCGCGACCTTGGTCGTGGTGTCGGCGAGGTACACCACGAGGTTGTCGCCGCTCGCGGAGTCAATGGTCACCGCATACCCGCGATCATCACCGCCGGAGTCGATGCTCAGGTAGCCCGCGTTCGCAAACGTGACGTCGAGCGTGCCGTTGGAGTTGAGCCGCGTCATCAACAGGTCGTACGGCGCTGAGCCGGTGGCCGACGTGCTCCCGACCAGCAGGATGTGCCCCATCGCGTCGTTCGCCGCGTCCTCGTACGACTCCCAGCCGCCGAAGTCGTACGTCGAGATGCCGTTGGTGCCGAAGCTGGTGTCGAGCGCGCCCGCAGCCGTGACGCGCGCGATGCCCACGTCGAGGTCGGTCGCGCCCGCCAGCGTGCCCACCACGAGATAGCCGGTGCCGTCGGCGAAGAGGCCGCGCGGCGTCTGCGCGCCGGTACCGGTGGAGATGATGAGGTGGCCGCCGGTGCCGAAGGTGGTGTCGAGCGTGCCGTTGGCGAGCACCTTGCTCACCACCCATTGCTGATTCGCGCCGTTGGTGATCTGCCCGGCGAGCACCATCGAACCGTCGGCGTTGAGCACGCTCCGGCGCCACGAAGCCGCGCCCGTGCCCTGCGACGCCGAGAGCCAGCCCGTGGTGTTGAACGCAGTGTCGAAGCCGCCTGCCACCGTGCTGGTGCAGGTGACCACCACGTCGGTGACCTCGGCCGTCGCCGTGCCTGCGCCGCCGCTGGTGACGACACAGTTCGCGCTCGCGGGCTGCGAGATGACGCTCACCGAGTACGTGGTGCTGACGCGCTGGCCGAAGGTGAAGGCTCCGTTCGCGTTCACCACCAGATCGTCGATGCCGTTCTCCAACGTGACGCTCTCACCCGCGGGCAGCCCCGAGACGGTGCCGCCGATGCTCCACAGCGGCAGGCAGGTCACGTTGACCGTCACATCGGCGGTCGCGGTGCCGGTGCCCGCGTTCACGAAGCAGTCCGTTTGCGACGGCTGCAGGTGCACGCTGACGAAGTACGCGCCGGTGGTGCGGGTGGGGAAGCCGAAGGTGCCGTCGCCCGACACGGTGAGGTCGTCGGCGCCGTTGTTCCGCAGCACCACCGCGTCGAGCGGCTGGAGTCCCGTCACGTTCACCGACACCGCGTAGGTCGTGGTGCACACGTTGCCTTCGCACGCCGCCGTGCCCGCGCAGTCGGAGTTCTGAGCGCAGGTCTGACCGACGTTGCACTGCGCGCAGCTCCCGCCGCAGTCGATGGCGCTCTCATCACCGCTCTTCACGCCGTCTTCGCACGACGTAGCGACGCACCGGCCGGCGACGCTGCAGAAGCCCGACTGGCAGTCGGCCGCGCTGGCGCAGATCTGCGAGACGCTGCACTTGTTGGTGCAGACCGCGCCGCAGTCGACGTCGCTCTCCATGCCCGACTTGATGCCGTCTTCGCAGGCGTTGGTGATGGTCGAGGTGACGCCGTTGTTGGTGACGGTGCCGGTGAGCGTACCGCCCGCCATCCAACTCGTGGTGTCGGCGCTCACGCCGCCGTCGCCTTCCGAGGTGAACGTGAGCTGACCGCTCAGCTCGCCGCCGTCGGCGTCGGTGCGGGTGACGACCATGGTGATCTGCGCGCCGGCCGAGTTGCCCGCCGCGATGCGCGCCTGACCCGTGGCCTTGTCGAGCCCGGCGAGCACGTCGCTGGAGCCGCTGTTGAGCACCGCCGTCACACCCAGAGACGTGCCGTTGCCGAGGTCGACCTGCGTCTGGAGCCCCATCGGGGTGCGGCTGGCGTTCTGGTAGCTGACGTTGGCGCCGCCGCCGGTGACGCCGAGCTGATCATTCGCGGTGATCAACAGGTCGAAGGCGTGAGCGACGAACCCGTCGCCCTGCACGTCGATGGTCTGCGTGCTGAACGGATAGTCGGAATCGAGCGGGTGGGTGATGTCGAGCGTCGTGTCTCCGCTCGGCACCGGCACGATGAACGAAGCGGGTTCGTCATCGAGCGGCTCCGAGAACGCGGGCGACGAGCCGGCGGAGATGACGCCGTCTTTGACCCCGATGCTGAAGCCGGCGATGGAGATCTGCGCGCCGCCCGAGGAGGTCGCCGTCGTCTCGCTCGCGCCGTCACAGAACGGGCACGGGAGCTGCCCGACGCGATCGAACACCGGCGCGAGGTAGAGCGGGTTCTTGTTGCTGTCGTCGCCGTAATAGAGGCGCGACTTCTGCTCGGGGTTCTCTGACGCCTCGAACTCCCAGCGGTTGTTCTTGGTGTCGATCTTGATGATGCGTTCGCTGTCGGGGTTGTTGTTGTCGTAGACGCGCAGCAGGTAGAGGCCTTCGACCTTCGGGTCGAGCGAGTACGAAATCGGCGTCACCGCGTGCCCACCTGAAATCGTCTTGCCCTTCTTGCGCACCATGCCGATGCGCACGCGCTCGGTCGCGTCGGGTGCCAGCACCTCCGCCAGCACCGGCATGATGTCTTTGGCCATGTACGACTTGGTCTTCTTGCTCGAGACCGCCGGCACCAGTTGCGTCGAGAACCAGTAGGCGATCTCGCGCTGGAGCTTCTCGTTGTCATCGAGGGTCAGGTCGCGCGCCGTCGCGCCGCCGAAGTCGACCGGGTCGATCTTCTTCGCCTCGAAGAGCTGCGAGATGACCGCGAAGCCTTCGCACCGGCCGCCATTCATCGACGTGTTCGCCTTGCTTACGAACGCCCGCGCGCTCGGCGTCAGCTCACACGGCGAGCTCCCCGGCTGACAGACCACGTCGCCGAACATCCGCTGCATGAGCTCGGTGTCCATCGCCGAGTCGTTGAACCCCGTCGCGAAGTTCGCGAAGGCCAACGAGTCTTTCGACATGTCGAACCCCAAGCAGTTGGCGTCGGGGTTC
>JBEHYH010000357.1:0-6951 GCA_048498275.1 Myxococcota bacterium | reverse complement strand
GTCGGCGCGATCGATCGCCTGAAGCGCATTCAGGAGCTGTCGCCTGATCACCTGCCGACGATGCGCGCGCTCTCGCGGCTCTACGAGAAGTCGGGCCGCTGGCAGGAGCTGCTCGAGCACAACGATCAAGAAGCGCGGCTGGCGAGCGACACCAAGCAGGTCATCTCGCTCGCGCACCGCAACGCGGAGATCATCGAAGAGCAGTTGAAGGACCGCGGCGGCGCGATTTCAGCGTGGGAGCGCGTGCTCCAGCTCTCGCCCGCGTACCTGCCCGCGCTGCGCGCGCTCGGCCGTCTTTATCTTCAGGACGCCCGGTGGGACGCGCTCGTGCGCATGTACCGGACCGAAGCGGAGATCGCTCCGTCGGTCGAGCAGGCCGCGGCGCTCGTGCAGAAGGTCGGCGAGCTCTACGAGCAGCAGATCAAGGACATCGACGAAGCGATCAGCGCGTATCGCGAAGTGCTGACGCTCTCGCCGAACTACGTGCCGGCGCTGCGCGCGCTCGGGCGCATCTACCGCCTGCGCGGCGACTGGGAATCGCTCATCGAGATCTTGCGCGCTGAAGCCGCGAATCGCACCGACCCGACGGAGCGCGCGAACGCGATCTTCCAGTCGGCGTCGATCTGGGAAGACCAGCTCAACCGGCCCGACGCGGCGATCGAGGCGTACCAGGAGGTGCTGCGGCTCGCGCCCAATCACACCACCGCGCTCGCGCAGCTCGAGCGGATGCTCACCACGCGCGATGACCTGAAGGAGCTGATCGTGCTGCTCGATCGGCAGACACAGGTCGGGCCCGAAGCGTCGCGCGTATCTGCGTGGCTCAAGCTGGCGCGCATCTACGTCGATCGTCTCAACGAGCCCGCGCGCGGCGCGACCGCCTGTGAGAACGCGCTCCAGTTGGAGCCGAAGAACCTCGCGGCGCTGCGATTGCTCGAGCGCATCCGCGCCAACGATCGCCCTCGCCGCGCGGAGATCCGCACGCGCATCGCGCACGCGGTGAGTGACCCGAAGCTGGCGGCGGCGATTTCATTTTCCAACATCGACACCGGCACGCCCGCGACTGACATCGTCGATCAGTTGAAGGAGTCGTATCTCGCGGACCCCACCGATGAAGCGCTCAGCCTCGCGCTCGAGAACGCGCTGCGGAAGTCGGGCGACTCCAACGGGCTCATTTCGCTCTTCGAGCAGCGTCGCGCGTCGGTGACCGACTCCGCCGACCTGCAACAACTGCTGCTGCGCATCGGCGATCTGCAGGAAACGAAACTGGGCAACCCGCGCGCCGCGCTCGCGGCCTACGACACCGCGCTGCAATCGGCGCCGCACCTCTACCCCGCGCTACAGGGGAAGCTCCGCGCGCACACGAAGTTGAACGAGTGGACCAAGGCGCGTGAGACCGCGCAGCGCATCGCCGAGAGCGTGAAGGATCAGGCGAGCTCGATCGCTGCGTTGCTCGACGGCGCGCGCACCGCACATCTCAAGGAAGGCAACATCGACGCCGCGCAGCAGCTGTACCAGGCGGTGTTGAACAAGGACGCGCTCAATCAGGAAGCCGGCGCCGCGCTCGAAGACATGCTCGCCAGCAAGGGCGGCGCGGAAGATCTCGCGATGCTCCACGAGAAGCGCGCCGAGGCGAAGCAGGCGCAGCGTGATCTGAGCAGCGCGGCGAAGGAGTTCTTCGAAGCGGCGAAGCTCCGGCTCGAATTGAAGCAACGCGATCACGGTTCGGAGCTCGTCGATCGCACGCTGCTCGCGATGCCGACGCACACCGAAGCGTTGGAGCTCAAGTCGAACCTCGCGCTCGAGAATCAGAACTACGCGGAGGCCGCGGCGGCGCTCGGCGTTCGCGTGCAGCAGGGCGGCGACCCGAAGAGCGTGGCGCGGCTGCACCTGAAGCTCGGCGGGCTGTACCACGACCATTTGAGCGACATGAATCGCGCGGCGGCGCATCTGCAGGCCGCGCTCTCGGGTGAACCGACGTCGGTCGAGGCGCTCGAGCGGCTCGCGAACATTCACGCGCACACCCGCAATTGGACCGGCGCGGCCGACTGCATCCGCCGGCTGTTGGAGATCGACAACTCGCGGGAAGATCGCGCGCGCCACACGCTGCAGCTCGCGAAGATTTCAGACGAAGGTTTCGGAGACGTCGCGCAGGCCATCGCGCACTACCGCAAGGCGCTCGAGCTGGTGCCCGGCGACGCGGCGACGCTCGATCGCCTCGCGACGCTCTACGAACGCACCGGCGCGCTCCCTGAGCTCGCGTCGATGCTGGAACAGCAGGCGCAGAACGCTCCCGATGTGAAGCGCGCGGTCGCGCTCAAGCTGCGCATCGCTTCGTTGTACGGGCGATCGATCAACGACCCTCCGCGCGCGATCGCGGCGTTGAGGCAGGTGCTCGACCTCGACGGCACGCAGATTCAGGCGTGGATTCAACTGGCCGAGTTGTACGGCCGCGACAACTCTTCGAACGCCCTCGCCATCGACGCGCACCGGCACATCATTCGCCTCGAGCCGACGCGCGCCGAAAGTCTGCACGCGCTCTTCCGCCTCTGGGAGGGTCTGCGTCAGACCGACAAGGCGTTCTGTGTCGCGGCGCTGCTGGTGTTCTTGCGACAGGCCAACGAGACGGAACAGACGTACTACCAGGAAGGCCGCAACCGGCTGAGCAACGACGTGCGAGGAGCGCTCACCGGCGCCGACGTCGCGACGCTCCACCCCGCGGCCGCGCGCAACCCGCTCACCGAAGTGCTGCGCGCCGTCGGCGATCAGTTCGTGAAGCTGCAGCCTCCGCAGTTCGAGTTGTTGGGCATCGATCGCAAGGCCGACAAGCTCAAGAGCGATCACGCGGCGTACAAGGCGCTGCAGACCATCACCGGGCTCTTCGGCATCAGCGAGTTCGAGGTGTACCAGGCGAAGCGCGGGCTGGTGTTCATCGAGACCACCGAGCCGCTCAGCGTCTGCCTCGGCCCCGACGTGGTCAGGAAGTTCAACATCCGCGAACAACGCTTCCTCTACGGGCGCGCGGCGCTGGGCCTGTTCGACAAGACCGCCATCGTGCGCCGGCTCTCGCCCGGCGAGCTCGCCGACGTGCTCGGGAACTCGGTGAGAATCCACTACCCGACGTGGGAAGGGCTCGGCCGCAAGAGCGAGGAGCAATCGAAGCAGTTGCGCCGCGCGTATTCGCGCAAGGCGATCAAGCTGCTCGAAGAACCGTCAGCGCAAGCCGCGCAGGTTCAGCGCATGCAGGTCGAACCCCTGGTGCAGGCGCTGATGTTCGCGGCTGATCGCGCGGGCCTCGTGGTGTGCGCCGACCCGCTCGCGGGCCTGAACCTCATGCTGCGTGAAGAGCTGCCGGCGACCGCGCCGAAGCCCGAGACCCCGGAGGCGATCACCTACGCGATTCAGGCGCGCACCGACGTGAAGGAGCTCATGAGCTTCTCGATCACCGACGACTTCTTCCGGCTGCGTCAGCGCGTCGGCGTCGCGCTCGGTTGATTTACTCGGCGGCGAGCGAGTCACTCAGATCGAGCAGCAGAAATGATCGCTGCTCGATCGACGCGCGGCTCTTCTCGAGGAGCTTCACGAGATCTTCCACGCCGACGGGCTCATTGCCGTTGCCGTGAATGAGCACGATGGAGCCGCGGCGCGCGGCCTCACCCTTCGCGAGCCACGCGTCACTGCCGACCACCACGAGCCCGAGCGCGACCACGCCCTCGACCACCGCGCGATCTGACACCAGCCCGGGGAAGCGGAAGTAGATCGACGGCGTCAGCCCTGCTTCGAGCATCGTGATCTCCGCGTCGAGCACCTCCGAGCGCAGGTTGGTGCCCGGCGTCAGCAGGAACGTGTCGGCGAGCGGCACGCGCGGGTTGTAGCGGTGATGCATCGAGTGGTTGATCCAGGTGATGGAGAGGTCCTTCCCATCCATCGCCTTGAGCTTCGCGAGATCGTCGGCGTGCTCCTGAAGCCACACGCCGCTCACGGACAACGCGATGGGCACGGGGCGCTCGATGGGTTCGACGTTCTTGAGCAGCGCGTCGGTGATGCGGAAGTCGAAGCGCTTCGATGACGGGCAGAGATCGACGGTGAGCGCGATGCCCGCTTCGTTCGGCAGCAGGTGCGTGACGCCGGTGTCTTGCAGCGCGCTGTCGTGTTGCTCAGACGCGAGTCGCGCACGCGCGTACGGGCCGGTAACCTGCGCCACGTCGATGGGCGTCGAGCCGCGATCTTCGACCACGCGCGTCTTCAACGTCGCGGGGTCGACGGCGAGATGCCACCGGCGGCTGCCCTGCTCGAAGCTGCGCAGGCCCACCAGTGAACCGATGCGCACCAACTCCGGCATGTAGTTGGTGACGCGGCCCGCACGCGCGAGCGGTGGGTGAAGCACCGGCGCGGGCACACCGGCGTCGGGCTTGTCTGCTTTCGAACACGCCACCAGCAACAACACGCAGAGCAGTGCGCGGGTCATCGCTCGGAGAGCGCCGCCAGCCGGAACTGGGCCGCCTGCGCGATCGCTTCATTGCTGCGCGGCAGATCGGGGAAGTGGCCGATGAGATCGTGCGTCGCCTGTTTGCGCTGGGCGATCGCGTTCCGGTACGCGCGCAACGCGCTGTCGGCGTCACTGCGCCGTTCGTGCACCTGCCCCAGCAGATAGTGGCCGACCGCGAGCGTCGGCTCGAGGAACAGCGCGCGCGTGAGCTCCTGCTTCGCCTCGTCGAGCTGCCCGACCTGCATCGCGGCGAGCGCGAGGTAGAGCCGCGCCTCGACGCACAACGGTTCACGCGAGAGCGCGAGCTGGTACGCGTCGCGCGCTTCGTCGAGGTTGCCCATCAAGGCGTGCACGTTGCCCAGCGTGAGCCGCGCGGCGAGATCGTCGGGTTCGTCTTCCGCGAGACGGTGCGACGTGCGCAGCGCCTTGGGGAAGTCTCCGCGCTCGATGGCGTCGATCACCTCGGCGAGGCGCTCGACCGGCGTCTGTTTGAGCGACTCGACCGGCACCGGAGTCGGCGACGACGCGACGGGGAGCACGGCGGAGATCGGCCGATGCGGAGCCGCTCTCTTCAGCGCCTCGCGCTTCGCCGCTTCTTCGCGCTCTTTCGCGCGGCGCTTGAGATCACGCAGCACTGATTCGACGTCGGTCGCCGATCTCGGCGGCGAAGGCGGTAACGGCTGCGACGGGGGCCGCGTCACCGTGGTGAGCGGCTGCGGCTTGCGCACCGCCGTCATCGGGCGCTGGTACGCGAACGTGCCGCCGACCTCGACCATCTCGAAGCGCGTGCTGATCTTGAAGAGGCTCTCGGAGTAGCCGAGGAACATCCACCCGCCGGGGCGAAGCGATTCGTAGAAGCGCTCCATCACGCCGATGATGGTCGGCTGATCGAAGTAGATGATCACGTTGCGGCAGAAGATCACGTCGAGCGAGCGCGCCAGCACCTGCGGCCACACCGGCGCCGCGAGGTTCTGCCCGTCGAAGCGGATCATCGCGCGCAGCTCCGGCGTCACCTGGTAGCCGCCGTCGACCGGCGCGAAGAACCGCGTCACGCGCGCCTCGCTCACACCGACCAGCCGCCGCGCTGGGAAGTAACCCTTCGACGCCGATTCGGTCGCCACCGGGTTCAGGTCGGTCGCCCAGACCTCCGCAGTTTCCGGAGTCGCGCCGCGTTCCATCGACGCCATCGCCAGCGAGTACGGCTCTTCACCGGTCGCGCAGCCGGCCGACCAGATCTTGACCTGCCGCCCTTCGCCGCGGCCGAGCTCCAGCACCTGCGGCAACACCGAGTTCTCGAACGCTTCGAACTGTCGCGAGTCGCGGAAGAACTCCGTCTTGCCGACGGTGACGAGCGGAATGAGCGAACGGAGCTCCTGCTGGCCGGTGGGCTGACGAAGCTGCGCGACGTACGCCATCGCGTCGGTCATCGCGACTTCAGGCATGCGCGCCTGCAACGCGAGGCGAAGACCGTAATAGCCGTCGGGCGTGATCTTCAGACCCGCGCGCTCCAGCAGCAGCGAGGCCAGTTGCTCCAGCGCGTTGCGATCGATGGACAGCACGCCGCTCACGACAACCACCTCACGAGCTGAGGCGCAACTCCGTCGAGCGGCAGCACCACCTCTGCCGCGCCGAGCGCCACCGCTTCACCCGGCATGCCGAAGACGACGCTGGTGGCCGCGTCCTGCGCGATGGTGTGACCGCCCGCGTTGCGGATGTCCTTGAGGCCCTTCGCGCCATCGCGACCCATACCGGTGAGTACGACGCCGATGGCCCGATCGGCGAATTCAAGTGCGACGCTCTTGAGCAACACGTCGCACGACGGCTTGAAACCTCCCACAGGCGCGCTGTCGTCGAGACGCACCGAGCCATCGCCGCGCACCTGCATGTGCTTGCCCGCGGGCGCGATGAAGAACTCGCCGCGCACCAGCCGCTGACCATGTTCGGCTTCGCGCACGCGGTGACCGGTTTCGGCCTGCAACCACACCGCGAGATCATCGGAGAACCCCGGCGTGATGTGCTGACAGATCACGATCGGCGCGCGCAGTTGTCTGGGCAGCGCCGAGAGCACCACCGCGAGCGCCTTGGGCCCGCCGAGCGAACACGCGATCGCCACGATTGGAAAAGCAGGAACCGCGGTGAGGAGGCTGCTGGAGCGGCGCTTCTTGCCGCGCGGGTGACGCACCACCGACACCGACGCGAGCAGCTTGAGCCGTTTGCGCAGGTCGGCCGGTTCGAGCTTTTCGGGCAACGACATCACCTCGAGCGCGCCCGCTTCGAGCAGCGAGAACGCCGCCTGCCGCGCGAACGGCGTGTTGGCGATGAGCACGATGGGCCGCGGGCGATCAGACATCACCCGCTCGACGAGCCGGCGCGTCTCCGGGTCGGGGCCCTGCACGTCGATGACCAGAAAGTCGGGGTCATGCGTCTTGATGAGCTCGAGCGCCTTCGCGACATGCGCGGCGCCG
>JBEHYH010000356.1:0-6960 GCA_048498275.1 Myxococcota bacterium | reverse complement strand
CGCAACGACAACACGCGCGTCAACGACTTTCACATCGGGCTCATCGGCGCGTACGACGCCGACGCGGGCATCTCGGCGGTGGTGGGCCAGAACCACCTCGAGTTCGAGGTGCAGGTGGTGCCGACGTCGGCCGACGTGCGCGAAGCCGACCTGCTGGTGTTCTCGAACGACTCCGACAAGCCGGTGCTGACGGTGCCGCTCAAGGCCACGCCGCGCGCGCCGGAGTCGTGCACCATCGTCGCGGACGTGGAGACGGTGAACTTCGGGCCCACGCCTCGCGGCGCGACGGTGACGCGCAACGTGCAGCTCACCAACACCAGCGCGGTGGCGGGCAACCAATGCCTGGTGAGCGGCATCGAGCTCGCGCCGGGCAGCGACCTTTCCTTCAGCGTCATCGCGCCGACCGACGGAGCGCTCCTCATCGCCTCGGGGCAGACCAAGACCATCACGGTGCAGGCGGTGGTCGACGACACGCAACCGTACGGCGCGTATCTGCGCGGGGCGCTGCGCTTCTCGGTGGGCAACGACGGCGCCTCGCGGTCGCTGCCGGTCGCGCTCGAGGTCAGCCACTGTCTGCTGGTGGACCCCGCGGTGGTGAACCTCGGCGTGGTGCAGGAAAGCTGCACGTCGGCGGGCCGCGCGGTGACGCTCTACAACGTCTGCAACGTGCCGATTCAGGTGGAGCTCCCCACCGCGACGCCGCCCTTCACCAGCAGCCCGATTTCTCCCGGGCTCACCACCCTGAACGCCGGCGACTCGCTCGTGCTGACGGTGGCCATCGCGCCCAGCACCAGCGCCTCGTGGAACGTGCCGCTCAACTTCCACTCGGTGGAGGCGGGCGTCGACGTGAATCAGGGCATCTCGCTGCGCGCGCAGAGCACGCCCGACGGTGAGCAGTCAGACACCTTCACCCAGGCGGCGGCGGCGGTCGACATCCTCTTCGTGGTCGACGACAGCTGCTCGATGGGTGACGAACAACAGGCGCTCTCGACCAACTTCGCGTCGTTCATCAGCGCGGCGACCGCGGGGGTCGGCGACTGGCACCTCGGCGTCACCACCACCGACCTGTACGGGCAACAGGGCCGGCTCTTCGGCTCGCCCTCGGTGCTGACGCCCACCACGCCCAACGTCGAAGCGGCCTTCGCCGCGAACGTCTCGGTGGGCATCGCGGGGAGCGGCTACGAGCAACCGTTCGCGTGCATGGCCGCCGCGTTCACGCCCGACAACCTCAGCTCGTACAACACGGGCTTTCTGCGCAGCAACGCGGCGCTCGCGGTGGTCATCATCACCGACGCGGTCGAGCAATCGCCCAACACCACCGACGCGTACATCGCGCAGCTCCGCGCGCTGAAGAACAACGTGCCCGAGCTGGTGACGGTGTCGGTGGTCGGGCCGTTCACGCCGAGCGGCAACGGGTGTTCGGTCGAAGGCGTCGACAACGGGCGCTACCTCGACATCACCACCCAGACCGGAGGCGCGCGCACCGACATCTGCACCAGCAACTGGGGCTCGACGCTGCAGAGCGTGAGCAACGCGGTGTTCGGCTCGCGGCGCTCCTTCACCCTCTCGGGCACGGCGCGCTCGCAGAACGACACCACGGTGACCGTCGGTGGAACTCCGGTGACGAGCGGCTGGCATCTCGACACGTCGACCAACTCGGTGGTGTTCGATTCACCGCCGGCCGCGGGTCAGGCCATCGTCATCACCTACGCGACGGCGTGCTTCTGACCTTGAGCGGGCGGAACTGCGGCAGCAACTCACCCTTCGCGTGAAACGCCACCAGCGCTGCGATGCGGCGGTCGCGTGTCGCCTGCTGTTTCGCGCTGATGACCCACCACACCGCCGAGCGCCGGTACGACGGAGCGCGTGAGTCGAAGTGCTTCGCGGCCTTGAGGTTCGCGGCCATCACCGCGCGGAACTCACGCGGCAATTCGTGGGGCCGGTTCTCATGCGAATAGAGGCCGGTGCGGTGCTCGTTCTTCTTCGCGAACGCGGCGCGGCCCGGTCCGGTCATCTTGCCGGCGGCCTCGAGCGCTTCGACTTTCGCGACATTGATGGCGCTCCAGATGCTGGCCGGTTTTCGCGGCGTGAAGCGAATGGTGTAGCGCTCGGCATCGACGCTCTTTCGAACGCCGTCGATCCACCCGAAGCAGAGCGCCTCGTCGACCGACTCGCTCCACGTCAGCGTCGGCTTGCCGGTGTGCTTCTTGTGAAACCCGACGAGCAGCTCGCGCGCCTTCGCGTGGTGCTTCTCGAGCCACGCGCGAAACGCGCTGGGCGACGAGAAGTAGCGGGCGCTACCCTGCGCGGTCATGGAACTCATTCAGGTGCGGCTCCTCGTGAAGGACTTTCCAGCGATGTTCCGCTTCTACCGCGAGGTGTTGGCGTTGACGCCGCAGTCGAACCGCGCGAGCGGCCCGTACGAGAAGTTCTCGTTCGCCGACGGTGGCTCCGCGCTGGCGCTGCAGACGGTCGCGCACGCGGGCGAGTCGGTGACGATGAACGCGGGCGTTGGAGACCGAGCGATTCTCGCGGTGAAGGTGAAAGACCTCGACGCGACGCTCGCCGACCTCACCTCGCGCGGCGCGAAGGTGGTCGCGCCTCCGTCGACGCTGTGGGGGCGCATGAAGGTCGCACACGTGCGCGACCCCGAAGAGAACCTCATCGAATTTCAACAGTGGCTCACGGCGTGAGCCGCGACTGCTTCACGGCGAGCGCTGCATCAGGACGACGCCGAAGATGATGAAGGCCGCGCCGAGCACGCCGTAGAAGATGCGCGCGCCGTCACGGCCGAACATCGACACGAAGATCCGCGCGCGGTGGTTGTTCATGAACCAGTCCCAATCGGCCATCGCGCCGAGCGCGGTGAAGACACCGATGGCGATCATCACCACGGGTTGGGCTTTCACTTGCGCGCCTTCGCTTTCTTCTTCGGAGCCGGCGCCTTCTTCGCGGCCGTGCCTCCGTCGAGCTGCTTCACCAGCGTCTTCGGCGCCTGCGCGCGGTAGCTCTCCTCGAGCCACTGTTTGAAGAGCTCGACGGGGATCTTCGTGCCCAACGGCGGCCGGGCGGTGACCCAGCCGCTCTTGCCGAGCCCATACGGAGTCGGCTGCACCCACGGCAGCATCAACGCCATGCCGCTGCTCTTCGGCAGTTTGCAGCCGATGCTGAAGGGCTCTCCCTTGATGCTGAGGTACGCGAACGTCTTGTCTTTCACGGCGAGGTCGTCGTGACCGGGCCACGGGCTCTTGCCGTGCGCGCCCGGAAACGTGAGCCCGAACGCGCGCAGTTCTTCGCACGCCGCATCAGAAGGGAGCGCCTTCGGCATGATCAGCCTTTCTTCTTCGCGGTGAGGTCGAGAGCGATGGCGACGTTGTCGGCGATGAGGTCGTCGGCCTTGCCCGCGTAGACGATGCCGAAGTCTTTGCGGTTGATGGCGAAGTCGGCGTTCACCTTCACCGCGTCGCCGTTGAGCGCGAGCTTCGCGGGGAAGGTGATGCTCTTGGTCACGCCGTGCAGCGTGAGGTCGCCGGTGACGTTGAAGGCCTCACCGTTCGCCGCGATGGACGTGGTGACGAACGTCGCGTCGGGGAACTTCTCGGCGTCGAAGAAGTCGGCGCTCTGGAGGTGACCCGTGAGCTTCTCCGAATCGGTGAACACCGACTTCACCGAGACGGTCGCCTTCACGCGCGCCTTCGTGAAATCGGTGCCGGGGAGCTCGATGACGCCGTCGAACACGTTGAAGCCGCCTTCGTGCTTGCCGGTGACCTTCGCGCCCACGAAGCCGAACTTCGAACCGTCGTTGCTGAACGCGTACGTGGTGGCGCCCGCGAGCGGCTGCGCGACGGCGGCGGGTACGGCCTTCGGCGCTTCCACCACCGCCTGCGTCTTGTTCTTCGCAGGGTCGGGGCAACCGGTGAGCAAAACGAAAAGCGACAACGACGCGATGAGTGAGCGATTCATGCCGCGCTTTCTATTCGTTCAATGAACGAAACGCAGCCGCGCAGGGTCGGCTTGAAAATACAGCCCGTGGATCTTCCCGTCGGCGATCTCGACGAGCAGCGCGGCGAAGATGGCTCCATCGCGCGTGAAGACGACGGCGGGCCGGCCGTTGAGGTCTCGTTGCTCCGGCACCAACTGGCCGGGCCGTGACGCGTTGGCGACGAAGTTGGCGATCGCCGCCGCACCATGGAGCGGCTTGCGCAGCGCGCGCACGCCATTCACCACGCGACCATCTTCCGGGCCGGCATCGGCGATGAGCGTCGCGTCATCGGCGAGCAATCGCAGCATCGTGGCGACATCTCCGGTCTGCGACGCGACGAGAAACGCCTGTAGCAACTGCGCGTGCTGTTCGCGGCTTGCGGTGAGCATCTTCCGACCCGACGCGAGATGTGCACGGCCGCGCTCGAGCAACTTGCGCGACGACGCGGGCGAACGGTTCAGCAGCTTCGCGATGTCGTCGTGCGAATAGTCGAACACCTCGTGCAGCAGCACGGCCGCGCGCTCCGCAGGCGAGAGGCGCTCGAGCAGCAGCAGGAACGCCATCGAGATGCGCTCGACATCAGGCGCGATGACCTCGGGCGCGACCGGTTCGGGCAACGTGACGCGCGCTTCTTCATGCCGCGCTCGCGCCGATTCGAGCTCGTTGAGACACAGGCGCGTCACGATGGTGATCAAGAACGCGCGCGGGTTCTCGACCTCTTCATTCCGCCCGTGCCAGCGAAGCCACGCGTCCTGCACGAGCTCCTGCGCGCGGCCGGCTTCGCCCAGCATTCGATACGCGAGCGAGAGCAGATCAGCGCGCTCGCGCTCGAAGATGCGGAGATCATTCTCGTCACGATTCATGCGGGCTTGAGCTCCATGAGCGCGGTGATGATGGCGATGAGCGCGCAACAGATCCACGCCAGTGTCTTGCGGTGACGCTCGTTGCGTTTGGCGAAGACAAGCAACACGCCGGTTGCGACGAGCAAACCCACCGACGCGCGGAACCAGACGAAGCCGTGCCATGCACCGCCGCCGACGTATTCGAGCGCCGCGCCGGTGATGAACATCAACGCGAGCGCGATGCGCACGGGGAGGAACAGCGCTTCGGAGCCGGTGCGTGCGAGTGCAGCGAGTTGGCCGACGCCGAGCACCGCGACGATGACGTGAAATACGAGCAGCAGTCCGTAGGTCGTCATGGGAACTCGCGGAGCGGGCTGAGGGGCGCACACATCGAAAAGCTCGCAGGGAGTTCGACCCTCAGCCGTGAACGGGAGAGGGGGATTTCGTTCCGTCGGATCATGACGCCAACCCCACGATCTGCCGCGCGTGCTGCGAACGTTCGGCTTCATCGACGAGATATGCGGCGACCGCGCGAAAAGTCATCGACCAACTCCCGGGCACCGGAGCGTCGACCCTCGCGCGATAGGTTTCATCAGCGCCCTCCTTGAGACTCGGCGGCCGCGCGAACGTCCACTGCAGCGACGACGCCGCAATCACCGTCTCCGCAGCCTGCGTGTCTCGCATCGGGTATCGCAGAAACACCTTCGCCATCGATTGCGGGAACGGCAGGTCGAAGCACGTCAGCGCCGAGACGAAGAGCAGCCGCGAAACTCCGGTGCGCGTCATGGCAGCGACCGTCGCCGCCGCTCCATCGCGCACCACCGTCGACTTCTCGAACAACCCGGTGCGCGGCCCGAGCGCTGAAACGACGACCTCGTGACCCGGCAACGCCGCAGCGAGCGCCGACGCATCGAGCGCGTTCCCCTGCACCACCTTCAGCCGTTCATGCGCGCGCGCGAACGTGTCTCGCACCAGCGCGGTGACCTGATGCCCGCGCTGCAGCGCGATGTCGACGACGTGAGTACCCGTACGCCCCGTGGCTCCGATGACGAAGAAGTGCATGCCCCTCGAGACCGGACGGCGTTCTCTCGTGTGACAGCAAAACGTCACGGGTACAGTCGCGCGCGTGAGCGTTCACGAATTCCTCGACCTGCTGGTGCGCTGGGTCCACCTCATCGCCGGCATCATGTGGATCGGCAATTCCATGCTCTTCAACTGGCTCGACCGGAACCTCGACAAGGCTCCGGAGCGGAAGGACGAGCCCGGTTACGAAGGCAAGATGTGGATGGTCCACTCCGGTGGCTTCTACGAGGTGGAGAAGAAGCAGCTCGCGCCGGGGCAGCTCCCGGAGAAGTTGCACTGGTTCAAGTGGCAGAACTTCACCACCTGGGCCTCGGGCATCTCGCTGCTGGTCATCGTCTATTACATGAACGGCGGCGCGTTCCTCATCGACCCGTCGGTGAAGGCGATGGGTCTCGAACAGGCGATCGCGATTTCGGCCGGCTCACTCGTCGCCGCGTGGATTGTCTACGACCTCTCGTGGCGCGTGCTCGGCCCGAAAATGCCCGGAGTCGCGGGTCTGCTCTCGCTCGCGATGCTCCTCGGCCTTTCCTATTTCTATACGACCGTCTTCTCGGGCCGCGCCGCGTACCTCCACGTCGGAGTTCTTCTCGGCACGGTGATGACCGGCAACGTGTGGATGGTCATCATCCCCTCCCAGCGCAAGCTCGTCGCCGCGACCGCGTCAGGCCAGGAGCAGGACTTCGCGCTCAACAAGAAGGCCAAGCAGCGCAGCATCCACAACAACTACATGACGTTCCCGTTGCTCTTCGTGATGTTGAGCAACCATTTCCCCGGCACGTACGGGCACAAATACAACTGGCTGATTCTGTACGTCCTCATGTTCGCGGGCGCCGGCATCCGGCACTTCATGAACATCCGCTTCGGGAAGAAGCCGGTGCAGTGGCTGGTGCCGATTGTTGGCATCGCGGTCGCCGCGACCGTCGCGTTGTTCGTGCTGACGAAGCGTGAAGAGGTCGTCGCGCCGGTTCCTCAAACCAACACAAACGTTCCCGACGTCAAACCAGACAGAGTGAAGTTCGCGCAGGTGAAGACCATCATCGAGACGCGCTGTCA
>JBEHYH010000355.1:0-6962 GCA_048498275.1 Myxococcota bacterium | reverse complement strand
ACGACGCGACGCTGGTGACGCAACCGGCGGGCCCGATGGACAAGGCGACCGCGCAGTTCCTCACGCAGACCGTCGACGTGCAGCTGCAGCCGTGGCTCCTCGCGCGGCAGAAGGTGCGGTTCATTCACGACTGGCGCTCGTGCGCGGCGTACGAGCCCGCGGGGCGCGACCTGCTCATCGACTGGGGCCGCCGCTGGCGGGCGAACCACCGCGAGGTGTTGCTCCAGATTTCAGACGAAGCGAGCCCGTTCATGCGCATCGCGGTCACCACCGGCATGGCGGCGCTGCGTCTGGCGGGCATGCACGTGCAACTCCTCAAAGATCTCGGGCCCGTGTGCGGAACCCTCGAGGAGAAGACGCCGCGGGTGCTTTGACGCTCACGCCGTCGACGCGTTGCGGAAGCCTTCGGTGAGCGTGGTGGCGATCGCCTTCACCACCGCGATGGTGGGAATGATGGCGAGCATGCCGGGCACTCCGCCGAGCGTGCCGCCCACCGCGATGCCGACGATGACCGTGAGCGGGTGCATGTCGAGGCTCTTGCCCATCACCCACGGGCCGATGACGCCGGCGTCGATGAAGTGCACCACGAGGTAGACCGCGGCGAGCGCCGCCAGCGACGGCGCGTTCGGGTCGAGCAGCGAGAAGAGCAGCCCCGCTGACGCGCCGATGAACGGCCCCACGAAGGGGATGATGTTGCACGCGCCGAAGATGACCGCGAACAGCAGCGCGTTCGGCATGCCGAGTGCGACGAGCGGAATCGCGACGATGACCGTGACCAGCAGGTTCTCGAGCGCGGTGCCGATGAGGTACGCGCTGATCTGCCGATCCACCCGGTGGAGCATCAGCAGCGAATTCTCGAAGTGCCGGTTGGGCATCATCGCCACGAAGGCCTTCTTCATCACCGCTCCGTCGAGCAGCACGAAGAACGCGATGACGAGGCCGAGCACCACCGAGCCCGCGCGCGACGCGAGGTCGAGCGCCAGCGCGGGCAGCCCTTCGACCAGCGTGCGCCGCTGATGCTGGAGCACGTCGCGCAACTTGCCGAACGCCGACGCCCAGTCGACCTTCGGGTAGCTGTGCACGAGCGACGCCTGCCACTGGTCGATGCGCTGCCCGAGCTGGAGTTCGAACGCGCTGGTTTCACCATCGCGCGGCGCCTCCTGCAGCCACGCTTCGAGCCCGGGGAGCAACGCGACGACGCCGGCGATCAACAGCAGCACCAGCCCGCCGAAGCACAGGCTCACCGCGCGGCTGCGTGACACGCCGCGATTCTCGAGGCGGTCGACCAGCGGCCCGAGCACGTAGGTGAGCAGAAACCCGAGCACGAGCGGCAGCGCGAGAAACCGCAGGAAGTACGCGATGACCACCACCACGCCGGCGACCGAGAGCACCACGATGGCGCGCACGACCTTCTCGGCGAGCGTCGGCTCCACGCGCGGAGGGATCAGCGTGCCCGCGGGGAAAACCGGAGGCGTGCTCATTTCGCCTCCTGCTTCGGTTCGGCTTCGGCGCGCGAACGCATCAGGTCGGAGAGCTCGCGCAAACGCAGGCCGGTCATGCGCGCGAGGTTCCACACCACGCGCGCGCCCAGCTTCGCGTTGCGCTCGAGCAGTTGCTCGAGGTCGGGTTGAAACAGGCCGAGCAGCACCGTCGGCTTGCGCACCACGCACGTCGCGGTGCGCGGCGTCGATTCGAGCAACGCGAGCTCGCCGAAGAACTGGCCGGAGTGGAGACTGACGACGCACTGTTCGCTGCCGTCGGCGAGGCGGAGCACGATGTCGGCCGCGCCATCTTTGATGATGTACATGCCCGCGCCGGTCTGCCCTTCGCGGAAGACGATCTCGTTCGCTTCATAGCGGCGCTCGTGCAGGAGCTTCGCCACGCGCTTGAGGTCGCCGTCGCTGAGATCTCGAAAGAGCGGAATGGCTTTCAAAGTCGCCACTTCGTCGCTGCCGGTCTTCAGTTGCGTCGGCGCTTTCCAGAAAGCGGCTTCGGTCTCGAGCTGGTTCTTCGCCTTCGGGTCGAGGGCTTCGGGCATGTGCCCGAGAATCTTGGTTTTAATGTCACTGAAACGCAGCATTTTTCGCAGCGGGCGCCGCGACGGTGTCTTGTGGCTGGTGAATCTCGCACTCGTCTTGTTGCTCGCGGCTGCTCCCGACTTCTCGATCGACGCGCGTACGGAGGGCGAACGGCTGCGTTTCGCGAACGACCGGTGTTCGACGGGCGCGGCGTACGGAGCAGCTCTGCCAGTGTGAATACGCGTGCAACGTCGACGACGCGCGCACCTCCGCCGTCATGGCACTGCATGCCGCGCGAATGCTGGTCAGCGAGTGAGGGTGCCCGCTGCCCGATGCCCGGACTGGTGCGCGAGAACTCGTGCGGACCCGACAAGCGACCCGGTCAGAAGCGGCGCTTCCACGCGACGGCATCGCCCTGGAGATCAGCCGCGGCGAGCGACTGCGCACCGTTCGCGACCAGCACCTCGTTGGTGAAGCGCAGCACATGGTCGCGCTCGCACGCAGCGATGCACGCCTCGAGCGGCCGGCGGAACAGCACCGACTGGGCGCGGCCTTTCGTCGGGCGGAAATCAGCGGTCCAGTCGACTCCGTCGTGCGACATGAGCGAGTAGACGCCACCCTTCGCGACCGCGGAACGCATGCGCGGGCCTCCCTGTTTCCACACCAGCTTCGGCGGGCCGGCGAGCGTCTTGGCGTTCTTCTTCGGCGCTGATTTCGCGCGTGAAGCGACGCGCGGCTTGCGGGTGGTCGAGGTCTTGCGAGCGGGCTTCTTGAGCGTCTTACGGGGCACGGCGCGACCGTAGAGGCGGCACCACGGGCTCGCCAGAAACCGGCGGCCGCTCCATCGACACGGCACGAGGCCGTTACTTCGCTATCGCGAAGTGCGTGATGCCCGCGCCGCGCACGAGGTCGATGAGCGACACGACCTCTTCGTAACCGCGTGATGGGTCAGCGCTGATCATCGCGCGCAGGTCGTGATTCAGTTTCCACGCCTCGCGGAGTTTCGGCGCCGCCTGCTCGCGTGTCAGCGCGACACCATCGACGAACAGCGCACCGTGCGCATCGAGGGTGATCATCAACGGCGGGGGAGCCACGTCAGTTGCCCTGCCTGGTCTCGGCGCGTCGACTTCGATGGTCTGCCTGGTGAGGAAACTGGTGCTGACCATGAAGATGATCAGCAGCACGAGCACGATGTCGACCAGCGGCGTGATGTTGATGCCGTTGATCTCCTCGTTCTCGACGCTCGTGGCCACGACTCAGCCTCCGTCGCCCGCGTCGGGGTGCCCGGAGTCGACGATGGGGTGGCCTGAATCACTCGAGTGCCCCGAATCGACCGGCTGATTCACGCCGGCGTCGGTACCGACCTTGCACAGCTTCTTCCCGTTGTCTGACTTGCAGATGTACCCGGGCAGGCATTCATCGTTGACGCCGCACGGCTGAGATTCATCGTCGAAGGGCACGGCGAGCTCACAGCCGACGGCGAGAATCGCCGCGGAAAACAGGAGCGCGCGGGGCTGGCGAAGGAGCGCGAGCATGGAGCTCACGGTCCTACCACGGTGAGCGCGCTCCGTTCGAAGTCGATGACGCGGCGAGCGGCCTCACGAACGTCATCGGGCGTCACCGCTGAAATCTCGACGGGGTACTTGAGGTAGGCGTCCGCTCCCAATCCGTAACATGCGTCGAGCGCCATCGTGCCCGCGCGCGCGCCGTTGCGCTGCAACCCGATGCCCTGCGTGCCGATGAGGTGCTCCTTCGCGCGGCCGAGCTCTTCTTCGGTCACCAGCGTGTCGCGGAGTTTCGAGAGTTCAACGCGAATGCCGTCGAGCGCCGCGTCGACCTTCTCCGGGCTCGTGCCCATGTAGACGCTGAAGCTGCCGCTCTCGAGGCCCTCGACCACCGACGCCGACACGCTGTACGCCATCGAACGCTTGTCGCGCAGCTCGAGGAACAAGCGGCCGCTCTGACCCGAGAGCAACGTCTGCATCACCTCCAGCGAGCGCTTCCATTCATCGTGCACGCGCGCGCCGTTGAAGCCGAGCACGAGGTGCGTCTGCTGTTTCTGCAGCGTGTGCTTCACGTGACGGGGGCCGGTCCACGCGGGTTCGTGCGGCAGGTGCGGGCCGGGGTGCGCGTGTTCGCTCTTCGCCGAGAAGAACGCGTGCGCTTTCTCGATGACGCGCGCGGTGTCGACGTCGCCGACGACGGCCAACGTCATCTGTTGCGGCTGGAGGAAACGCTGGTGGTACTTGCGCAGCGCGCTGGGCGTCAGCGCTTCGACGCTCGCGCGTTCACCCAGCGTCGACAGTCGATAGGGGTGCGCGTGCCACAACGTCTTCGCGAACAATTCGAACGCGACGGCGGCGGGGCGATCATCACGGCTCGCGATGTCCTGCAGTTGTTGCGAGCGCTCGCGCGTGAACTCCGCTTCGTCGAACGCGGGGTGCAGCAACGCGTCGGAGAAGAGGTCGAACGCGCGCTCGAAGTGCTTCGAGAGGAACTCGCCGCGCAGCGACACGGAGTTGCGGCCCGCGAGCGCCGACAGCGAACCCGCGAGCGAATCGACGAGGTGACTCTGCGCTTCGGCGTTCATCGAAGCGGTGCCGCGCGTGAGCGTGCGCGCGAGCAGGGTGCTGATGCCGTTCTCTTCAGGCGTCTCGTAGCGCGTGCCGCCCATGAAGCTCGCGCGCACCGCGAAGAGCGGCACCGCGCGCTCCTCTTTCACGATGAGCGTCGCGCCGTTGGGGAGCTTCTCGACGGTGATGCCCGGCTTCTCCTCGCGGCGGCTGGCGTTCAGGCGCACCGGCGTCGGCGCGGCGAGCACACGCGCCGGCAGCGTCTCGGGCCGCGTCTTCGAAACGCCCGCCAGAATCTCGCGCGCCTGCGCTTCCGTGAACGGAGTGCCCTTCGGCAACAGCCCGCTCACCACCGCGCGATCGAACGTGAAGTACTTCGCGGCGACCTCGCGCAGCTTCGCGGGCGTCACCAGGCCGACGGCTTCGTAATACGCGGCCTCGCGCTCGAGCCCGCCGGCCATCGACTCGTAGTACCCGAGCTTGCGCGCGAGGCCCTGCACCGTTTCGCGCTGGTAGACGGCCTCCGCTTCGATGAGCGACTTCACCGTCTCGACCTCATCGGCCTCGGCTTCGACGCGCGTCATCGTCGCCATCACCCGCGCGGTCTCTTCGAACGCCTGCGCCAGCGACGCCGGGCCCGCCACGATCGACGACGCGAACAGCCCGCGTTCCTTCGGAGTCCACGCCCAGGCATTCACGTCGCGCGCGAGGTTGCGCTTACGGCGAACCTCCAACGCGAGCCGCGAGGCGTCGCCCTGACCCAGCACCATCGCGAGCACGTCGAGCGCGGCGGTGTCTTGATGGGAGACGCCTTCGATCTGAAAACCGAAATGCAGGTGCGCGTCTTTCAATTCATCTTCGGTGAGCTTCACGCGCACGTTCGAGAAGTCGGGCTCGCGCACGCGCGGAGAGACCGCGTCGCTCTTCGGCAGCGGCTCCGGCGTTCCACCGAACAGCTCGTCGACGCGCCGGCGCAGCTCCGCTTCGTCGAAGTCGCCGACCGCCGACAGCACCATGTTCTCGGGCCGGTAGTGCTTCTTGTAGAAACTCAAGACGCGATCGCGCGTGTGCGCGCGCACGTTCGCTTCGAAACCGATGACCGGGCGGCCGTAGGGGTGGGTGGTGAACGCTTCCTGAAACAGCGCCTTCGACGCCCGGCGCGACGGCATGTCGAGGCTGCGTTTGATCTCTTCGCAGACCACTTCGATTTCACGGCTCAATTCACCCGCATCGAACGCGGAGCTGCGCACCGCATCTGACAGCACGTCGAGGCCCTGCCACGCGTGCCGGCTGGCCATCACCACGTGGTACACGGTCTGATCGAAGCTGGTCCACGCGTTGATTTCACCGCCGTGCGCCTCGACGCTGCGCGCGATTTCGCCCAGCCCGCGCTTCGCCGTGCCCTTGAACAGCATGTGCTCGTGGAGATGCGCGAGCCCGATTTCGTCGGGGGTCTCATCAGCGCTGCCCACCTTCACCCAGACCTGAAAAGCCACCACCGGCGCCTGCCGTTGCTGCTCGAAAACCACCGTCAGACCATTGGGAAGCCGGTACCGGGTCGTCATGTCATCTGACTAACACGGCGCACGTTTTGGCCTTCAGCCAGACCGCATCATTCTTCGCGGGGTCCCAGTGAAGGGGCTAGGCTCCACGCGTCTCGATGCCCCCGAACGAAGATCCACTCGCGAGCCTCCGCGATGCGTTGAGCGAGGAAGACGAGCCGCTCTTCGGGACGGCTCCACCTTCGCGCCCGCCACCCCCGGCTCCGCAGTTGCAGGCGCCCGTGGTGCGTAAACCCGCGACCGGGGCCGTGCCGGCTGCGTCGCCCGCGACAGGTTCGATCGCCGCCGCGCCCCGGCTGTCAGGTGCGCCGCCGCCGCTGCCTCCGCCGTTGCCGCCGAAGCCGAAGACCGGCGCGACGCCCGCCGCGATTCCCGGTCACGCGCCGGCGCCCGTCGCTGCCGTGCCCGGCCTACCGCCGACAGTGCAGCGCCCGACGACGTCTGACCCCTTCGCTGAACCGCCCGAACCGCGCATTCCTCCGGGCAGCGATTCAGACGCGAAGCTCAAGGTGTTCCGCGAGATGTTGAAGGGCAAGGACTCGGCGCTGGGCCGCGGCCGGGCGCTCTTTCAGGCGGTCGATGCCGAAGCGCAGCAGTTGCGGGCGGTGGCGCTGCAGCTCAAGTCGCAGCTCGAAGCCGCGACCGCCGAGCTGCACCGCAACGCGGAGCTGCCGCAGCAACTGGCGACGTTGCGCGAGATGCTCGAGAAGGACACCGAGCGCGCCGACCACGCCGAGAAGAAGATGGAGCAGCTCGTCGGCCGGTACGCCGAAGCCGACGCCGAGCGCCGCGACCTCACCAACGCGGTC
>JBEHYH010000354.1:0-6994 GCA_048498275.1 Myxococcota bacterium | reverse complement strand
GCCGAACTGCTTCGACATCGGGTAGCCGCGGTACACGCTCGAGAAGACGATGGCCTTGTCGGTGCCGTCGAGGAACATCTCCTGCGGCCAGCCTTCGATCTGCAGGCCGCCCTGGAGGCTCAGCTCTTCCGCCGGCCAGCTCTTCACGAGGTACAGCTTGTTGGCCGAGAGCGCGAGGATGCGCGTGCCGTCGTTCTTCACGAAGTCGGCTTCATCGACGCCGGCGACCTGATTGTTGGTCGTCGTGTAGTCCTTCGGGGCCGCCGGAGGCTGCGCACTTGCGTTCACCGGCCCGCCCGCTGCGTCTTCAGCGATGCCACCGAACCAGCCACCACCCCACCAACCCCACGACGGCACGCCGTCACGCTGCGCCTCGAGCTGCGTGCGCATCTGCAGCACGGCCGTGTCTTCGAGATATTGCTCGAGGTCGGCACACGCGTTGGCGCCACCGAAGGCCTGGAGCGCGACGTTGTTGTTCACCGGCTCCGGAGGCGGAATCGGGTTGGTTTCTTTGTTGTCGCAGCCGGTGGCGGCGATGGCCGCGGCAGCGAGCAGTGCTTTCTTCATCATGAGTGGTCCCCTTGTGTTTCCGGCCATGCAGCGGAAAGGCAGAGGACGGAATGCGAGCGCCGGGCCAACGCTTTCGAGAGAAAAATCAGTGAGTTACGTCAGGTCGGAGATCTCAGACTTCTGAGACTGGCGATTGGATCTGCGGGAGATTCGAGTCTCGGCAACCCGAGGGTCTCCCCGGGCCAGGGCACGGTATGCACCTGAAGATGCTGCCTCGCCTCGTTCTGATGGTCGTCATCGGTGCCACCTTCGCGGGCTGTCGCTGCAAAGCGCCTCTCGAACAGGCGCAGAGCGAGCTCCGGGTGGAAACGAAGCAGCGCTCGTTTGGAGAGGTGTACCTCGGCACCATCGGCACGGGCGTGGTGGCGCTGTCGAACGCCGGCCGTGCGTCGTTGACCGTCGCGCTGGAGACGAGCGCGCCTTTTTCCATCTCGGAGACCCCGGTGGTGCTGGGCGGCGGTGAGCGTCGGGAAATCGAGGTGCACTTCACGCCCGTCGCGGCCGGCGCGGCGTCTGGCGTGTTGAAGGTCGCGTCGTTCACCGTGGCGCTCGACGGCGTGGGTCTTGAAATTCCATCGTGCGCGCAGGAGCCCTGCGCCGGCTCAAGCTTCTCGTTGGAGGAGAAGCGCTGCGTGCGCACTCAGCGTGCCGACGACACCGCGTGCGACCCGGGGTGCGGCGCGAGTGGTTTGTGCTTCTCGGGCCAGTGCCTCGCGCAGAACGCAGGTCAATGCGACGACGGCAACCCGTGCACCATCGACGCGTGCGGCTCCGATGGCGGGTGCGTGGCTTTCCCCCGGGAGTGCCCGGTGTCGAATGCCTGTCTCGTCGCCAGCTGTGACCCCGCGGTGGGGTGCACCGAGGCGCCGGTCGAAGACGGCGTGGTGTGCGGAACGCAGCTCTGTTCTCAAGTGCAGATTTGTCTCGACGGTGCGTGTCAGACCCGGCCGACGCCGTCAGCATATGAGAACTGCACCTACGTCGACGTGTCTGCCCACGGCGCCTCCGTCTGCGCGAAGAATCTTGCGGGCGTCGCGCGATGCTGGGGCAACAACGCGAATGACCGGTTGCTCCGTGGCGCTTCGAGTACCTCGGTCGCGCCCGCGCCGTGGAATGTGGGCTTCGAGGTGGCGCGCTTCGTTGGATCGCCCGAAGTGTGCGCGCTCGACGCGAGCGGTCGGTTGCGTTGCCCCAATCGCTTCGACGCCGGAGACGACCTCTACGCCGACTTCGCGTCTTTCAAGCTGTGCGGTGTGTTGACCGATGGTGGCTTGAGTACCTGCATCGGTCTCCCTGATGCAGGGCGAGCGTTGCTGACGCCCGCGAGACGAACCTGGGCGCCCTCGTCGCGGTTGAGCTGCGCACAAGGCGTCGATGGCGGAGTCGGCTGCTGGGGCCCTTCGTGGTTCTTCAGCGACGCGCCTGACGCGGGCTCTGCGTTCAGCTTCGACATGATGCCCTTCGCCGAGCCGCCGCGAGACCTGTACCCCGGGCAGGCGGTGTGGGCGCTGATGCCAGACGGTGGTGTCGAGATTCACGGCAACATTCGAAGCTTCTTCCAGCCGCTCTCGCTCGCGCCGAGTGGCCAGCACGCGTGGGCCGGCATGGGCGTCGACAACTACTCCGCGTACTTCGCGTGGGGTCTGCTCGAAGACGGGAGCATCGAAGCGTGCCCCGTCACGCCAGACGACGCCGGTGTCGGCCAACAGCGCGTGTGCTCGCCCTTGCCGGGAGCCCACACGTTCCAGAAGTTGACCCCGGGAGACGCGTTCGCATGCGGCCTCGACACCGATGGTGGCGTCTGGTGCTGGGGCTACAACAACTCCGGTTCGCTCGGCGAGCCGACGGTGGCACAGGAGCCGCGCACGCTGCCGATGACGGGCGTGCTGTTCTACGACCGTGGCGTCGCCTGTTTCAGTGATGGTGGGTGCGAGACGGTCCCCGCTGGGGTGCCTTTCGCGCCGCCAGGCCCGGTCGATGACGTTTGCTATGCGAACCTGTCATCGCGTGGCGCGGGGTGGAGCGTCGCGGCCGATGGCTCGCTCTCGCCGCTCGTGTCTGCTCCCGGCGCGGTGCTGTTGCCCGCGGGCACCGCGTACCAGACCTGCGACATGCAGGCGCCGCAAGCCGATGGAACCGTCGCTCGCGTCGACGGTTTCTCCGAGCGCTGGAACTGCACGCTGCGCTCCGATGGAGGGACGGACTGTGAAGGCCTCACGGACGGCACACTGGGCTTCGGGCCCCGTGATGCAGGCTTGCTGGATGTCCTCACTACGCACATCGCGGCTCCTGCGGCGGTGGCGCTGCGCACCAACGGGTTTGGCGCGTGCGTGCTGACCACCGCCGGGCGCGTGTGGTGCTGGGGTGACTCACTCGGCGCTCCTGTTCCGCGCGAAGAGCCTCTGTTTTCGGTGCGTCAGTTGGAGTGCACCACCGGCGCGTGCTGCGCCCTGCGCGGAGAGAATGGCGTGAGTTGTTGGGGCGAGAACTGGGCCAATCAGCTCGGTTCGGTCCGCCCAGACTCCGCGAACCCGGTGGCCATCGCCATCGATGAACCGGTGCTGCGGCTCTCGCATTCTGCGCAATGCGCGGTGCTGCGGTCGGGCCGCGTGCGGTGCTGGAGCGGTCTGGGCGCCGATGCTCCACAGCGCTCCGACATTCCGCTCCGCGTGGTGCGCTGACACAAAACGGGAGCGCCGTTGCCGGCACTCCCGTCGATCAACCGCTGATCAGCTCTTCAGAACTGGTTCCAGAGGTATTGGTTCTGCACCTCGTGGTGGAACTGGATTTCCGCCGTCTTCACCAGCGTGCCGAGCGCCTTCGGGCAGCGGTCGGCCTGCAACTGCTTCACGTCGGCGTACTTGGTGGCGACCGATTCACCGAGCAGCTCCGTCATGTACTTGCTGCCCTTGAAGAGGCGGATCGCGTCGTAGATGTTGTCGGGGAGGAAGCGCGTGCGGCTCCGCTTGCTCTCGTCGGTCGCTTCCGGCGCGGGGCCCTCGAGGGCGGTGCGCGCGATGGCGTAGAACACCAGGTACGGGTTCGCGTCGGGGCCGACGCTGCGCACTTCGATGCGCGCCGACTTCTCGTTCCCGGTAGGGATGCGCACCATCGAGCCGCGGTCGTTCGCCGACGACTTGATCTGGTTCGGCGCTTCGAAGTGCGGGTCGAGGCGGCGGTACGCGTTCACCGACGGGTTCAGAATCAGGCAGAGGTCGTCGGCGTTGTTGAGGATGCGGCCGATCGCGTCCCAGCCGGCCTTCGAGAGGTTCTCCTGGCCCTTCGCGTCCCAGAAGAGGTTCTTGCCGGCCTTGTTGAACGACATGTTGGTGTGCATGCCGTTGCCGTTCACGCCCATCACCGGCTTGGGCAGGAACGACGCGGTGCAGTCGTATTTGGCCGCGACCTGACGCGCGAGCAGCTTGTAGAGCTGCACCTGATCAGCGGTGATCAGCGCGTCGCTGTACTGGAAGTTCATCTCGAACTGCGACGGCGCGACCTCCGGGTGGTCTTTCTCGTTCTGGAAGCCCATCGCGCGCTGCACTTCGGCGGCGGTGTCGATGAAGAGGCGCAGCTTGTCGCCCGGCAGCGAGTGGTAATACCCGCCGATGCTCACGTACTCGAACTTGCCGTTCTCGAAGTAGTGACGCTCCGCTTCGCGGCCGTTGAAGAGGAAGCCTTCGATTTCCGGCGCGACGTGAATGACGGTCTGTTCCTTCTTGTAGAGCTCGTCGGCGTACTGCTTGAGCTTGCTCCGGAGGTCAGACGGGTACGGCGCGCCATCGCGGCCCAGCACCTCGGAGAACACCAGCACCTTGCCGGGGCCGAAGATGTCTGCGGGCAGCCAGTAGAACGAGCTCCAGTCGATGCTCAGGCGCAGGTCAGATTCGTGCTGCGCCGAGAACCCGCGCACCGAAGAACCGTCGAAGGTCAGGTTGTCCTGGCTCTTGAGGAGGAACTTCTTGTCGTAGTCCAACATGTGCAGCCGGCCTTCGAGGTCGGTGAAGCACACGGTGACCGCCTTGATGCGCTTCTCGTCGGTCAGGTACTTCATGCGCGCTTCTTTGAGCTTCTCGGGGTTCTCGCGGGCGATGCGCGCCTGCTTCACGCCCAGGTTCAGCTCTTCGAGCTGGTCGTAGGGGATTTCGAGGAAGTCGCGCAGCAGGGTTGACGTCATGGTCTCTCCGGAGGAGTGAGGGTTTGGCTTAAGACAGCGGCAGCGAGCGCCATCTGACACAGTATTTATGCTTCGCCAAGCGGCGCGGAGTCGAACTACCCGAAGGTTTAAATCTTCGTGGAATCGGTGGCGTGGGCGGCGAACCGACCTACTTTCAAGGGCATGGCGCACTTTCTGGCACCGCCCTACGGGCTCCCCGGAGCGTTGGACACGCGGCTCTACGGCTATCTGCAGGATGACGACTGGGCGTCGGCGGCCACGCTGCTGCGCGACGCGGTGACGCCGGCCGCGCCGTGGAAGTGGCTCGTGCTGCTGGCGTACGTGCGCTTTCGAGATGCGTCAGATGTGCTGGTCGATGAGCTGACGCCGGCCGCGCGTGAAGCCCTGTCGTTGTTGGACCGGGCGATGGAGCTGGGCGCTCCGTTGAGTGAAGTGGCGCCGCTGAAGGACGCGGTGGAAGCCGCGCTCGATCAGCTCACGCGTGAAGAAGAGGCGCTGAGCGCGCAGTGGAGCCGCGCTCCCGAGTCGCTGACCGCCGACGAGTTGGAGCGCCTCGCGTTCATCTACCGGCGTGATGCGCCGGCGAAGGCCGCGGCGTTGTTCGATGCGCTGTATACGAAGCGGCCGTCACCCGGGGTGAAGGCGATGGCGGTGCTCTCGCGCGGCGGGAACGCGGCTGAGCTCGAAGCGCTGCTCGCGGAGAACTGGGAAAAACCGGAGCGACTGGTGCTCGAGGAAGTGGAGACCGCGCTGTTGGAGAAGGTGTCGGGAGCGGAGTTCGAGATTCACTGGCGCTGGGCGACGGAGAAGGGGAAGGCGCTCGACTTCGAGTTCCCGACCGCGTGGCCGAATCAGGAGCGCGTGTTCTTGAGATTGTGGGCGCTCGGTGAATTCCGTCGCGCGCGGGCGTTGGGCGAACGCATGAAAGAGGAGCGGTTGGAACTTCCGGCGGCGCTCCGTGAAAAGCTCGAAACCCCTTCCCCCGCGAGCGGGAGAGGGTTGGGGTGAGGCCGAAATCAGCTGATCAGAAGTCTTCGCGCGACGTGTTTGGTGTGCGGTCTCACCCGGCTCAGAGCATGGTTTTCAATAGAAAGCCGGGCAGCCGCGACGGGCGTCGATGATTTCACCGCCGAACGCGCGGCAGATTTCGATCAACGACGAATCTGCGCGCGTCGTGAACTGTGTTTCGCGAACTGTTTTTCCGGTGCGGTTTTCGAGCACGCCGAGGTCTCCGCGCAGCGTGCCGCTCGCATTCTCGAGCGTCGCAGCGAGCGTCAGGTCCGCTCCGCTTTCCACGACCTGCACGCGCGGCCACGACGTCTTCATTCGCGCCAACGCCGCTTCACGAAACGCGCGCCGACACGCCTCGCGCTGATCAGCGTCGACGCTTTCGACATTGAGCGGAGCGAGTTGCACCGAGCGCGCTTCAGGCAGCTCGCCGAACCCTTCTTGCGCGACGCATTTGATTGCCGGAGCACATCCACTGATTACCATCGCGACGAGAAGCGCTCTCATTCCCAGTTCACGACGTAGGTCACGCCGTTCGAACGCTCGCGCGTGTCGACCGTCGCCTTGATGCCGAGCTTCCCCACGACGCCGAGCAAAATGCCGCGGTTGTACGGCGTCAGTTCACCCGCGACGTTGAGATGAATCTCGACGCTCTTCGGGCCCTTGTCTTCGGTGGTCACCACGTAGATGTTGTTCGCCGTACCCCACGCTTCAGCCGACGCGATGAGCGAGCGCTTCGGCCCCGTGAGCTTCGAGACCAGCAGCGCGCCTCGGCCGACGAGCGTGTCGGCGTACCCCTCGAGCGCCGCGATGCCGAGCTGCGTGAGCGCCTCCGTTTCGGTGCCGGCGGGAGTCAACGCGCGCGCCACGACCTTCAACACCTTGAGCCACGTCTCGAGATCGATGTCGCGAGGCTTGTCGAAGTCGAGGCCGATGGCCGAAATCGCCGCGCGCAGCTCCGTCGAATCGAGGTGCCGCACGCGCACCACGCGGTCGAACACCGCCTCCACCGCGTGTCGATAGAAGACGCCGGCCTTCGGTTCGGTCATGGAGCGCTCCAGACGACGTTGAAGCGCGTGCCTCCGTCGGGCAGTTCCACCGCGTCGACGCGCGGGTCTTTGGCGTCGAGCGCGAGCAGCGCGCCGACGAACGCGCCGCGGCTGTACTGCGTCACCTCGCCCGAGACGTTGATCTCCACTTCGACTTCGCGCGGCCCCTTGTCCAACGTCTTCACGACGT
>JBEHYH010000353.1:0-7042 GCA_048498275.1 Myxococcota bacterium | reverse complement strand
CCACCAGCAGGTGCCCACGCTCGCGCAGCTCGGGGAGCAGTTCGGTATAGAACAGGTGGCGGAACGCCGGGTCCTGGTCCGCGGCCCATTCATCGAATACCAGCACCGGGCGCCCTTCCAGGTAGGCGTGCACCAGCGCCAGGCGCTTGCGCTGGCCCGTGGACAGGTCGAGCGTATTGAAGGCACCATCCTTGACGCTGACCTTGTGCGCGATCTCCAGCCGCTGCAGGTAAGGCAGCGCCGCTTCCGGCATGGGTGCGGCGGCGCCTTCGCCCTGCCCGGCCAGGTCTTCGAACAGGTGGAAGTCGGAGAACACGGTGGTGAAGAGCTGGCGGTAGTCGTCGCGCGTCTGCGCCGTGACCGGCGTGCCGTCGAGCACCACCTCGCCTTCATGCGGCGCGTACAGGCCCAGCAGCAGCTTGATCAGCGTGGTCTTGCCGGAGCCGTTGTCGCCGACCACGAACACCAGTTCGCCGGCGCGCAGGGCCAGGTCCACCGGCCCCAGCACAAAGGGCTCGGTGCCGTCGGGCGTCTCAAAGGCATAGCGCACGCCGCGCAGCTCGATCGCGTCCGCAAGGCGCGCCTCGCTCGGCGGCCGTTCGAGCGATAGGTGCGGCTCCGGGTTGGCGAAGCGGGCCGAAAGGTCGGCGATGCGGGCAAACGCTACCCTGGCGCGGCCGATGCCGGGCAAGGCACCTACGATCTGGTCCACCGGCCCTTTCAGGAACAGCAGCACCAGCACGAAGCCGCTCAGCACCACCGGCTCGACCGTGCGCAGCGCGGCCCAGCCCAGGATCACGGCGATCAGCAGGAAATACAACGCCGAGCCGAACGCGGTGGCCAGCACGTAGGTGTTGATGGCGCGCCAGTTGATGTCGCGGATCACATCGACCGCGTTCTCGATCTGGCCGCTCAGCACGCGCATGCGCCGGGCGCGGTGCATGCGCAGTTCCTTGGCGCCCTCGCTGATGCCGCGGTAGGCTTTGTGCAGCCGCTCTTCATGCTCGCGCGACTCCCAGAAGCCCGCCACGCCGCGCGCCTGCGCCAGCGCCTGGATGGTGCCGCCAATGGCCAGCATCACCACCAGCAGGCCGAACAGCGGCAGCGAGAGCCAGCCCAGGTAGCCCAGGCAGCCCAGCGCGATGGCAACGGCGATCACCGTGGACGACAGCGAGAACGCCACGTCGCTGATCATGTCCACGTCCTGCGTCAGCACGGGCATCAGGCGGTGGGTGCGATAGCGCTCCAGCGCGTCGATCGGCGCCGACAGGATCTTGCGCGCCAGGCTCTTGCGCACGGTCGCCACCAGCCGCTGGCCGACCAGGTTGGTGGAGATGTCCGAGATGGCGCGACCCGCCAGCGACAGCCCGCACAGCCCGACAAAGGTCAGCAGCAGCCCGCCAGCCAGGCCGCCGGGTCGGTTCAGCACCTGGTTGATGGTGGACAGTAGCGCCACGGTGGCGAGGCCCGCACCGATACCGGTGACGGCCGACAGCGCCATCCAGGGCAGGAACGGCCTGAGCAGGCGGGCGATTTCGGCGGCGGGGCTGCGTGTAGTTTCCATTGGGTCCGTTCGAAAAGGGGCACGCCGGCGCGCTGTGCGCCGGCTCATGGCAAGACTTGGCGCGCTGCGCGCCGGCTCATAGGCAAGACGAGGGGCGCGCCGCAATGTTCAGGCGCGAACGTCACTCGGGCAGGATGGTTCGGCGCAGCGCCGGATCGCGGGCAATCTCGCGCTCGTCGAAGGGAAAGCGCAGCCAGTTGCCCGCGGCGTATCGGTTCACCGGCCCGGCGCCGTCCCCGCGCAGCGCACCGAAGAGCAGGTGAAGTCGGTCGATTACGACGTGTGGCAATGCGGGCGCTGCGATGGCGTGCTGGTGATCGACTACTCGGCGATCTTCACCAGCTATTCGAAGTGCCCGGGTTGTTCGGCGCGCACCAGGAGCAGCACCTCGACCACCGAGGTCTACGCGACCGAATACAGCGGAGGCCGGGTGCGCGTCGATGAACGTTGCGCGAACTGCAACTACAAGAACTCGTACACGCGCAGCACGCCGCGCATCGTGCGCAGCGAATCGTCGTCATCGTCTTCTTCGTCGAGCAGCTTCGGCGGAGGCAGCAGCTCCGGCGGCGGCTCCAGCGGCAGTTGGTGATTACGGGTTGAGCCAGTGGTGTTCCCACGCGGCGCCGTTCTTCACGTATTCCTCACGCCAGTGGAGGCGGAACTCGTGCGCCTTCCAGAACTCGATGCGCTCGGGTTTCACCCGGTAGCCGCTCCAGTGCGGAGGGCGCGGCACTTCACCGCCTTCGTATTTCTTCGTGATCTCCTCGAGGCGCGCTTCGAGCTCGGCGCGCGACGCGAGCGGCTCTGATTGGTGCGAGGCCCACGCGCCCAGTTGCGAAGCACGCGCGCGGGTCGCGAAATACGCGTCGGCTTCCGCCGGCGTCACCGCTTCGACGGTTCCCTCGATGCGCACCTGCTGGTCCATGCTCGGCCAGTAGAAATTGAGCGCGGCGACCCTGGTGTCGTTGAGCGCGCGGCCCTTCGCGGAACGGGTGTTCGTATAGAAGACGAAACCCTGCTCATCGAAGCCCTTGAGCAGCACGGTGCGCAGACTCGGGCGGCCATTCGCGTCGACCGTCGCGAGCGTCATCGCGTTCGGGTCTTTGGGAACGGCGCGATGCGCGGCCTCGAAGACTTCGGCGAAGCGTTTGAAGGGTACCGACCACTCAGCGAGATTCATGGGCCTGCTCTTAGCGCCACGTCAGCGCGAAGGTGAACAGCCCCGGTCGGGTGAGTTCCACTCTCGAAACGCGCAGATCTTTCGCGCGGCTGGCGTCGCTGAACGCGAAAAATGCGCCGGCGAACTCGTGGAGCGACACGGCGTCATGTTCCAGCGGCCAGTCACGCACCTCGATGACCGCGCTGTTCGAACCGACGTTGGTCACGTGCACCGAGCTGCGGTCGAAGTAGCTGCTCCAGAAGCGCTGCGCGAGCGCCAGCACCGTCGCGGGAGACGCCATCGACGCCACGAAGCGGAAGAACGACGAGATGTCGGCCTCGGTGATGTCGTAGCCGATGGCGATGGCCTCACGCGGGTTGCCGCGCTGCTTCGCGAGCCAGCCGACGCCGTGGAAGTAGTACTCGACCGGGAGCCACTGTGACGAGCGCAGGTTCTCGCGGGTCAGCGCGGTGCGATGCGGCTCCGGCCACAGCGAGCGCCACGCGTCGACATACGCGGCGTTCTCGCGCGTCATCACATCCATCAAATGCATGATGGCAAAGCCCTTCATGTGAGCGCCGCACAACTGCCTCACACCCAACTCCTCGACCTCAACGCCCGTGGGATTGGTCATCGGTGCGACGCAGGCGTCGAACCTCGAATCCATGGTCGCGCCACGTTACGCGAGGACGCGATAAGAAGTGCCGCGTTTCATGCGTGTCTTGTTCCTCAGCTCCGAAGTCGCGCCGTTCTCGAAGACCGGCGGCCTGGGCGATGTCGGCCACGCGTTGCCGCGCGCGCTCGCGAAGCTCGGCCACACGGTGCGGGTGGTGTCGCCGCTCTACCAATCGGTGTCGCGCGAACGTCTGGGGCGCTTCGGCACGAGCCTGACGCTCGAGTTCCCCTTCGGCCAATACGAGGTCGGCACCTGGCGGCTCGTCGACGACGTCGAGTGGGTGTTCATCGACTGTGAGAAGGCGTTCGGCCGCGCCGGGCTCTACGGCCATTCAGATGACGCGCGCCGCTTCGCGCTGTTCTCGATGGCCGCGTTGTCGACCGCGCAGCGTGATGGGTTCGACGCCGAGGTGGTGCACGGCAACGACTGGCAGTCGGGCCTCGCGTTGCTCGCGCTCCGTGAAGGGGTCGCGCACACGCCGCTGGGCAAGGCGAAGCGCGTCTTCACCATTCACAACCTCGCGTTTCAGGGCATCGAGCAGAAGACGGAGATGGATCCCCTCGGGATCCCCTGGTCGCTCTTCAACGCAGAGGGCGTGGAGTTCTTCGGGCACCTCTCGTTCATGAAGGCCGCGTTGATGACCGCCGACGTCATCACCACCGTGTCGCCGACGTACGCGAAGGAGATTCAGACCGCGCGCTTCGGCAACCGGCTCGAAGGGCTGCTCGCGTTCAAGAAGCCGCTGCTCCACGGCATTCTCAACGGTGTCGAGACCGAGACGTGGAACCCGGCGACCGACGTGTTTCTGCCGGCGCAGTTCACCGCGAACGACGTCTCGGGCCGCGAGCGGTGCCGCGCCGAATTGATCGCCTCGTGCCGCCTCGAGGCGCCCGCGAATGGCATGCCGTTGTTTGGCGTGGTCTCGCGGCTGTCGTCGCAGAAGGGCGTCGACCTGATTCAGGCCGCGCTCCCGCGCTTGCTGGAGCAGGGCGCGTCGGCGGTGGTGCTCGGCGCTGGCGAAGCGAATCTCGAGAACGGCTGGCGCATGCTGGCGTCGCGCTTCCCGAAGCGGCTGCACGTGCGCATCGGGTTCGACGATTCGCTCGCGCATCGCATCGAAGCGGGGAGCGACTTCTTCTTGATGCCCTCGCGCTTCGAGCCGTGTGGGCTCAATCAGATGTACTCGCTGCTCTACGGCTCGGTGCCGGTGGTGCACGGCGTGGGCGGGCTCGTCGACACCGTGTTCGACCTCTCGCGCGAAGACGGCACCGGCATCGTCTTCAACCAGCCGACGGCCGACGCGCTCTACGAAGCGCTGGTGCGCGCGGTGGGCCTGTTCCGCGACAAGGAGCGCTACGCGGCGGTGCAGCAGCGCGGCATGCGGCAGGACTTCGGGTGGCACAAAGCCGCTGCGGAGTACGAGAAGCTCTACGCAAAATAAGAGTCAGTCGTGGTTCTTATTCTTGTGGAGCTTCACCAACGGCAGGAACACCTCGTCGATGATCTCGTTGATGGCCTGAGGCGTCACCGGCTTGAAGGTCAGCAGCATCTCGTGGCGCGCGAGGTCGAGCGGCAGCGTCATCACCCGCGGTGAGAGCAGCGTCGGGTCGATTTCTCCCCGGCGAACGGCGCGATGCAGAATCTCACGGAGCGTCGCTCCGAACGCATCACCGGCATCTCGGCGCGCGGCCATGCGAATGTCATCGAGGCTCTGGCCGGCTTCCGCGAAGTAGCCCGGGAGGAACGCAGCGAACGCGGTGCTCATTGCGGCGAGACCCATAAGATACTGCGTCAGCTCCTTCTTCACGCTGCCGAGGTTGCCGACGGTGATGGGGTGCGTCGCCATGTAGTGACCGACTGCGGCGCTCGCGAGGGCCCCACGGCTGGTCCATCGGCGGGCGATGACCGGCCGGCTGGTCTTCGCGCGTCTGGCCACCGCTTCGAGGGAGAACCCCGCGTAACCGTCGGTGCTGAGCACCTCCCAGGCTGCGTCGAGCAGCGTGTTTTCAAGAGCCTGGCCGCGGCGCCGTCGGTCGGTCATGCCTCTTCATGCAACTTCACGAGCGCGCTCGCCAGTCTGTATTTAAGATGCGTGTATGGATCTTAAACGAGTCCTTGTTTCGGGAGCGAGTATCGCGGGGCCGGCGTTGGGCTACTGGCTGGCGGAGTACGGGTTCGACGTCACCATCGTCGAGCGTGCATCGGCCATTCGCGAGAGCGGTTACCCCATCGACCTTCGCGGCACGGCGGTCGAGGTGGCCCGCCGCATGGGCCTCGAAGAAGACCTGAAGCGCGCGGCGGTGCACGTGCGGCAGATCACCTTTCTCGATGAAGACGGGAAGACGCTGGTCTCGATGCCACAGGGCTTCACCCATGACGCGAACGACGACATCGAGCTCCCGCGGGGCGCGTTGACCGCCGCGTTGGTCGCCGCGACGAAGCAGGTTCGCTACCGGTTCGGTGATTCGATTTCCGCCCTCAAGGAAGACGCCGATGGCATCGACGTGACGTTCGCGAGCGGAGCCACGGACCGCTTCGAACTCGTCATCGGCGCCGATGGCATTCACTCCCGTACGCGTCGGTTGGTCTTCGGTGATGAGCCGCAATTCACGCACTCCCTCGGCTTCTCGTTCGCAGGGTTCACCATGCAGAACGTCTTCGGTTTGCGCGACGAAGCCGTCGTCTGGGCGACGGCGGGCCGCAGCGCGATGCTCTACGCGATTGGTCCCGGGCCACGGCTCTTCGGCATGTTCGAGGTCGCGACGCCGAAGCTCCCGGAGACCGATGAGGCCGTCCGCGCGTTCATGCTCGAGCAATACGCGAACGACGGTTGGGAGCTGCAGAAGATGCGTGACGGCATCCAAAAATCGGAAGACCTCTATTTCGACGAGATCGCCCAGATCCGCATGCCGGCGTGGTCGAAGGGCCGCGTCGCCTTGGTGGGCGACTCCGCGTACGCGCCGTCGTTCTATTCAGGGCAGGGCACCAGCCTCGCGCTCGTGGGCGCGTACGTGCTCGCCCAGGCGCTCTCGAGGCACGCCGACCATCGCGACGCGTTCGCCGAGTACGAGGCCCGGTGTCGGCCGTTCGTCGAGGCGAATCAGGCCCTCGCCGAAGGAAGCGTGTTGCATGCCGCGACGCGTGAGGCGTTGGTGGCGCGAAACAAGCTCCTGTCGTCGATGAACGCCCTCGAGCGCCAGATGGATTCGCGGCGCGGCGTCTATTCGTTGCTGAAGTTGTGAGAGCGGAGGGGTAGTTTCGGTGACGACGTGGCGCAGGACACAGACTTAGGCGGTTACCAGCTTGTGGGACGTCTCGCGGTCGGCGGGATGGCTGAGGTCTACCAGGCCAAGCCGAGGCCCACGACGCAGAAGAGCCCCGGTGAACCCGACGACATCGTCATCAAGCGCCTCCTGCCGAGCTACCGGAATGACGCGTCGTGGGTGAAGCAGTTCGTCGACGAGGCGAAGCTGACGGTGCGCCTGCGTCACCCGAACATCGTGCGCACCTTTCGCTGCTTCAAGGCGGGCATGGACTACTTGATGGTCCAGGAGCTCGTGAGCGGCCGCACGCTCGCGTACATGCAGGACGCGTTTCGTCAGGCCGCCGAACTGTCGGGCATCGCGGAGGTGTACATCACCAT
>JBEHYH010000352.1:0-7043 GCA_048498275.1 Myxococcota bacterium | reverse complement strand
GACGCGGACCCGGTGCTGAAGCGGTGGGTCGAGAAGCTCCGCGTGGGCGCGCGCGTGACGTACCTGACGCCGAAGAAAGACGGCCTCGTCGACCTCGACCAGCTGAAGGCGGCGATCACCGACAAGACGATTCTGGTGAGCATCATGCTCGCCAACAACGAGATCGGTGTGGTGCAGCCGGTGAATGAGATCGGCGCCATCTGCCGCGAGCGCGGCGTGCTCTTCCACACCGACGCCGTGCAGGGCGCGGGCAAGGTGCCCTTCAACGTCGACGAAGCGAAGGCCGACCTGGTCTCGCTCTCGGCGCACAAGATGTACGGCCCCAAGGGCGTCGGCGCGCTGTACGTGCGCCGCAAGCCGCGCGTGCGCGTGCGTGAGCAGATCGACGGCGGTGGTCACGAGCGCGGCATGAGATCTGGCACGCTGAACGTCGCCGGCATCGTCGGTTTCGGTGAAGCCGCTGAGCTCGCTCAGAAAGAAATGACGGCCGAGGCCGCGCGCCTCACCACGCTGCGTGAGCGGTTGTGGAAAGGCATTTCGGCGAAGTTGGACTACCTCACCATCAACGGCTCGATGAGCTCGCGGCTGCCCGGCAACCTGAACGTGTCGTTCGCGTTCGCCGAAGGCGAGGCGCTGATGATGGGCATCAAGGACGTCGCGGTCTCGTCGGGTTCGGCGTGCACCTCGGCCTCGCTCGAGCCGTCGTACGTACTGCGCGCGCTCGGCGTCGAAGAAGAGATGGCGCACTCGTCGATCCGCTTCGGGCTCGGCCGCTTTACGACCGAAGAAGAAGTCGACTACGTGATCGATCTCATGGTGCGCGCGGTGACCAAGCTGCGCGACATGTCGCCGCTCTACGAGATGGCGAAAGAAGGCATCGACCTCAAATCTATCGAGTGGAAAGCCCACTGATTTTCAAGGAGCACCCCATGGCCTACAGCGAAAAAGTCATCGAACACTTCGAACACAGCAAGAACGTCGGCACGCTCGACAAGAACGACCCCAACGTGGGCACCGGGCTGGTCGGCGCTCCCGCCTGCGGCGACGTGATGCGCCTGCAGCTCAAGATCTCCGACGACGGCGTGATTGAAGACGCCAAGTTCAAGACCTTCGGCTGCGGTTCGGCCATCGCGTCGAGCTCGCTCGTCACCGAGTGGGTCAAGGGCAAGTCGATGGACGACGCGATGAAGATCACCAACAAGGAGATCGCGAAGGAACTGTCGCTGCCTCCGGTGAAGATCCACTGCTCGGTGCTGGCTGAAGACGCGATCAAGGCCGCCATCGAGGACTTCCGCGCCAAGCGCGCCGCTCGCAAGGGGGCGTGAAATGAGCCTCGGCGTCGCCTCTGTGCCTGCAAAGCCCATGGGCAAAGGCATCGGCCTGGCCGACAGCGCCGTGGTGCGTCTCAAGCGCATGCTCGACGAACGCCAGACGCCTGAAGCGGGTCTGCGCATCGCGGTCAAAGGCGGCGGGTGCTCGGGCCTCGCGTACCACATGGAGTGGAACGAGAAGCCGCGCGAACGCGACAAGATCTTCGAGCGCGAAGGCGTGCGCGTCTTCATCGACCCGAAGAGCTACCTGTACCTGATGGGCACCGAGCTCATCTTCGAAGAGGGGCTCCTCGCGTCAGGGTTCAAGCTGCAGAACCCCAACGAGAAGGCCGCGTGCGGTTGCGGCGAGTCGTTCACGGTGTGAGTCGTGACGCACTTTGAACTGTTCGGCCTCTCGCCTTCTGTCGACCTCGACGTGAAGGCGATCGAGGCGAAGCACCGTGAGCTGTCGTTGGCGACGCACCCCGATCGGCTCGTCACCGCCGACGCGCGTGAGCGCCGCATCGCCGCCGAGAAATCTGCCGCGCTGAATGAAGCAATCAAAGTGCTGCGCGACCCCGTTCGCCGCGCGTTCTACGTGCTCGAGCTCAAGGGCGTGAAGCTCGACACCGAAGACGCCGCCGCGAAGGTGAAGATGCCCATGGAGTTCCTCGAGGAGATCATGGAGCGGCGCGAAGCGCTCGAGGCCGTACGCGGGCAGAAGAACCTCGCGGGCGCGCAGAAGATGGCCGCGGAGATCCGCTCCGCCAAAGACAAGTCACTGGCCGAAGCCCAGGAGGCGCTGCGTTCGAACGACGTCGCGACCGCCACCGTCTCGCTCGGCCGCGTTCGCTACTACTCGCGCTTCCTCGAAGAGGTCGACGCGTTCGAAGAGGAGCTGTTGGCGTGAAGGGCTTTCTGCAGATTCATGACCCGCTCAAGCCGCAAGGCAGCGTGGTCGGCATCGATCTCGGCACCACGAATTCACTCGTGGCCGCGGTGATCAACGGCAAGGCGCGATGTCTCGCGGCTGACGACGGCGATTTCACGTTGCTGCCGTCGGTGGTGCACTACGCGGCCAATGGAGCGGTGCTCGTCGGCCGTCACGCGGTCGATCAGCTCGCGAGTTTTCCCACCGACACCATCAAGTCGGTGAAGCGCTTCATGGGCAAGTCGCTGGGCGACGTCGAGACGAAGAAGCTCGGCGCGTACAAGTTCGTCAGCGGCGCGGGTGTGGTGCGCTTCGATGTCGCGGGCGGCCAGCCGGTGACTCCGATCGAAGTGTCGGGCGAGATTCTGAGGCAGCTCAAGCGCCGCGCTGAATCGCACTTCGCCGGCAAGGTCGAGAAGGCGGTCATCACCGTGCCCGCGTATTTCGACGATGCGCAGCGGCAGGCGACCAAAGACGCCGGGCGGCTCGCGGGGCTCGAAGTGCTGCGGCTGTTGAATGAGCCGACCGCGGCGGCCCTCGCCTACGGCCTCGATAAGGGCGTTCAAGGGCTCTACGCGGTCTACGACCTCGGCGGCGGCACGTTCGACATCTCGATCCTCGAGCTCGTCGACGGCGTGTTTCAGGTGAAGTCGGTCGGCGGCGATTCGGCGCTCGGCGGCGATGACTTCGATCGCGCGATCGTCACCCGCATCCTCGAAGCGCGCGATTTGAAAGAGCCGACGCCTTCGCAGGTCGCGACGCTGCTGCAGGCGGCCAAGGCGGCCAAGGAGCGCCTCACTGACGCTTCCGAGACGACCATCGACTTCGAAGGCACGCCCTTCCCGCTCACGCGCGCGCAGTTCGACGAGTGGATTTCGCCGTTGCTCCAGAAGACGGGCGCGTCGGTGCGTCGCGCGTTGAAGGACGCCGGCGTGACCGCGGCCGACGTGAATGGAGTCGTGCTCGTCGGCGGCTCGACGCGCGTGCCGGCGGTTCGCAGCTTCGTCGCTGAAGTGTTCGGCAAGACGCCGCTGGCAGACATCAACCCCGACGAGGTCGTCGCGCTCGGTGCCGCGATTCAGGCTGACCTGCTCACGAACGCCGAACGGCAAGACGAAGTGCTGCTGCTCGACGTGATTCCGTTGTCGCTCGGTCTCGAGACCATGGGTGGCGTCGTCGAGAAGCTGATCCCCCGCAACTCGAGCATTCCCATGGCGCAGGCGCAGGTCTTCACCACGTTCCAGGACGGGCAGACCGGCATGGACATCCACGTGGTGCAGGGCGAGCGCGAGCTGGTGCAGGACAATCGTTCGCTCGCGCGGTTTCGGCTCTCGGGCATTCCTCCGATGGCGGCGGGCATGGGCCGCGTGCAGGTGACCTTCCGCGTCGATGCCGACGGCATCCTGTCGGTCTCGGCGCGCGAAGAGACCACCGGCGTCGAGCAGCAGATCACCGTGAAGCCGACGCATGGCCTCACCGACGAAGAGATCGAGCAGATGCTGCTCGATTCGATCGACCACGCCGAAGACGACATGCAGCGCCGGCTGCTCGCCGAACAGCGCGTCGAAGCCGAACGAATGCTCATCGATGGCCGCAAGCAGCTCCGTGAAAACGGTGACCTGCTGTCGCCGCAGGAAAAGACCGACTTCGAAGCGCAGTTGCAGAAGCTCGAGGGCTTCGCGAAGAGCGCCACGAGTCACGAAGAACTGAAGAACGCGATCGCCGAGGTCGATGGCCTCGCGAAACCGTTCGTCGAGAAGATCATGGACCGCGCGATCGGCAAGGCCGCCGTCGGTCACCGCATGGAGGATTTCTAAGTGCCTCGCGTGACGTTCCGCAGCCCGTTGCAGGAGCTGACGGTTGAAGTGGAGGAAGGCACCTCGATTCTCGACGCCGCCGAGAAAGGCGACGCGCAGGTCGGCCATTCCTGCGGCGGCGTGTGCGCGTGTTCGACGTGTCACGTGTGGGTTCGCAAAGGCCTCGAGAGCCTGACCGAACAAGACGACATGGAGCTCGATCGCCTCGACCTCGCGTACGACGTGAAGCCGAACTCGCGCCTCGCGTGTCAGGCGAAGCTGCAGTCGCAAGACATCGAAGTGTGGATCACCGAGGAATCGCTCAAGGCCTTCATGGACGAGAACCCCGTGATCCGGAAAAGCCTCGAGGCCGAGGGGAAATGGCCGCCGAAAAAGTTCTCCTGAGAGCGTCAGGGAGTCGTTGACAGCAACGTCTCCCGAACGTATTGGGCCGTGCCGTCGCCCAGATGGCGGAATTGGTAGACGCGCTAGATTCAGGGTCTAGTGCTGGCAACAGCGTGGAGGTTCGAGTCCTCTTCTGGGCACAGGGGGAACCGGTGAAAATCGGTTCCCCCATTTTTTTGGCCCTTTATGCGCCCTCTTCTTCTGACGTCGCTGGTGGTGCTCGCTGGTTGCCAGCCGCAGGAGGCTGAGAACATCACCGGCCGCATGGTGCACATCGACATCGTCAGCACCTACGACGACTGCACGCCGCAGCGGTACGTCGGCGACGGTGGCACGCAGTTCATCGGCACGCTCAAAGACGGCACGTTGATCTTCACACAGGCGCAACTGAGCGTGTTCGGCCCGCTCAATGACGGCGGGACCAACATGATCAGCATCACGCGCCACGTGATCCCCGTGGAGAACAAGGGCAAGGGCAACGTCGGCGTCGGCGAAGCGGAATGTGATGGCGTACTGAACGCGTGGTCGACCGATGGCGGCTCGCTGCGAGTCGACCAGTTTCTACCGGGCGCTGACGAGTGCACCACCGGCCCGCTGTGGTTGCCTGAATCGCGCTGCACCGCCCACCGTGACTTCGTGCTGACCGACGTGGGCACCTGCTCGTTGTCGTGCCTTCAGTTCACGCCGGCGAACGACGCGATCTGCGGCTGCTAACTCAAGTTCTTCACCACGCGCGCGAGCAGTGAGCGCAGCGTTTCGCGTTCGGCTTCGCTGAAGCCCTCGAGCGCGCGCTCGGCGACGGTTCGCAACGCGTCCCGCCCCTTCTCGACGCGCGCCCTCGCCTTGCGGGTGACTTCGATGTGGCTCGCGCGCTTGTCTTCAGGGTGCGGTGTGCGCTCGATGAGGCCATCGCGTTCCATGCGCGTGAGGAGCGCCGCCATCGTCGGCTGCTCGACCTGCGCGCTCTCGGCGAGGTGCTTCTGCTGCATCGGCTCGTCTGAACGCAGCAGCGCGCCGAGCACCCGCATGTAGGCGAACCCGAAATCGAGCGGCCTCAACACCCGCTCAAACTCGCGCATCAGCAGGCGTGATGCGTGGTTGATCCAAAACGTCGGGGCTGCTTCCGGGATCCAGGGCTTGCGATACATAGCATGCTTTTTATATTGTCCTCACGATGAGCGCACCCAATTCACCTGCCCTGTTTGATTCCGCGTACCGAATGCCCATCACGCCGTGGGGAGACGTACGAATTCCTCCCGAGTTGAAGGAGTTGCTGAAGACGGCGAAGCCGAAGAGCTCGCTCGAACTGGGTTGCGGGCTCGGCAGGTTCTCGCGCTTCGTCGCGCAGCAGGGAGTCGCCGCGACCGCCGTCGACTTCTCGCCCGTGGCCATCGAGAAGGCGATTGCGCGGGCGAAAGACGATGCGGCTCCGCCCCACTATCTCGTGGGTGATGTGACGAAGCTCGATGCGTTGAGCGGGCCGTTCGACATCGCGTTCGATGTCGGGTGCTTTCACTGCCTCGATGTCGCGCAGGAGCGCGCGTACGCGGCGGAGATGGCGCGGTTGATTTCGCCGGGTGGCACGCTGCTCATCTGGGCGCTCGACGAATCACCGAGCGATCTGAAGCTCGATGGAGAAGCGGTTCGCCGCGTGTTCACCGAGTTCGAGTTGATGAGCGCGAAGTCGAGCCGGCGCCGGGTGATCGCGTCGCACTGGTATCGCCTGGTCCGACGATGAGCCTCCGCTCATCCACCTCGCATGACACTCCCCACGGAGCGGGATTTTCTCAGTCGAGCCAGCGGGCGAGTTCGGCGTGCGGAGTCACTTCGCCCTGCACACCACGATCGGCGCGCGTGAGGAACGTGTGAAACCCGCGCGACTCGAGCGAGTTCGACACTTCGGCTGCGACGGCGTCATCGGGAGCGAAGATGATCGCGCCATCGCCACCACCGGCTCCGCTCTGCTTCGCGGCGCAGCCGAACGTGCGCGCCAGCCCGAGAATGCGGTCGATGGCGTCGTTGCGCGTGACGTCGAGCTCCCACAACAGCGCCTGGAGCGCACCGCAGGCAGTCTTGAGCTGCTCCAGATCGCGGCGGAGCAGACCATTCTCGAGCGCGGCCGAATGCGCATCGGAGCGATCGACGAAGCGCTTGCGGCCCTCGACGCCGAGCTTCTGCTCGACCTGTTTCACCAGACTGGTCGTCGAGGCTGATTCACCGCTGAACGCATACACGCAGGGGAACAGGGGTTCACCCAGACGCGCGAGCTCGACCGGTGGTGATTTCTCGAGCGCAGCCGTGAGCCCGCTGGTGACCGACGCGGCCGCGAGGGGCGCGACGTCGAAGCGCCGATAGCGAATGACTCCGCCGGCGAATGACGCGGCGACATCACCTCCGCTGCCCTTGCCGCCCTGCGCGTCGAAATGCGCGAGCAACGCGAGCTTGAGCGAATCCCACTTTCCGCCGAGCGCGTGACGCGCGGCTTCGACCGCGAGCACCGCCGCGCGCGCGCTGCTCCCGAGCCCCAGCTTCTGCCCGTTCACCAACGGCGACGGCTCGAACGCGGCGGTGAACCCGGGGCCTTAGACGCCGCTCGCGCGG
>JBEHYH010000351.1:0-7095 GCA_048498275.1 Myxococcota bacterium | reverse complement strand
GGCGGAGATAGGCGGTGCCGATGTCATTGGTCTCTTGCGTGAGGAGCTGGCGATGCGCGTCGTAGCGGGTGACCGCTCCGGAGAAGGTGAAGGCCAGCCGCTTCGGCCACTTCATTCAGCAGGGCGCCGACGTGCAGAAGTTCGCCATCAAGCGCACGCAGGAGCTCTACGAAACGCTCCGCGGCACCGGTAACCCGACCTTCGTCGGCCACCAGGCGAACCTGCGCATGCTCGAGGTCGTCGCGCGCCGCTGTGAGATCGCCGAAGACAAGCACCTGTACAACGTCGACGTCCGCGGCAACGTGGGCGGCGCGGGCGCTCCGTCGGTGATCAGCGAGAATTGGGAGTCGCCGAAGCTCGGCGATGAGCTCGCGATCTGTGTCGTCGGCTCGGGGCTGACCTGGGCCGGCATCAAGATGCAGCGCACCTGAGCCCTACGGAGGCGGATTGTTCGAGAACATCACCGGGTAGGTGACGTTCATCGTGCCGCCCAGGGGCTCTTCGAAGTCGAGATCGTTGAAGACGTTGCCGACGCAGCCTTCGAACGCGCGGTGACCGACGCCGCCGTCGACAATGGTGATGTTCTGCACCACACCTCCGCCGTCAGCGGCGATGACCTGAAACGAGAGCGCCACCGTGCCGCCGAGCTCGGGGTTCTGCTGGAGCCAGGCTTCGTAGCAGTCCTGCATCTCCGGCAACTTCTCGCGGATGGCGCCGCGGATGCCTTCGCGATCGAGCGTGTGCGGCGGAGCTTTCGGCGTTGGCTGCGCGGGAGCGTCCGTCGCGGCAGCAGCCGTGTCGCGCGAGGCAGGCGAGGGTGCTGCGAGTTGCGGCGAGGGTTGCATCACCGGCGCTGGAGCATTCAGCGGCTTCCCCGGAGCGCCAATTGGTGTCTCACGATTGACGACGGGCGGCGCGAAGGCGGTGACGCTGGGTTCATTCTGAGGCGGCAGCTGCGTGCGACCTTCACTCCGAACCTCTCCCGCTTGCGGGAGAGGGGGAGCGCTTGGCCACAACGCGTACAGAACCGCGGCGAGCAGCGGCACCACGAGCACCGCGGCCAGCGCCCTGCGATTCACTTCTTCTTCTTCGGCTCAGCCTTCGGAGCGGGCGGCGCGGGGAAGTTCGTGTCCAACACGCGCTGGGCACTCGCCTTGATGCGCGCGCTCTTGCTGCCGGCGGCGATCTCGGTGAGCGCCTGCTTCGCGCCCTCGAACTTGATGTCGTCGAGGTACTCGAGGAATTCAGCGCGGAACTCTTCGGTGAAAGTCGCCTCGTCGAGCACCACGTCGCGCACCAGCGCCGCGAAGTCGGTCGTCTCACGCAGCTCGCGATTCGAGCCGAAGCCATGGCTGATGGTGCGGCCGAACTCGTCGTTGTTGGGCACGCTCTTGAGCACGTCGCGGAACACCGGGAGCACGTCGACTCCGCGCGCCTTGCTCAACGCCGAAGCCGTACGGCGGTAGTACGCGAAGCCACGGCCCTTCTGCGTCACCAGCGCCGCGCGCAACGTGCTGATCGCGCTGTCGGTGCCGAGCCGCGCCGCCGCGTTCGCGTAGCCGGTGAGGTAGTTGATCTCGATCTCCCGCTTGCCGAGCTCGCCGAGCAGCCACGTGTGGCCCTCCGACGAATCGGTGCGCGCGAGCGCCTCCATCGCCGCGAGCCGCACGCGGATGTAGCCCGCCGGGTCGTCGTTCAGATCGGTCGGGCGCTTGGCGAGCGCGAGCAGGGGCGCGGAGAACTCCTTCGGCAACTTCTTGAAGCGGGTGCCCGCGAGCTTCAGCAACACCGCTTCACGCACATACGGCGACGGGTCTTTGTTCAACACGTCGAGGATCGCGCCGGTCGCCGAATCGGTGGGCTTCACTTCTTCCTTCAGGTTGTCGGCGGTGAGGTTGCCGAGGAGCTGCAGCGTCGACAGCAGACGCCACACCGGGTCGTTGTCGTGACGAGCCGCATCGACGAGGCGGTCTTCGCTGATCGCCGTCGGGTTCACGCGCACCAGCGCGCCGAAGTTCTTGTTCCAGTTCACCCACTCCGGAGCGGCGGGCACCTCGAGGTCGACCTTCACTTCCGGCTTGTCGACGGTGATGACGGCTTCCTGCGTGAACGCGGGCTCGGTGGCGCGGTGAATGACGATGGGGAGCTTGAAGATGAACGGCCCCTTCTCACCGGCGACGTTCGGCGTCTGCTTGATGGTGACGGTGAGCTTGCCGTTGTTGAACGAGGTCGACGGCTCGATGACGGGGTAGCCGCGCTTCGTGAGCCACGCTTCCTTGAAGGGCTTGAGCTCCTTTTCCTTCTTGCTGCTCTCGAACACCGCCTTGAAGAAGTCGTCGCTGGTGACGGCCTTGCCCGCGTTCTTCTCGAGGTACAGCTTGATCGCCTTCTTGAACTCCGCGCGCGTGAGCCACAGGTCCAACATGCGCAGCACGTGTTCGCCCTTGCCGTAGCTGGTCGAATCGAACGCCTGTTCAGCGGGCACGCCCTTCACCACGAGCGGGTGGCTGCGAGGGCCGTCTTCTTCGCGGAAGTACTCGTCGAGCGTCCACGTCGCGAAGTTCACTTCGAACTGTTCGCTGTCTTCGAGGTCGTCGGTCGCGAGCCCGCCCAGGTACGACGCGAAGCCCTCGTTGAGCCACACGTCGTTCCACCACGCGCAGGTGACGAGATCGCCGAAGTACTGATGCGCCATCTCGTGCGCGAGCAGCGCGCTGATGCGCGAGCGGATGAGCTGATCGTTGCGGTGATCGACGAGCAGGGCGGAGGTGCGCTCGAAGATGACCGAGGTGTTCTCCATGCCCCCCCAGCGGAAGTTGGGCACCGCGACGACATCGAGCTTCGCCCAGGGGAACTTCGTGCCCGTGAACGCGACCTCGAAGTTGAACAACTGCTTCATCACGTCTTGCGCGACGAACGCGTCAGCCTTGCGGTGCGGAGGAACCCACAGCGTCATCGACGGCTCATCGCTGACCTGCACGGGCTCGAGCTGCGCGATGGCGAGCGCGATGAGGTACGGGCTGTGCGCGACGTCCTGCTTCCAGTGCACGCGACGGAGGTTCTTGCCGCCTTCGACGAACTTCTCGTCGAGCGCCTTCTTGCCGTTGCTGACCACCGCGTACTTCTCGTCGACGATCGCGACGATCTCAGACGTCGCCTTGTCGGCCGGCGTGTCGTTCACGGGGAAGAAGCGCTGCGCGTACGAGGCCTCGAACTGCGTGAAGTAGCCCGGCAATGAACCCGCCGGCGCGTCAGGCTCGCTCGCGGTGAAGAAGCCGTCGTTCGACGTGCCCGCGGTCACCGAGTACGAGAGCTCGACGACGACGTCCTTGCCTGAAGCGGCCGGCTTCTTCGGCTTGATGGTGACCGTGCCGTAGCGCGTCTCCGGGTCGTACTTCGGCGTAAACGTCGCCTCTTCACCGTCGACCTTCGCGTTGGTGAACTTGAGGTCGTACGCGTCGAGCTCGATCTCGGCGAGCGCCTTGCTCGGCTTCAACGTGATGGTCGCGACGTTGTTGAACGTGCCGCCTTCGCCCTGACGAACCTCGAGCTTGTAGTGCTGGGCGTCATACGGCCGGTTCTTCGGCTGCAAACCAGACGGTGGAGCGGCTGCGGCGAGGAGCGTGATCAGCGTCAGGGCGTTCATGAGCCGCGGAACCTACATCACGGCGAGCCGTTGTTGCCTGCCAGTCTACAGGTGCGCGGGTTTGTAACTTCCACAGCTACAAAACCGCCCCGAAACGCGATTTCCCGAGCGGACAGCGCGGCCGCTCGACTGAGAATCCGCCGCCCTCAGCTCGCGAGAATTCGTGTGCAAGGCCGCACCAACCACTCACGAATTCGAAAGGGCACACCATGAAGATCTCACCCAGCTTTTCCTCACTCCCGCAGGTCATCAGCAGCCCCATCGCGCGCGCCGCGCAGACCACCGTCTCGCTCGTGCAGGGCGACGTGTTCAAGGGCATCAAGGACATCTCCAAGGGCACGAAGGAACTCAGCTCCGGCATCGCGCACCTGACCAAGGCGGCGAACCTGGAAGCGGCGTCGAAGGCGCACGACGCGATGGGCAACGCGCTCGAGGCGGCGGCGAATCGCAAGGACGCGACCGCCGCGCGCGAGCTCGCCGAGGGCAAGCACGACATCAAGGAAGGCGCGTCGGAGATCAAGTCGGGCCTCGCGAAGGAAAAGGAGGCGCTCGACAAGGAGAAGAAGTCGCTCGACGCCGCCACGCACGCGCGTCAGGAACAGCTCAAGGCGCTCGGCAGCGACCTCACCGCGCAGTCGGAGCTGAAGCAGGCCAACAACGATCTGCTCTCGGGGCTCGCCAAGCTGCTCACCGGCGACCTCGCGGGCGCGATGAAGGACTTTGCGTCGGCGCAGAAGAACTTCAGCGACGCCGCGGCGGCGAAGAACGATGCGGCCAAGCACCGCTCCAACGCGGCGGCCGACAACAAGGAAGCCTCGTCGCTCAAGTCGGAGGCCGCGAAGCTGAAGGCCGCGGGCCAGGCCGAGGTTCGTGAAGGCATCAAGGACGTGCTCCACGGCACGCAGGAATTGATGCGCGGCTACGCGGATCACGCGGAGGCGAGCCAGCTCCACAACGCGGCCTCGCGCGAACACTTCCTCGGCGACGTGCTCCACAACGCCGCGGTGAGCGAAGCCACCACCGGCGTGAAGGAGATCGGGCAGGGCGTGAAGGACATCGCGAAGGGCCAGGCGGAGGTGCGCCTGGGCATGCGCGGCATCTTCGGCTGAAAGTGATTTGAGAATTGAACGGCGCGGGCACGTTGAGTGTGCTCGCGTCGTTCTTCGTTTGAAGAGGGTGGGAGCGCGATGACAGGCACGTTCAAACGCGATCGCACGGGCACGCACAAACTGGTGCGCGCCGTTTCGCCGCCGATTCGGCGGTTCACGCTGACGCGGCTCGATGAACCGGGCTCACCGCAGGTGCTCCACGGAGGCACCGCGCAGATCGGCGCGCACATGTCGAACGACGTGTGCATCGAAGAGCACACCGTCTCGCGATTTCACTGCGAGATCTCGGTGACGAAAGAGGGCGCGTTGGTGAAGGACCTCAACTCGTCGAACGGCACCGAGGTCGACGGCGTGCGCGTGCGCGAAGCGTTCTTGAAGAACGGCGCGCAATTGAAGCTCGGCAAGGCTCTGGTGCGGTTTCAGCTCGAGCTCGATTCCGCGCCGGAGCCGCTCTCGAAGAATGATTCGTTCGGGCCGCTGCTCGGCGGTTCGCCTGCGATGCGCGCGTGTTTTGCGTTGCTGGAACGCGCCGCCGAAACCAGCCGGCATGTGCTGCTCGAGGGCGAGACCGGCACGGGCAAGTCCATCGCCGCCGAAGCGATCCACGAGCGCGGCGCGCGGCAGAACGAACCGTTTCTCACCGTCGATTGTTCCAGCCTGACTGCTGCGGAGCTCGAAGCGACGTTGTTCGGCCGTGAAGCGCCACGGCGGCTCTCGGTGTTCGAAGAGGCGCGCGGCGGCACGATTCTGATCGATGAGATCTCTGAATTGCCGTTCGAGCTGCAGGGCCGGCTTCTCACCGTCCTCGAGAACGCGGAGCTCAAGCGCGCGGGCGGGGCGACCATCGACGTGCGCGCGCGAATCATCGCGTCGACCCGTGTCGATCTCCGGCAGCGCGTCAATGAACAGAAATTCCGCTCGGAGCTGTATTTCCGCCTCGCGGTGATGCGCGTTCGCCTGCCGTCGTTGCGCGCGCACCTCGATGACGTTCCAGACCTCGTCGACCAATGGCTCGAAGACGCGGGGTTGAGTGAAGAAGAAGCAGCGCCGCTCCGCACGCCTGACTTCATCGCGCGACTGCAGGGCGGTGCGTGGCCGGGCAACGTGCGCGAGTTGTTCAATCATCTCGATCGCTGCCGCGTGATGCAGGCCGCGCTCAACCCGACCGCGCAGACCGAAGCCGAGACGCCCGCGTACCGGCCTCCATCGGCCAGCACCTGGGCTGAAGCCAAACGTCTCGCCAACGAGGAATTCGAGCGCGCCTTCGTCGAAGCGCTGCTCGCGCGACACAACGGCAAGGTGTCAGAAGCCGCGCGCGCCGCGCAGATCGATCGCGTCTACCTGTACCGGATCATCAAGCGACATGGTCTCAAGGCGTAACGCGCGAAGGTTTTTGGCCTGTCTGCGAGCGAATGTTCATACACTGCACCCTCGATGGCGCTCGGTTCACAGCTCAGGGAACTCGTCGACGCGTTCAGCGACCTGGTCGCGCAACACGTGCGGCTCGCCCGGTTGGAACTCGCGCAAGACGCGCGCTTCATCGGGGTGCGCGTCGGGGTCATCGCGCTGCTGGCTCCGCTGTTTCTCGTCGGCTGGGGCTTTCTGTGCGTGGCGCTCGCCCTGGCGATTCACCGCTCACTCTCGGCTGACGTCTCGTTCTTGATCGTCGGCCTGTTGAACCTCGTGCTGGGCGGCATCGGCATCGGCTTCGCGGCGAAGTCACTCGCGGGCCACAAGGTGATGGACGCGTCGTTGTCGGAGCTCGAGTCTTCGACCGCGATCATCCGCAAGGAGAAGCGATGAATTCCAGCGAGCTCGCGCGGCGTGACGAGTCGACGCCGATCGAAGTGCGTGACGAACTGAGCGCCGCCCGCGCGCGCGTCGCGAAGAGCCTCGAAGCTGTCGAGTCGACGTTGCAACCCCTGGGTGATTGGCGCGAAGCCGTGCGCCGCCACCCGTTACTCGCCGCCGGAGCCGCCTTCACCGCGGGCTACGTGCTGGCGCGTCTCATTTCCCGGAGTGAACGATGACTGAGAACACCGCACCAAACCCGGCAGCTCCCGAAGCCGCTCCCGACCCGATGGAAGAATTGAAGGACCGGCTTCAGCCGCAACTGGAAGAGCTCCAGGAGCGCCTGATGACCGCCAACGAATCGGTGAAGACCTTCATCAAGAAGAACCCCGGCACCACGTTGCTCGGCGCGGCGGCGTTGGGTTTTCTGATCGGAAAGTGGGCGTCACGGCGATGAGCGACGAACTCCCCGAAAGCCCGCTCGAGCCGCTCCTCGAGAAGGCGCAAGAGCTGGCGCAAGACGCGAACTCCGCGCTCAACGGCGTGGCC
>JBEHYH010000350.1:0-7107 GCA_048498275.1 Myxococcota bacterium | reverse complement strand
GCGAGCCCGTCATCGAGCGCGAGCGCCGACGGCTTCTTCGCCTTGTTCTTCTCGAAATAGAGGCCGGTCTTGCCTTCGACCTCGGGCGAGCTCGCGAGGTAGGTGATGGTCTCCGCGCCCTTCGCCGGCGAGATCATGAAGAGGCTCTTCACGATGCCGATGAGCGGCTTGCTCCAGCCCGGAGCGCCGGCCCAGATGTTCGTCGCCACCGCGCCGGGGTGCAGCGCGTTCACGGTGACGTTCTTGCCCTCGAGCTGCTTCGCGAGCGAACGCGTCATCAACACGTTGGCCAGCTTCGAGCGTGCGTACGCACCCATGATGAAATAGCCGCCCTTCTCGTAGCCGACGTCTTTCAGATCCATCGACGCGCGGTAGTGGCCCACCGACGAGACGTTCACGATGCGCGCCGGAGCGCTCTGCACCACACGCTCGAGCAGCAGCTTCGTCAGCAGGAACGGCGCGAGGTGATTCACGGCCCACGTCGCCTCGAAGCCATCGACGGTGACGGTGCGCGTGTCGTAGACGGTGCCGGCGTTGTTCACGAGCACGTCGAGGCGGTCGTACTTCGCGAGGAACTCGGCGGCCAACGCGCGCACCGACGCGAGCGACGCGAAATCACCGAGCAGATATTCGACGTTCGTCGCGCCGCTCTTCTGCTTCACCTCGGCGACGCAGCGCTCGGTCTTCGCCTTGTCGCGGCCCACCATCACCACGCGATGGCCTTCACGCGCGAGCACGATGGCTGCTTCGTAACCGATACCGCTGGTCGCCCCGGTGATCAGAATCGTCTTCATGGAGCGCGGTCTGGCCGGTCCCGACGATGCTTTCAAGAGTTAGCGGCGGCGCTTCATGATCGGTTCGAGGTGAACCGCGTCATCTTTGTAGTCGAGGCACAGCGCGTACATCGCGATGTTGAGCGCGAGACGCGTGGCCATCTCACGTTGCCGCGTGCCGCCGGGCGAAGGCTCGTATTCCCACGCGCCACCTTCATCGCGGTTGAGCGCTCCGAGCACGTCGTTCTGCGAGTACATGACCGCCGCGCGCTTGTTGAGCAGGCACGCCTCCAGCGTCGTCTTGTTGAGGAATCGCCCGGGCGCGATGTCGAGCAGGAAGAAGCTCTTGAACACCACGTGCGTGAGCGGCAACGGCGTCAACGGCGCCTGCGGCAACACGCGCGCGAGCTCGCGGCGCACCGATGCATCGAAGCCGGCTCCGTCTGAACCATCGTTCGCGTCGGCGAAGAGAAAGCCGCCGAAGGTCAGATAGCGGCGAAGGTTCTCGACCTCGGTCGCCGAGAACGCGGGGAACGCGCCGTCAGCCGAGAGATAGAGGAAGGGGTGCTCGAACAGTTTGGGCGAATCGAGCGGCATGGGGCGCGCTTCGAGCACGACGTCGACGGAGGTTCTGCGCTGCAGCTCCCACGCGAGCCGGCGGAGGCCCGAAGCGCGCGCGTCCCACCTGCCGCCGTGCTTCACCACCGCGGGGATGAAGCGGGAAGCGTCTCCGAACGCGCTCGCCCGGAGCGAGGAGGCAGCAGCGGCAACGAGCAACGTACGGCGCGAAATCACGATGGGCGCAGCGTAACCGAGCGAGATCAAAACGGTTGTCCTCCTCTTTCGTGCAGTTCATCGAGGCTGAACGCCATTCACTCGTAAGCGTCAGTGAGTGTTCCGTTGAAGCCAACTTTCGACAGGCGTACTTGCCGCGTCATGTACGACGTCGCCATCGTCGGTGGAGGCCCCGGAGGCGCTGCAGCAGCGGTCGCTCTCGGACAACGCGGCATCAAGAACGTGCTGTTGATCGATCGCGACCCGTTCCCGCGCGACAAGACGTGCGGCTCGGGTCTCGGGCCGACCGCGCTCGCGCTCATCAAGGAGCTCGGCATCGACGCCGAGGTCCGCCGGCTCGCGTACCCGATTGAAACCGTGCGCATCGTGACGCCGGGTGGCCGCGAGATGGTGATGGCCTCGAACGCCGCGGCGCTGGTGTTGCTGCGCCGTCACTTCGACAACCTGCTCATCGAGCGCGCGAAGAGCCTCGGCGTCGAGCTGCGCGCGCCGTGGCGCATCAGCGAGCTCCTCGAAGAAGACGGCCGCATCGTCGGCGTGAAGGGCTTCGATGGCGCCGAAGTGCGCGCGCGCTACGTGCTCTGCGCCGATGGCGCGAACTCGATCTTCTCCCGCGACACGCGCCCCAAGCGCAACATCGCGACCCTCATGGGCTGGTGGGACAACGCGGAGGTCACGCGCGGCCAGCTCGACATGATCTTCGATCGCGAGGTCGCGCCGCTCTACGGCTGGCTGTTCCCCGAATCAGACACGCGCGTGAACATCGGCATCTGCGTCGATGGGCAAGATGACGAAGGCAACAAGTCGACGAAGGATCTGCGCGCCACGTTCGACGGGTTCTTGAAGCGCCACTACAGCGACAAGCTCAAGAACGCGACGCAGGTCGGCAAGCTGAAGGGTCACCCCATCGTCTACACGACGTGGATCGACAACATGTCGGCGCCGGGTGCGCTGTTCCTCGGTGAAGCGGCGCGCATCACGCACAACGCGACCGGCGAAGGTATTTCGCAGGCGATGCAGTCGGGCATCTACGCGGCAGAAGCGCTCTCGCGCGTGCTCCGTGGTGAAGCCGAGAAGAAGGCGTGGAGCTGGTACCTGAATCAGCACCGCATGAAGTTCACGGCGAGCTTCGTTTCGGGCCACGCGGTGCGCGCGGCGGTGAACTCGTCGCTGCTCGACACGATGGCAGACACCTTCAACAACCCGTTGGTGCGCAAGGCCGTGGTGAAGCTGCTCGGCTCGGCGCTCGCGGGCAGCAACATTCAAGACACCGCCAACGCGAAGTAGCGATGGCGCTGACGGCGGCGCGGTTTCGACGAGCGAGCGATTCGTCGAGAACCGCGCGTGCCCTCGCCCTCGCGCGAACTTCTGCAAGCCGAGAGCACCGCTCCTGGTTCTTTCAAGCGGTTGCGCCGAAAGAGAACCCGGCTCGCCTGCTTGATGAAGTGCGTTCGAAGGGGAGGAGCCTCCGCGCGACTGGCGAAGGCGACTCACATTTGAAAACTCACGCAGCCCACTCGGCCAACGCCCAGAGTGGGAAGTAGTGCCGGTAGTTGTCGTAGTTGATGAGGCACGTGCGATTGAAGACGCCGACCAACGGCTCGCGCGCCCATGAACCGTCGGACTCCTGGCGGCTCATCAAGAACTGCGCGGCGCGATTCATCGCGTCGGTGTCGGAGCAGCCTCCGCGCTTGAGCGCCAACAACGCCCACGCGCTCTGCACGACCTGACCCCGGTCCGCCTCGATCCACCTGCGCTCGCGGCAGGTGTCGCCCGCTTCGCCCCACGAACCATCTTCGCGCTGCTTCTTGAGCAGGAACGCGCACGCCCGTGAAATCGCATTGTCGGCCGGGCCGCGCCCGAGCGCCTGCAGCGCCGTGACCGCGAAGAACGCGCCGTACGTGAAGCACACCGCCCACGCACCTTCGAAGCTGCCGTCGGGGCGCTGCGTGTTGCGCAGGAACTGTTCAGCCTTGCTCAGCGCGGGGTCGATGATCGAATCGAACTCACCGGGGAACCGCTTCTTCGCGGTGACCAGCGCCTGCACGCACGCCGACGTGCACTCGATGAACGAGACGTCGACCATGATGTCGCCGAACACCTGACTCGGGTTGAGCGCTTCGAGCCACGGGCCCGCGCGCTGCAGCTCGTAGCTCGCCCAGCCGCCGTCTTCGTTCTGCCACGAGAGAATCAGCTTCACCGATTCACGCAGCAGCTCGACGGGGATCGCCTGTGTGAACCCGCGCGGCTCCAGCATCACCGCGGCCTTGAAGCCTTCGCTCGTGCAGTCGGTGATGGGCCAGCCGTGCGCGCGGTTGCTGAACGGCCAGCCGCCGCGGCTCGCGTGCCGGTAGTGCGCCTCGGCTTCAGGCACGTCTTCGAGGATCTGGTTGTCGCGAATGTACGTGTGCGCGCGGCGCAGCATCGGTTCGAAGCGCGGGTCGTTCGCCATCGGAGCCGCGAGCAGCGCCTGCACCGCGAACGCCGTGTCCCACAGCTCGCTCGAGTTGTAGCCCTGGAACTTGAGGCCATCGTGGCCGTCCCACAGGTACGCCTCGTTCGCGGTGAGTTTGCGCTCGAGCTCCGCGCGGCCTTCGGCTCCGCGGAACAGGTGCACGAAGGCGTTGAGCACCGCGTTCACCGGGCCGATGTCGAGGAAAGAGGTGACCTCGTCTTCGAACTGAATGTGCTCGAGGCACTCGGCGAGCGCGCGCTTGCGGAGCGGGTTGAACGGCACCGCTTCGGCGGCGTCGAGCGCGGCGTTGGTCGCCTTCAAACCAGCGGTCGGCGCGCGGTACTCGTCATTCTTGAGCACCGTGTCGCGCTGCTCCTTCCAGCGGATCTGGTTCCACTTGCCGGCGTAGAGCTCGTCACGCAGCGCGAGGATCAGCGCGTCGGGCTTCATCGTCGAACGCGTGCCGTAGAGCCACGCCATCGGCAGGTACACCTGACGCGCGTGACACCACATGCGGCCCGGGTGCATCGGCGCCGACTTCGGCAAGAGCCAGAGCTCGGGCGAGACCGGGTGAATGCCTTCCCACTCGTAGAGCCCGAGCAGACACAGCGTGAACTTTCCCCACGACGCGGCGCCGAGCGGCGAGCCGTGCTGATCGATCCACGTGCGCATCTTCACCATGCGCGCGTCGTCGGGCGTCGCGCCGAGAATGCGCAGCGACACGTACGAGAGCGCGGTGGTGAACATCATGCCGTCGGTCGCTTCGGCGTGGAGACCGATGGAACCGTCGGCGCGCTGCACGTTGAAGAAGTACGTCTTCATCCGCTCCGCAGACTTCGCGTCGGGCAGACGGTTCGCCGCGTGACAGAGCGCGACGTGCATCGGCAGCAGGAACATCGGGCCGCCGTAGTCGCCCTTCCAACTGCCGCTCGGGTCTTGGAGACGCGCGAGGTTCTCGAACGCGCGCTCCATCGACGCGAGGGCGTTCGCGTGAAGCTCCGAGGTCGAATCGAGCTTGAGCGCAGTGGTCATGTAGAGTTCCTTCAGGCGGTGGCTTGCAGCATCGACGCGCCGGTCTCGAGCGTCGACGTGAGTTCACCCAGCAGCCGCGCGACTTCCTGACGCGAGACCTTGGTGCCCGGGCCCCCGGTGGCGAGCGCCTTCAACGCCGCGCGCGCGAGCATCACGGAGATGCCGGTGAACCCCAGGTAACCGCTCGGCGCGCCGCCGCGCTGGAGCGCGTCGATGTAGCGGCTGGCGCCGTCGAGATCTCTGCCGGCGAGCGCGATGATGTCGGCGCGGCTCACGCTCTTCGGCAGGTACACGCGGCCATCTTTCGCGTCGTCGCCGGAGTCTTTGAGGATGTTCACGAGCTGCAGGCCTTCGCCGAAGGCGATGGCGTTGCCCTCGAGCACATCACGCACCTTCGAAAGTTCCTGCGAATCGTTGAGGAAGAGGTCGGTCAGCAGCTCGCCGACGATGCCCGCGACGATGTAGCAGTAGTGCTGCAGCTCGGGCACCGTGGCCAATTCGAGGTTGCCGCGCTCATCTGCGCGCGCGACGACGTCGGCCATGCCGCGCGCCGTACGCACCGCGTGCTTGATGAGGATCGCGCGCGCCGATTCGGTGAACTCCTTCAAGATGCCGACGACCTCCGGCGTCACGGCGAGCAATTCCATGTAACCGGCGTGGGTGACAGGCGGGCTCGCGACCCATTTCTTCGTCAACGTTTCCAGCCGCGGCAGGTCGAAATCACGGAGCGCGTCAGCGAACTCGTTGAGCGCCGCGATGCGCTCGGTGCGCGGCCAGGTGGTCGCGTCTTCGAAGGTGTCGGCGACGCGGAAAAGCAGGTACGCGACCGTCACTTCCCTGCGGGTCGGCTCCGGCAACATGGGGATGGCCAACGCGAAGGTACGGCTCGTCTTCGCGAGCAGATCATCGAGGTCGAGCGACATGCGCGCGCACTAACCGCCACTCACAAACCAATGCAAACAATTCAGGCCGACGCGAGTCAGTGACTGGCGTTTGTTATGATCTGACGCTCGTAAACGCAGAAAGTGTCAGTGAACGGCCAAACGCTTTCAACTCTGTACAAGCCGCGTTACTGCTGGCGCCGATGCACAACGACGACATCATCATCGTGGGTGGCGGCATCGCCGGTATGGCGTGCGCCTCCGCACTCGCGGCTCAGGGTTTCGGCGTGACGGTGATCGAATCGCATATCGGTCACGACCCGCGTTTTCGCGGCGAATTGATTCACCCGCGCGGCGTGCGCTGGCTCGATTCGCTGGGGCTCAAGAGCGCGGTCTTGAAATCAGGCGCGGTGCCGGTGAGCGGCTTCGCGGTGAACTCGCCCGGTCTTCGCACGGCGCTGCTGCCGTACGCGGAGCGTTGGGGTGAGGGCCTCGGCGTCGATCACCAGCGCATGGTGCGCGAGCTGCGCGATGAGGTGCGCACGCGCCCCGGCGTGAAGCTGCTGCAGGGCGAGCCGGTGACCGAAGTGATCCGTGAAAACGGCGTGGTGGTCGGCGTGAAGTTGAAGAGCGGCGCGGTGCTGCGTTCACGTCTGCTGATCGCGGCCGATGGCCGTCAGTCACGTGTGCGCGCGGCGCTCGGCATCGAAGCCGACATGAAGCTGCTCTCGTACACGGTGGTCGCCACGGTGAAGGGCCCCGTGCTCCCGTGGAAGGGCTATGGCCACGTGTTCCTCGGCGCGCCCGGGCCTGTGCTCGCGTACCCGTACGGCGAGGGCCTGGTTCGTCTCTGCATCGACGTGCCCACCGACGCGCCCAAGGGCAAGGTCGCGATGACCAGATGGGTCGTCGAAAACTCGCTCCCGCATGTGCCGGAGCCGTTGCGCAGCGCGGTCGAAGACGCGCTCACGTCGAACCCGTTCGAAGCGTGCGCCACGCACTCCGTGTACACGCAGGAATGCACGGTGGCCGGCGCGGTGCTGCTCGGCGATGCCTGCGGCTGCAGCCACCCGTTGACGGCGACCGGCATGACCGCCGCGCTGCACGACGTGGTGGTGCTCGCCGAAGAGATTCGCGCGCGGGGCCTGACCAACGACGCGTACCTCGAATA
>JBEHYH010000349.1:0-7117 GCA_048498275.1 Myxococcota bacterium | reverse complement strand
TCAGAAACGATTCGGGGTGACCCGGCGTCTTGCTGTTCCACTGGCGGAAGTTGAGGACGTCTTCCTTCGTGAGCGCGTAGCCGGTCAGGTGCAGTAGCCCATACAGCAGCATCGACCCATGACCCGCCGAGAGCACGAAGCGATCACGGTCGGCCCACTTCGGGTCGTTCGGCGAGTGCTTGAGGTGCTTCTGCCAGAGCACGTACGCCATCGGCGCCGCGCCCAGCGGCAACCCGGGGTGACCCGAGTCGGCCTTCTGGATGACGTCGATGGACAGCGTGCGAATCGTGTTGATGCTGAGGAGGTCGAGCGCGCTCATGGCGCGGCCGTCTACCTCAAAACCGGCTCAACTGCCTTCGCCAGCGAGGTAGGACAGAATCACCTCGTCCAAGCTCTTCTCCGAAATCAGGTCTTCGCCGAACAGCGTCTCGACCCCGACGTTGTTCTCCTTCGGCTTTTCCTTGAGCTGACGCGCGGCGAGCACTTCAGCCGGCAACGGAGCGGGGATCTGCGCAACCGGCGCGACATTGGTGAGCTTGAGCGGCGCGGCCACGGCGGGCTTCGCGGCGGCCGGCGGAGGCGCCTTCGCCGCGTTCATGTCGAGCTCGCCCGGCTGGTACGCCGTCGCGCTGCGATCGACGTTGTCGTACGTGCCGTTGATGAGATTGCGCAGCATCTGCTTGTGCTGCTCTTCCATCATCTCGCGCACGTGCTCGGCGAGGTTCTCGCTCTTGACGATGTCGGTGTACGACGACTTCTTCGTCGCGAGGATGTTCCCGCCCACGAAGAGGTGCGTGATGATGTGGGGGTTGTTCACGCCCGAGTCTTCGGTCTGGACGTGGTACACCTTCCCCTTGTGTTTGATGTTGTGGTTGAAGCCGGTGACGGCTTTGTCGAACGTCTTCGCTACCATGGGGCGACCTGAGAAGGCACGGTACCAACACTCCAAGCGTTGCTGAAACTTTCGTCCGCGCTACGCAACCCGCGCGGTGAATTCAAGCGCCTCAACTCTTCGCCGCTCCAACGCACTTCGTCAACGCGGCACGACTCGATCAGGCTGATCAGCGTGGGAGCGCCTTCCAACCGCGGTTCCCAGTCGTACACGAGTTCGCGGCGATAAAGACCAACCAACGGTTCCAATTCGCCGCCGAGCGACAGGCAGACGGCGTCGGTGTTGGCGTGACGATGTGCCCACAGTTGCTTGAGCACCGCTCGGGTCACGAACGGCCGCTGGCAGCTCACGACCTGCACCCAGTCGGTCGTCGCGAACGCCAGCGCGGTCACCACGCCGCCCGCCGCGCCCCGATTCGAGACCACGTCGGCGACCAGCGGCACGTCGAAATGTTCGAACCATTCGGGGCAGTTGGTGCTGATGAAGGCCGGGCCTTCGCTCAACGCGAGGAGCTGCTGTGCCACGGTCAGCCCATTGGCCAGCCGGGTGAGCCCATCGAGCCCCGCGAGCACGGCCAGCGTGGGCTTGACTCGAATGCCATCGGCTTCGTACATGAGGCGCGACTTTCGCACCTTTTCGTACGTTGTCTCTTTTCACGCCGTTCTCGGGGTTTTCATTGTCACGAGTCGCCATTCCGATTCCCGCGCCGCCGTCACTCATCCCCGCCGATGTGATGCAGCACATGCGCGAGGAGGCGAAGCGTCCGGGCTTTGACGAATCGTTCGACACCGATCCGAAGACGGCCATCATGGCGTCAACTCCGCCCGTTCACGGCACGGTGCGCGCCGACACCGAGGTCGCGTACTTCGCGTTGACGCAGGTGCCGCTGTTCCGCGATTTGCCGGCGAAGTCGCTGGAGGCGATGGCGCAGAGCGCGATTCAGCTCGAGGTGCCCGACGGCGAGTTCCTGTTCTGTGAAGGCGACGAAGCGACGAGCTTCTTCGTGGTGGTCGACGGCACGTTGGAGCTGCTGCGCCACAAGGACGGCCGAGAGGTCGCGCTCCGTCACACCTCGCGCGGTGAAGCGTTCGGCCTGTTCGGCCTCTTCTCTGCGCAGCTCCGCGCGGCCTCGGCGCGCGCCATCGGCGACTGCACGATTCTCGAGCTCTCGGCTGAACAGTTGCAGGGTCTGCTGGTCGACGACGAAGTGCTGCACCAGCGGCTGCTCGGCTTCTACCGGGAACGTCTGGTCGAAGGGTTCATGAGCGGCAAGCTGTTCGCCGACATCGACTCCATCGCGCGCGCGCGCCTCATCGGCCGCTTCGCCAGTCGCGAGTTGGAGCGCGGCACGGCCCTGGTGACGCCGGGCGAGGTGACGAACCTGCTCGCGGTCGTCACCCACGGCCGCCTGATGATCGAAGATCGCGTGCGCGCGGGTCAGGAGCCGCGGCTCTACGAAGTGACGCAGGGGCAGTTTCTCGCGGTCACCGGAGCGATGACAGGTTCGCCGTCGCGCCTGCGCATCTTCTCGCCGGAGTTCGCCTGCGTTTCGATGCTCTCTCAGAAAGACGTCGCCGAGCTGCTGCGTGACTACCCGGCGCTGCGCGCGTTGCCGTCGCGCCTGCCGCGTTTCGCGCGCGCGCTCGATTCCGGAACTTTCTGCGGGAGCACCGGCGTTCCCGGGTTGTGAAGACGGAGCTCCATTTCGGCCGCGCGGCATTGCTTCTGGGCAGCTGTGTGGTCGGAGTGTTCTTCTGGGACTCGGTGGTTTTGCTGCCGTTCAAGCTGCTGGCGGTGATGGGTCACGAGACGGGTCACGCGCTGGCGACGTTGCTGGTCGGCGGTTCGGTCGAACGCGTGACGCTCTCGCTCAATGAATCAGGCGCGTGCCTGTCGCGCACGCCCGACACCTTCTTCTCTCAGGCCGTCGTCTACTCGGCGGGCTACGTCGGGAGCGCCCTCATCTCGGTGGTGCTGCTCATCGCCACGTTCCGCTTCAACGCCCGGCGCGCGATGTTGCGGCTCGCGGCGGTGTGGCTGGTGGTGATGGGCTTCTTCTACGCGCGCGACAGCTTCACCATCGTGTTCGCCTTCGTCATGGCCTTCGTCTTCGGGTTCGGTTCGAAGCTGCTGCCCGACAGCGTCGTCGGCGCCGTGAATGGCTTCATCGCGAGCTTCACCGCGCTCTACGCGGCGATGGATTTGAAAGACGACCTCTGGAACTCGGCGGTGCGCGCGCAGAGCGACGCGGCCTTGTTGGCGAGCATCACGTGGATCCCCGCCATCGTCTGGGCCGTCATCTGGACGGTGCTGTCAGTCGCCGTGTTGCTGGTCGGCGCGAACTTCGCGCTGAGAGACACTCCGCGCGGAGCGCCTCGTCTGGAGTTTGCGGCCGCCGCGCGCCCGGCTTCGCGGTGAGTCAGCGCTTCCCGAGGCACGCCGCGTAGTACGCGTCGTTCGGGTACGGGTTGTAGATGCGCTCGAGCGGCACGGAGTTCAGCTTTCTCCACTGCTCGCTGCCGTGCTGCGTGCCCGCGGCCATGATGAATGTGAACGAACCCTGGTGCCAGTCGCGCACGTATTCGGCCTCGAGCTCGATCGCGCCTTTCACCACCTTCGGCGTGCCGTAGACCTTCACCAGGGTGAGCGGCTCGATCTTGTGGCCGGTGCCGGGAACCCACGCGATGAAATCGCCGCCGCCGTTGAAGTCGATCGCGAGAATGTGCCGATCGGTGATGCCATCGAAGCCCTTGTGCTCGAGCTGGAGCCGCGTGCGGCCCTTCTCTTCCGTCACGCCGCGAACGACTCCGAACCAGCCGACGTAGCCGGTGTGTCTGGAAAGCACGTAGTCGCTGCCCATGCCGCCGGTGACCTGTTCCGCGCCGGCGACCTTCTTGATGAAGGGCAGTTCATTCTCCGTCGGTGAGTACGGGCCGCTCCCGAGGCTGCCTTGCCGCTCCGGCTTCTCGGTGACGTGCTCGACCAGCACCGTCGCCGCCGCAACCGCGCTCACAGCCGACAGCACCACCGCCCACAGCGTTCGATTGAGCATGCGGGAGAGAGCACCAGCTACTCCTCCGGCGTTTCCCGGCGGCGCTCGCCCAGCTTCGCGATGAGCCACATCACCGCGCCGACGCCGAAGCCAAGCGCGAAGATGATGCCGACGGTCGTGCCCGCGTAGATCAACCGGACCTGCGTGACGCTCAGTTGGCTGTTCATCCACGAGATGCGCAGCGGCTCGAAGAGGCCCAGCAGATCCAACGTGCGCGCGGGGAACGCTTCGAGCGACAACGACACGCGCTCGATCCACCGGGGGTTCCACTGGCGGCGAATGACCTCGGTCGCCGCGGCGATGACCAGATACGCGCCCGAAAGGAGCGTCGCGTTGTTCAACGAAATCTTGAAGACGGGAACTTTCGACATCAGGTCACTGCGCCATCTGCTTCTTGAGAGCCGTCATCGTCTTCTCGACGCGTGAGGTCTCAGCCTCGTTCTGATCGATGTTCAGCAGCGCCTGGTACTGCGCGAGCGCCTGAGGGAGCGCCTCGCCGCCCTTCTTCGCCAACGCCTCGGCGTACGCCAGCCGCGCCGCACTGTAGCTCGCGTCGTATTCGACGGCCTTGCCGTAGGCCTCGAGGGCCTTGTCGTCTTTCTTCTCCTTCTTGAAGACCTCGCCGTTGGCGAACCACACCGCCGGGTGGAACGGGGCCTGCGTCAACGCTTCTTCGATGGCCTCCCGCGCGCCGGTCGCGTCGTTCTCCAGCAGCTTCACGCGCGCGAGCGAGGCGAGAATCCAGCCTTTCTCCCACGCGTTGCTGCTCTTGTTTTCCAGCGAGTTCAGGAGGTCCTTGGTCTTGCCCCTGGTGGGGCGCGCGTAGAGCGGCCCGGCCTGCCCGCAGATCGACTTCGGGTCGTTGCCCGTGGCGGCTCCGTAACCGGCGACCGCGTTGTCGAGCAGCCCCTGGCGCACGAACATCGCGCCGATCTCGCAGAACGTGTCGGCGTCTTTGGCGTTCAACTTGTTCGCCCTGGTGAGCGCATCGGTGGCGGTCTTGCCATCACCGATCGCGAACGCGACCTGCGCCTTGGTGCGGAACCAGTCGACGTCGTCTTTGTCGCCGACCTTCGCGAGCGCGGCGCCGGCGTCCTTGATGCGGCCGGCCTGCAGGTACACGAGCGCGGCGTCGCGCCAGACGGTGTCGAGGCTCGGGTTGTCGACCGTCCACGCGTCGATCTGCTTCACCGCGTCGTTCACCTTGCCGAGCGACAACAGCGCGCGCACCAGCAGGTGCTTCGACGGCGCGTGGCTGCCATTGCGTTCGACGGCGCGGAGCAGCGGCTCCATCGCGACCTCGGTCGGCACGCCGGCCTTGAGCAGCAGCTCGCCGAGCATCGCGTTGCCCTCGTAGTCGGCGGGGTCCTTCGCGGCTTCTTCGAGCTGGGCCTTGGCTTTGTCGAGCGCGCCCTTCTGCATGTACACGCGCGCGAGGGCGACCTGCACGACGGCGCGATTCTTCTTCAGCGTGCCGGCGAACTTCTCGAGCGTCTCAATCGCCTTGTCACCGCCGCCCTCTTCGCCCGCGTCGATGAGCGCGAGGTAGATGGCCGCTTCGGCGGGGAACTTGCCGTTCACCTGCGTCGCCTGGAGCTCGGCGCGCGCCTTCTTCAATTCGCCCAGGCGGTACCACGCGATGCCGCGCAGCAACGCGACCTTCCGCGCGTCTTTTTCGGGGCGGAGGCGATCGGTCAGTTCCTTCTCGCGCGAACGCGCCAGCAACACGCGGCCGAGGCCTTCCTTCGCGTCTTCGCTCCGGGGGTTCTGCTTGAGCGCGTCTTCGAACGATTTCTGCGCCTGCGCCATCTGCCCCGCGGCCTTCTGCGCGGTGCCGAGCGCGAGCGCGAAGTCTTGCGCGAGCTCCGGGTACTTCGGCTGCGCTTCGGTCAACGTGCGCAGCGCGTCTTCGTGTTTGCCGTTCGCCGACTGCGCGAGGCCGAGCACCAACGCGTAGCGGCCCTTGAGCGCCGCGGGAATTTCAGCCGAACCGGGGAGACCTTCGAGGTCACCCAACGCCTCCGGCAACTCGCGCCCGAGCTCGAGGCGCGCCTGCGATTGACCGATGACGCGCGCGGGGTGGAACTTCGAGAGCGCCTCGGCGCGCGACAACATCTCGAGCGCCGACGACCAGTCTTCGAACGCGAGGTAGTAGTCGCCCAACGCCACGAGCGCGCGCGTGTTGCGCGGGTCCAGCTCCGTGGCCTTCTTCAGGCGGGCGAGCGCTTCGTCGTACTTCTTGTCGGCGAGGTACATGCGGCCGGCCTGCGCCTGAACCGCGCCCTTCTCGAGATCTGAACCGAGGAGCTGTTGGCGTGCGGCCGCCTTCGTCGCGCCATCTGCCGTCAGGTAGTCGACGACCAGCGCGAGATCGGGCCGCGCGTTGCGCACCGCCGGCTTCGCGAACGCCGCGATCGCCGCGTCGCGATCAGCCGGAGTTCCACCGTTCTCGGCGAACACCAGCGCCTTGGCGTAGCCGTAGAGCGCCTGTGCTTCGGTGCTGTCGTCGTCCATCGACAACGCCTGCTCGAGCGACTTGATGGCCGTGCCGTACTGTTCCTTCGTGTCGGCGTTGATGCCCGCGAGGCCCTTGGCGATCGCCGAGTCGAGCGTCTCGCCCTGGTTCTTGACGCGCGTCCACAAGAACGAGCCGCCGAGGCCGAGGAGCACGACTGAAATACCGGCGGCCGCGAGCACCTTGGTGCCGTGCTGCTGCCAGAAGGTCTTCTTCGCCTTGGTGACCTCGAGCTTCGCGCGCAGCTCGCGCTCGTATTCCTTCGCGATGGCTTCGGTGGCCTGCGTGTTGAGATCGGTGCGCGACGAGACGACCGACGGCGGCTCCATCACCTCATCGGGGATGTCGTCGAGCAGCCCGCCCCCGCCGCGCTTCGGAGCGGGGATGTCGAGCTGCTGCGCGCGCAGCGGCGTCTGAATCATGCCCGGCATCTGGAACTCGCTGGTCGGGATCTCCGACTGCGTCGAGACCACGTCGTCGAGCAGCGCGGCGGGCTTCGCCGGAGGCGCCTCGACGGCCTGCAACACCGGCGGGCCACCCGGCTGCGGGCCACGCGACGGCGCCGGTTCATCGAGCTCGGTGCCGATGACCACCGAGGGCTCGTTGCTCGGTGGCGCAGTGCGCGTCGGCCCCGCAGGATTTCAGCGCGTAGCGTGCG
>JBEHYH010000348.1:0-7128 GCA_048498275.1 Myxococcota bacterium | reverse complement strand
TCCTCGACCTTCGCCGTGTTGCTGACCGTCGCCGTGACCGCAGCGCCGGTCGTGCCTGACGACCCCGCGTACCGCGAGCAGTTCAGCGAAGCGATTCGTCGTCACGACGGCGGTGACTACGCAGGCGCGATCTCCATCTATCGCTCGATGCTCAAGACCTGGCCGCACGACCCGACCGTCGTCTACGAGCTCGCGTTCTCGATGAGCAGCTCCGGGGTGCCGCCTGAAGAGCTCATCACCTTCATCGACGCTGAACTGAAGGCGCAGAAGCAACCGAACCCGAAGATGTATTCGTTGCTCGGCGCGGCGAATGACGGGCTCAAGCGCTACCCCGAAGCCGAACGTGCGTTCCGCAAAGGGCTCGAGCTCGACCCGAAGAATGGCGACCTCGCCTTCAACCTCGCGGTGAATCTCTCGTTTCAGAACAAACCCGTCGCCGCTGAAGAGCAGTTCGTGAAAGCGGTCGAGCTCGCGCCCGACTGGCCCGGCATCTGGCGCGCGCTCGGCGTGAACCTCGAACAGAACGGGAAACCGATCGACTCCATCTTCGCGCGGCTCAACTTCCTGATCCTCGAGCCACGTGCAAAGCGCGCGGAGATGAGCGCCGCGGCGATCGATGCATTGCTCGAAAAGCTCGTGAAGCGCGACGGCAAGAAGATCGAGGTTCAGGTGGCGAACAAGGCCGACCTCGCGTTGCAGATGATCTTCGCGGCCGAACTGACGAACGAACCGCAGGGTTCGGAGCGCGTGGTCGCCGGGCTCGAATCGATGATCGAGGCAGCGCTCCGTGAGAAGAACACCGCCGCGCGCGCTGCGTCGCTCAAGCGGCTGGCCGCGGCGAAGAAGGCGAACTGTCTGACGGCTGCGCTGTGGCAGTACCGTCGCACGCTCGGTGACCCCGCCGCTGAAACGTGGTTCAGCAAGCACGCCGAAGACGAAGAGCGGCTGCGTCGGTTTCGAGAAGTCTCAGAACAGTGATTTCTCGAATCGATTCAGTTGAAAACGAACCGTGCTGACGCGTCTCGAGTTTTCGCGCGCAGATCACGATCGGCTCACCCACTCGCGCCCAGGCCAGGCTGTATGGCGAGAGGCCCTTTTGCAACTCCGCGCGACGCGTCTCGGCGGTCTTCAGCGTGACCGCATCACGCGCCAACTGGAACCGATGCCGATTGATGTCTTCTTCCGCAGACTTGCGCTCGTTTTCGAGGCGGGGCCAACTGCCCGAGCAGTGAGTCGCGCGCCCGAGACCTCCTCGATCTTCTGCAGCAGCTCCGCGTCGATCACCCGCTCGATGAGACACGCACTGACTTGCCGAAACAACCGCATCGCGTCAGGCGTAAGAGAGTCATGAAAACCTGGCTCCCCCTGATGATGATGTGCGTAGCCGCTGTGCTGGCTGTCGTGGCGTGGGCGGGGACCCCGAAAAAGGAGACTGAAACCGTGAAGCCCTTCCCGAAGGCGAACTCCGAGGAGCTCAAGAAGAAACTCTCACCGGAGCAGTACCGCGTGACGCAGGAATGCGGCACCGAGCCGCCGTTTCACAACGCGTACTGGGACAACCACGAAGACGGCATCTACGTCGACGTGGTCTCGGGCGAGGCGTTGTTCTCGTCGAAAGACAAATTCGATTCAGGCAGCGGCTGGCCGTCGTTCACCAAACCGTTGGAGCCCAACATCGTGGAGAAGAGCGACGTCACCTACGGCATGAAGCGCACCGAGGTGCGCAGCAAGAACGCCGACTCACACCTGGGTCACGTGTTCGACGACGGCCCGTCTGACAAGGGCGGCCTGCGTTACTGCATCAACTCGGCGTCGCTGCGCTTCATCCCCGTCTCGAAGTTGGAAAGCGAAGGCTACGGCCAGTACCTCGCGCTCTTCGGCCAGAAGCCGACGCAGTCGCAGCAGCCGCAGGCGAAGGCCGGCACCGAGGTCGCGATCCTCGCGGGTGGTTGCTTCTGGGGCATGGAGGAGATCCTCCGCAAGATCCCCGGCGTGCTCGAGACCGAGGCTGGGTACACCGGCGGGTGGATGAAGAACCCCACGTACGACGACACGCACGACTCGAAGTCGGGTCACGCCGAATCGGTGCGCGTGGTGTTCGACCCGTCAAAGCTCTCGTACGCCGACCTGCTCGAGAAGTGGTTCTTCAAGATGCACGACCCGACGACGCTCAATCGTCAGGGCAACGACGTGGGCACGCAGTATCGCTCGGCGATTTTCTACACGACCGATGCGCAGAAGAAGGTCGCTGAAGAAGTGAAGGCGCGCGTCGACAAATCGGGCAAGTGGAAGAAGCCGATCACCACGGAGATCACCGCCGCCAGCACCTGGTACCCCGCGGAGGATTACCACCAGGACTATCTGGAGAAGCACCCCGGCGGGTACACGTGCCACTACATGCGCGACTGATTCAGTGCGTGTAGCTGGGCTCCACCTTCAGCACCTCTGACTTCCACTCGGGGTCATCGGCGAAGGTGGTGCCCAGCGTCAGCCACGAGAACCGAAACGAGTTCACGCCCGGGTTCGTCGCCCGGGCGATTTCGTTTTCGTACCCCTTCTTGCGCTGCTTGAGCTCGGCGACGTCTCGGGTGTTGCCGCGCAAGAAGGCGATGTACCCGTCGACGGTCTTCACTTTTTCCCGCAGCGCGTCGACCGACGCGAGGTCGATGAACGGCCGTTTGCCGCCCACGTGCAGCTCGAGCTTGCCGAGCGCCTGGCCGCGCTGCGCGGAGCTGAAGATGAACGGCGGCTTCTCATCGACCACCTGCGGCGAAGTCATGCCTCGCTCGTTGCTCGACTGGATCATCACGTCGACCTGCGGGAGCTCCCGCGCCAGCGTGAGCGAGTCTTCGTAGGGGATCGCCGCCAGCAGCACGGTCACGTCGCGCGCGCCGAGTGCCGCCAGCGCTTCTTTCGCCGCGATCTTGAGGTCGGTCGCTTCGGCGTTGCCGTACTTCCCGGGAGCCGTCAGCGCGATGACGCCCACCTTCACGCCACCCACGACGAACACCGCGCCGCCGTCGAACACGCGCTTGCCGTCGAGCTTCAGGTTCGCCGAGAGCACCTTCATCGGAGAACCCGACGAGAGCTTCAGCAGCTCCTCGGCCCCGGTCGCGAGATCTCTGGGGCCCACGGCCATCGCCCTGGTGCCCAGCCGCGCCATCAGGTCGAACACCAGCGCCGCACGCGTCGAATCGGGAGCGCCGGTGTTGCGATACAGCGCGTTGCCCGAATCGAGCAGCAGCACGTTCTCGTTCGCCATCGCCGCGAGCGCGGTCTTCCTCCGCGGCAGACCGCCCGACGGGTTCCCCGAACAGCCACAGGGCGCGACCTCACCGGTGTTGTCGCCGGTGAAGACGATGGTGACGTTCTTCTCGGCGGCCGCCGCGGGTACGGCCAGCAGCAGCAGCGCCAGCAGCTTCACTTCTTCGCCTTGCGGAGCTCCGCCAGCTTGGTCTTCGCGGTCTTCGCGGCGTCACTCTTGGGGAAGTTCTTCACGAGCTCCTCCAACGCCAGCCGCTGCTCGTCGTTCATCTTGAGCTGCTTGAAGCACTCGGCGGTGTGCAGGTACGCGTTCGCCGCCGACTTCGTCTTGCTGAAGTTCGAGATCACCTGGTTGTACTCGTAGAGCGCCTCGCGCCACTTCGACTCGGCGAAGAAGCTCTCGCCCAGCGAATAGTGCGCCTCGCCCACCTGCTCGTCCTTCGGCCACTTCTTCATGAACTCCGTGTAGAGGCGGCGCCCGAGCTCGACCTCGCCGGCCTTCACCTTGTCGTCGGCCAGCTTGAGGAACTCCTTCGGGTCATCGGGCCGCTTCACTTCTTCTTTCTTCGGCTCGTTGGAGTTGCTCGCGACCGGAGCCGAGCTCATGCGGCCCTCGATGTCGGCGAGCTTCACCGACTGGGCTTCGACCTGGCCGCGCAGCACCGCGACGTCCTGCAGCGCCGAGTCGACCTTCACGCCGATGTTGGCGCCGGTGGTGCGGCTGGCGCGATCGAGTTGATCGAGGGCGGCCTGCAACTGCGCGGTCGCCTCCTCGAGTTTTCCGCGGGTGTCCTGCAGCTCCTTCTTCAGGCTCTCGTTGTCGGCGGAGAGCGAGTCGAGCCGCTGCTCCACCACCTGCCCGCGGTCGGCGGGGAAGAAGCACGCGGAAGTGAAGGCACAAAAAAGCCCGGCCACGACGAGTCGAGTCATGGCCGGGCCCTTTACACCATTGAAGTTCTCAGCGCTTCCGTCGACCGCGCAGCATGAACATCAGGCCGAGCAACGGGAAGAGTTCGAAACCACTGTTGCAGCCACAGCCCTTCTTCTTGTTGGCCTTCGCCGGGTTGGTGACGGTGACCAGCGTGGTCTCGACGCGCGAGGCGCCGCGGGCATCGGTGGCTGTGAGGGTGGCGCGCACGGTGAAAGTCGGCTGGTCGAGCGTGGGCGCGACGAAGCTCACGCTGTTGCCATTGATGGTGGGCGAAGAGACGCCGATGACGTTCCACGTGGTGGTGACGGCATCGCCATCGGGGTCGGTGACGGTGGCGTCGATGGTGACGTTCGCGCCGGAGTCGACCGCCAGCGTGGCCGGCATGGTGATGACCGGCGGGTTGTTGGCCGCGGGCGCGCACGAATCAGCGTCATCGACGACCTGATTGAAGGGCGTGTTGCCGATGCCCGACACCACGATGTCGTCGATGTCCCAACCCGGCGCGCCCTCGGCGTCATCGGAGCCCACGCGGAAGCGGATCTTGAACGACTGGTTGGCCATCGCCGTGCCGAGCGTGATCGTCTCGGTGATGAAGTCGGGGTAGCCGGCGCTGTCGCCCACGTAGCCCTGACGGCCGGTGAGCGGGTTGGCGCTCTGGTTCTGACCGGTGCCCTGGTAGATGGTGCCCGTGTAACCGCTGGTCAGCGCGTTGCCGAGGTCGGTCCACACGCCGTTGGCGCCCTGAATCTCGAGCACCGCGCCGTCGAAGTAACGGCCCTGCGAGACGGGCTCGAACGAGTAGCGGTGCTTGAAGGTGATGACCACCGGGTCGTTGCCCGCGATGAGCGCCGGCGAGGTCAGCATCGTGTCGGCCGGCGAACCCGAGTTGGGGCCCAGCCAGAAGTGGTTGCCGTCTTCTTCGGAGATGCGCCAGCCCTCGCCGGTGGTGAGCGACGTGTCTTCGATGGCGGTCCACGTGGTGGGCGCCTCGACGTCGTCGGTCGTGGTGACCGCCGTGGCGATGTCGTTGTTGATGGGGAACGAGGTCGTCAGCGTGCGCGTGCCGTGCAGCAGCGAGGCGTCGACCACCGACACGCTCAACGTGAGCATCTGCCGGCCCGCGAGCGCCGCCAGCGAAACGGGGATGTCGACCGACGTGCTGGAGAACGGCGCCAGCGTGGGCAGCGCGAGGGAGTCTCCATTTTCGAAGGTGAGCTCCGGCGTGTCGCTCGACACCGCGACCTGCACCTGCGCGGCCGTGAGCGCGCCGACGCCGATGTTGGAGATCTCGACGTGCACGAAGCCCGACTCATTGCCGTCGAGCGTGCCGTCGTTGTCGCAGCTCTCGTTCGTGTCATCGAGCGTGACGGAGGTGATGATGACGTCGTTGCCGACCTCGAAGCTCTCGGTGACCGGCGAGTTGGTCTGCGACTCGTACGGCGGCGCCACCGCGCCCATGCCGAGGCCGCGCTTGGCGAACGCCGTCCACGCCAGGGTGTAGTCGGTGGTGTCGTTCGCGAACATCACCGAGAGCACCGCGTCGCGGGCCTCGGTGAAGTCGGGCGAGACGGGCATCGCCTTGTAGCTGCCGACCACGTACTGCTTCATGAGGTGCTGCGTGGTGGCGAAGTCTCGACGCCCGTCTCGCAGGAGCGCGGCGTAGATCTCCCACATGGTGACGGCCCAGAGCTCTCCGGTGTTGTGGGCCTCGGAGTTCTGGAAGTCGAACGCGGGCGCGGGCGTGGCCGGCAACTGCTCGTCGTCGCTGATGTGGCGGAACGTCAGCGGGTTCTTCGAGAGGTCGGTGGAGATCGGGTACCGGCGGAAGCCCCAATAGTACGCTTGCGGGTCGGCCGCGCCGCCGGCCCAGCCCGCGAGCCCGTAGGCCCCGTTCCAGTTCGCGTTCTCCGGGCGCTGGTCGTCGCCCTCGCGCACGATCATCAGCACCGCGTGGAAGTCGGCGATGCCCTCCTGCAGGCCGTAGTCCTGGTAGCTCTCGAAGCCGTTGCCGTCGTTGACGAGGCGGTTGGAGATGAAGTGGCCCCACTCGTGCGCCACCACGCCGTTGTCGATGGTGCCGTCATGGTTGAGCGCCGCCACCCGGTGCAGCGTCGCTGAGGCGAGCGTACCGGCGTCGAGGTCGCCCTTGATGACGCGGCCGTTGTTCAGCGACACCGCCATCACGGGGATGGTGACGCTGGTCGACGAGCCGGTGAGCGAGCCGCCCCACTGGCCACTGGTGTTGTTGGCGATGATCACGCCCGCAGCGCCGGCGTCCTGCGCGTTGTTCGCCTTGTCGACGAAGGTGCAGAGGCCGCGGTCCATCAGCACGATCTTGCCGGTGTAGTCGCCCACCCACGGCGTCGGGTCGCAGCCGTCGGCGTTGGTGACGAAGCTCGTCGTGCTGCCGTTGAAGGGGTTGGTCGCGGTGACGGTGGTGGGCACGCCGTCGTCGAGCAGCGCGACGGGAGCGGTGAGGTCGAACGACTGCTGGCCGAAGTCGGCGCCCACCGGGCCGCGCATCACGCCGGCGTCGGTGCCCGGCACCACGGGGTTGAGCGCGATGGTCGCCTCGTCGTTCCCGAGGAAGAGGTACATCTGCATGATGGGGTGCTCGCCGTCAGACGGGGTCTGCATGTTGGCGTTGTCGGTGCCGGAGTAGTCCTGCCCCTCGGCGAAGAGCTCGTCGCCCGCGACGCCGCCGCGGCCTTTGTTGTCGGCCTGCGCGTTGCCCGACGCCTCGTCGAAGCCGATGTCGTAGTACCAGTCGTGGAAGAAGTTCGTGTTGAAGAAGAGCTGCGTCACCGCCGCCTTCTGCTGCGAGAGGTTGGCGTTGGGCTGCGCGCCGAAGTCATAGACGTACTCGAACGCATCGGCCGAGGTCGAGACCCAGCGGTCCAGCGCCTCGGCCTGTTTCCTGTTCATCAACAGCC
>JBEHYH010000347.1:0-7148 GCA_048498275.1 Myxococcota bacterium | reverse complement strand
GGTAGGTGCAAAGCAGCGTGCCCTTGATGACGTGGGGGTAGCCAATGAAGCGCTCGTCCGGCCTCTCGAGCTACTTCATGAAGAAGGGCTACCCCGTCGCCACCGCGAACGACGGCGTGGAGGCCATTCAGTTGATGACCACGCGCCCGTTCGAGGTGGTGATCGCCGACCTCAACATGCCGCGCATGGACGGCTGGGGGTTCTTGCGGCTGGCGCGCGAAGATCTCCGCACGCACGAGACGCCGGTGGCGCTGTTCTCCGCGCACGACGGGTACCGCGACCAGCTCCGGCTCACGCAGGCCGGAGCGCAGGCGTACTTCCCCAAGACGATGCGCATGGCCGCGCTCGAAGTGCAGATCAAGGAGCTCTGCGAGCCGCGGCGCCGCTTCCTCCGCCTCATCGACACCGAGGGCGGCATCGAGTTCGACTTCGGCAAGCTGGGCCCGCAGTGGACGATGAAGGCCCTCACCATCACCGGGTTCACCGGGCAGGTCGACGCGCGCGACGAGTGGGCGAACTGGACCATCTGGTTCGAGAAGGGCCGGCTGGTGCAGTGCACCGCGCGCATAGGGCCGACGCTGCTCTCGAGCGATCAAGCGCTGGGCAGCTTCCTCACCTCGCGGCACGCCGAGGGCGGCTTGAATCGCGGCATCCCCGCGCCTGACGAGGGCTTCGGAGGTCAGACCACCGCGCAGGTGCTCTCGCGGCTCGTGCCGTGGCTGAACGACGAGCAGAAGCGCGCGGCGGAAAGTCAGCTTTCGCGTGCGCGCGCGTTGACGGTGAACACCGAGCTGTACCGGCTGTTCCAGAGCGTCGGCCCGCCGGCGTGGCAGCCGATGGTGAAGCTGCTGTGTGAAGACAGACTGCCGCCCGCGCAGGTGATCGCGCAGTTGCGGGTGACGCCGCTCGAGGTGGCGACCGTGGTGAAAGAACTGCTGCGCCGCGGTGTCGCCTCGCTCGCGGCGTAGCGGTCACATCTCGCACCCCAGCCCTCGGCAGGAAAGATGCAGCAGGCGCGCGGCACGACGCGGTCTGCGTTCGCACCGCTCAGTTTCCTGAGGCCGCGACCTCATATTTCTGCTGCTCGGAGTGACGGATGAACATCGAGACGCGGTTTCTGCTGATGGCGGTGTCGTTGCTCGCTGCGTGTCACCCGGTGGTCTCCGGTGAGCCGGAAGACCCCGACGGAGGTTCGCCCACCACCGACGGCGGCGTGCCTGATGCCGGCAGTTCACCCATCACGCTGCGTGTACTTTTCATCGGCAACAGTTTCACCGAAGTGAACAATCTCCCGGCGGCCGTGAAGAGCCTGGGGGCGTCTGAAGCGTCTCTCGTTCGCTTCGAAGTCGGCCAACACACGCCCGGCGGTCAGACGTGGGAAGGCCACGACGCCGACCCGGTCGTCGACGCGCTGATCCGCGACGGCTCGTGGGACTACGTGGTGCTTCAAGATCAGAGTCAGCAGGCGTGGCTCAGCGACGGCGTGAAAGACGCGCTGAAGTCGCTCGACGCGAAGGTTCACGCGGCCGGCGCGAAGACGGTGCTGTACATGACGTGGGCGCAACGCGCCGACGTCGCGGAGGCCGCGGGCACCACGCGCTTCGTCGAAGATGTGGTGCTCGACTGGTACTACGAGACGAGCGCGGAGACCGTCGGCGCGCAGGTCGCTCCCGTGGGCCGCGCCTGGGAGCACGCGCTGCGCCTCCCCGGGATGGTGCTTCACGCCGACGATGGTTCACACCCGAACCCGCGCGGCACGTTCCTCGCTGCGTGTGTGATCTACGCGACGCTCACCGGCCGCACTCCGGAAGGTCTCGGCGGTGGCGGCCTCGGTCTGTCGAAAGCAGACGCGTCGCTGCTGCAGCGCATGGCGTGGGACACGGTGATCGCGAGACAACGCCCGGCGTCGCCGCTGGTCGGTCACTGGTCGTTCTCGGGCGAAGACACCGACGGCGATCTCGTCGCCAGCGATGCCCTCGCACTCGGCGCGGAGCACGTCGCAGAAGAGACGCCCGACGTTTCGACGCGCTTCGGCCACGACCAGTTCGCGGTCATTCCCTATTTCCCCGGCCTCAACTCCGCGAACGTGGCGGTCGCGTTCTCCATCTACCGGCCTGACTGGGCCGTCGGCGCCGGCGTACAGTTGCCGATCTCGCCCGACGAGTATCTGGTGTCGAAGTACGACGCGTACTCGCTGCGCCTCGCCGGCTCCGAACTGGTGGCCGAAGTTCATACCGTCGACGACGAAGAACCGGCGCCGCTGCGCTTTTCGTTCTCAGGGCTCGCCGCCGGTTGGCACCACATCGCCTTCACCTACGACGGCTCGACGTACGGGTTGTGGGTCGATCGCGTACTGGTCGCCTCCGCGACGACGAGCGGTGCGCTGCGCGCGTCGGCTGCGGGGCTCGGGTCGTCGCAGGGCATCGCGCTCGGCCGGCGCCCGAGCGGCTTCGCCCAGAGCATCGTCGACCTCGACTTCGCCCCCTTCACCGGAAAAATGGCGGAGCTCCGCCTCTTCGACCGCGCGCTGACCGCCGAGGAGATTCAGGCGCTGTGACGTAGCTGCGATTGCGTCGCCGCCCGCGTGACGTTACGCACCCGCCGACGTGGCTGACGACGGTTCCAAAATCTCGAAGGGTCGGTTCTCCCGGCTGGCGAAGCTGGCCTCGATGTCGGCGAAGTTGTCGACCGATGTCGTCACGCGTGGCGTGAAGAAGCTGCGCGGCGACGAAGAGAGCTCCCTCTTGAGCGCCGAGTCGGCGAAGAAGCTCGTCGCTACGCTCGGTGACCTCAAGGGCCTGGCGATGAAGCTCGGCCAGCAGATGAGCATGGACCCCGACATGCTCACGCCCGAGGTTCGCGCGGTCATCGCGCGTCTGCAGAACCAGGCGCCGCCGATGCCGTGGGCGCGGGTGCGTGAGGTCATCGTCGCTGAATTCGGAAAAGGCCCCGAAGCGCTCTACGCAGAATTCAGCGAGACGCCGATGGCGTCGGCGTCGCTCGGTCAGGTGCACCTCGCGCGCACGAAGTCGGGCGAACCCGTCGCCGTGAAGGTGCAGTACCCCGACATCGCCGACGCGTTGAAGGCCGACCTCGACAACGTGTCCACCATGGTCAGCGTCGTCGCGACCACCACGCGCATCACCCACGGCAAGGCGTACTTCGCGGAGCTGCGCGAGAGCATGATGGACGAGCTCGACTACGTGCACGAAGCCGAACGCGCGGAGCAGTACCGCGAGGCGTGCGCGCGCGTGCCGGGCATCGTGGTGCCGCGCGTCTTCAGGGCGCTCACGACGAAGCGCGTGCTCACGCTGGAGCTGCTCGAGGGCGAGACCTTCAAGGAATTCCTCCATAACCGCGAGGGCGTGTCGAACGACGAGAAGTTCCGCGTCGCGAAGATCCTCACCGACGCGCTGTGGGGCCCGTTCCTCCTGCACGGCGTCGCGCATTCAGACCCGCACCCCGGCAACTTCATTCTGTTGAAGGACGGCCGCGTCGGCGTGCTCGACTTCGGCTCCATCAAGCAGCTCTCGCCGAAGTGGGTCGACGTCAATCGCCGGCTGTTCCACGCGGTGGTCGAAGACCAGCCCATCGACATGATGGCGCTGTGCCTCGAAGCGGGCTTCGAGTTCACCGACGCCGAAGCGTCGCGCCCCGTCATCGAAGACATCCTCGCGGTTATCTCGCGGCCGCTGCGCACCACCGACTTCGACTTCGCGAGAGCGGGCATGAGCCGCGACATGCGCAACCTCGGCATGAAGTACGCGACCAAGATGGTCGGCATCAAACCGCCGAAAGAATCGGTGCAGTTCTTCCGCGCGGTCGGCGGGCTCTCGCAGAACCTCGAGAACCTCGGCGCCCGCGGCAACTACCGCGCGACGCACATCGATTTGCTCAAGCTGATTCCCGCGTAAAATGCCGCCGTGCTCGGCACGGGCTCTCACACGCGCATGCTCCGCGAGCGCATCGTGCGCCTGTTGCTCTTCGGCTCGCTGGTCATCACCCTGGTCTTCCCGCTCGTGCGGTCGACGAACATCTTCCACACCGTGGGAGGCGGCGGCACCGACCTTGTGTCTCACTGGGGCAGCTCGATTCTGCTCGCGTACGAAGGGGCCGCCCTCTACCGCGTGCCGAGCGTCGAGCTCTGCGAGCACCCCGACGGGCCGCGCTCGTGGAAAGCGCCCGAGCTGACGTGCGGCGTTCGCGGTCACCCGGAGCTCGAACCGTTCATCATCAACTGGCAGCAATACCCGCGCGTGTACCCGCCCGGTTGCCAGTTGATGATGGCGCCGTTCGCCGGGCTGTATCTCGCGGGGCTCCCGCTCCCGTCGGTGAACGCGGTGGCGATGGTGGTGCTGCTGATCTTCACGCACCTCGCGACGTACCAATTCGGTCGCATCTTCTGGAGGCACGAGCGGCGCGCGGTTCGAATTCTCGGGCTCACCTTCGTGGTGTTTGCGCACCTGCAGTTCGTCACCTGGGCCCTCAACGGCATGTACGACCCGATCGCGCTCATCGCGATGTTCGCCGCCATCGGCCGGCTCCGCGAGCATCGCTTCGCTTCGGCGTTCACGGCGCTCTCGCTCGCGTTCTTCCTGCACTACCGGGCGCTCTGGTACCTGCCGCTGTTCGCCTGGGTTGCCATGCAGACGCTCGCGTCGTGGCGCACGTTGTCACCCCGTGAGAAGTGGGCGGTGGTCGCGGCGGCGTGCGGCCCCGCGCTGGCGGCCATCACGTTCGTGCTCTCGTGGCCGGCGTTCGAGAAGTTCCCGGTGACCAACCCGCTGTTCGCGGCACCGGCGCTCGTCACCTGCTTCGTACCCGTGGTCGTCATCGGTGTGCTCGCGCTCGCGCGCGAAGGGCTCACGTTCAGTTGCGCCGTGTGGCAGCTCCTGCTGCTCCGGCAGACGCACGAGGTTCGCGCCTGGCACGTCTTGTTCTCGACGGTGCTGGTGGCGGTGGCGACGCTCGGCAGGCGCGCGACCCTCGCCGTGTGCTGCGCCATCGTGCTGGTGCTCTGGCAGTCTGAAAGGGTGTTCAACACCGGCTTCTTCTCGGCCGAACAGTTGCTCAACCTGTTCGCCGAGTGACGTCAGTGGATGGTGGCGCCGCGCTGCGCGAGCTCGTCGAACAGCTTCTTGCGCGCGTTCACCCACATCGACGAGTGCACCGACTTCGCGGCTTCGAACGCCTTCGATTCGCCGGGGCGCACTTTGTAGTTCACCGTCGCGTCGGGCTCGCCGTTCACCTGAAAGCGCGCGGTCACCGTGCCGCTGGCCCAGTCGATGGCGGTGACCCCGATTTCAGCGCGGCCGCCGATGAACTTGCCGTCTTCGACCAGCTTCGGAGTGACGCTCGCGAGCGTGCGCACCACCACCAGCGTCTTCGGCCGCGCGGCGCTCTCGCACTTCTTCTTGAGGTCGTCGCCTTCGCGGTTGCCCATCGCCGAGTCGCCCATCGGGTTCTTCGGGCCGGTCCACGTCAGGCAGTAACCGAAGTAGGCGCCGCCCACCGGGTCGAACAGCGTGAGCTCGCCGTACACCGGCTTGAAGTCGGGGTCGGTGAGCTGCTCGGGCATGAACATGACCAACGTGCTCTTCACCGCGTCGTGGTCGTCGTACGTGCCGGCGACCTTGCCTTCGACGTCGTCCAGCGGGCGGGTGAGCGGTTCGAGGCGCTTCAGCTTCTCGCGAACCTCCGCGTAGACCGGCTTGAGCTCTTCAATCGCGGCCGCGTTCGTCTTGCCGCAGCCGCACAGCAGCAACGCCACCACGAGCGCACGCGTCACTCCTCCTCCTGATTCTTGAGCGTCAGCTCGCCGCGCCAACCGCGCCACGAGAGAATGCTGAAGAACAACGCGCCCATGCCCGCGCCCGCGAAGAACAACGTCTCATGCCCGGGGAAGATGAAGGCGCCGAGGAGCGCCAGCATCACGGCCGCGGCGGCGAGGTTGAAGCCCCAGAACACGGTGAGGCCTCCGGCGACGCAGATCATCGCCATCAGCACCATGTTGTTCATCAACACCACGCGCTCTTCGACGCCGAGCAACACGCAGACCACGCGTTGAATCAGGGTGCCCGTCGCCGAGACGCCGATGAGGCCGACGAGCCGGCGATTGATGCGCGTCGACAACAGGCTGCGCCGGGCGAGGGCGACCGACGCGAAGAACACGCCGATGATCATGCTGATGCGCAACACGATGGACCAATCGCCGAGCTGCGCGTGCATCGCCTGGTTCAGCGAGGGGATGAGCCGCGGCAGCGTCGCGAAGACGATGGTGATCGCCACCGCCAGGAAGACGAACGTGCGCTCGCGGGCCGCCACGCGCGGGTCCATCTGCGCGCTCAGGTGTTCGATGCGTTCGGCGCGTTTCTTCTGCTGGTTGGCGCGCGCCTCGGCGGCGAGCAGCTCGGTGTGGAGCGCCGGAGGCAGCACCTCGAGCTCACTCGCCAGCTCCCGCGCCGCCGCCACGTTGCCGCGTGAGAGCTCGTAGCGCGCGGTCGCCTCCACGCAGTCGGTGAGGCCCTTCTTCGCGGTCGCGTTGTCGGGCCACTCGCGCAGCGCCTGCGTGAAGCCGAAGCGGCATTCAGACAGCAACGGGTAGATCGACTCCGCGTGCCCTTCGGAGAGTGATTTCTTCAGCGACTCCAGGCGCTCCGACGCGGCGCGCGCCAGCTGCACCGAGCCGCGATGCCGCAGGAACCCGCCGAGCGCTTCGCGCAGCTCGATGACCGTCTGGTACCGGTCGACCTTCTCGCGGGCCATCGCCTTGTTGCAGATGGCGACCAGCTCCTCGGGCGCGCTCGCGGGCAGCGGCGCCGGTTCGCACAGCCACGCGGTCTCCACGACGGCTTTCAGGTCGGGGCCGCTCCACGGAGGCGCTCCGGACAGCACCTCGTACAGCGTCGCGCCGAGCAGGAAGATGTCGGTGCGCTCGTCCATCTGCGAGTCGTCACCGGCCGCCATTTCGGGCGCGAGGTACAGCGGCGTGCCGACCACCGACGGCTTGCGGATGGGCCCGTTCTTCGCGCGCGCGATGCCCCAGTCGGTGACGTACACCTCACCGAATTCACCGATGAGCACGTTGGTCGGCTTGATGTCGCGGTGGAGCACGCCCTTGCGGTGCGCGAACGCGATGGCGTTGCAGA
>JBEHYH010000346.1:0-7221 GCA_048498275.1 Myxococcota bacterium | reverse complement strand
GGTTTTTTTTGGCCGGCCGCGTCCGCCTCGCTCCCGCAGGCGAAGGTTGCCGCCGGCCAGTTCACGTCGCGCCACGCGATGACCGACGCGCCCGCGCGGTACGGCACCGACCACGTGGTGCCCAGCGGCTCGCGGTTGTCGGCGGTGGTGCCCAGGAGCAGCGAGTAGAACGTGCGCGCGGTGTCGCCCGTCACGAACGGCCCGGTGCTGGTGGCCTGCAGATGCGCCGCCGAAAACGCGCGCGTGGTCTTCGCCGCCGGGTCGACCAGCGCGAAGTGACCGGTGAGCGAGTTGACGTTGATGGCCACGCCGTTGCCACCGGCGATGAAGTACCCGGCGGCGTTCGGGTGGAGCTGCGTGCACTGGCTGGTGTTGTCGATGGTGATGAAGCCGCGCGCGACATTGTCGCCGAGCGCGCGGGCTCCACATTGGCCCTGCAGCGTCACGCTGGCCTGCCCGGTGAGCGCGTTCTTCGCGCCGGTGACCACGCTCGCCGACAGCGGCGTGGTCGGCAGCACGCCGTTGCAGCTCGCGAAGTTGATGTCCTGGCTGTTGGGGCCGTGGTTGCTGATGGTGTCTTGCGGGTCTTGCCCGGCGCTCGCGGTCGCGGGGAGCGTGCCGTTCAACACGTCGCGAACGTCGAACGTGAGCACGTCATAGCCCGTGAGGTACGCGTCAAAGCCGAGCACCGGCACGCCGCGGTCGGTCCACAAGGTGACGTGGGTGAGCACCGCGGCGGGCGTCGTCGCGCGCACCGAGACCGTCGTGCTGCGACCGGTCGCCGAGTTCAGGTCGACCTCGAAGTAGGGGATCAACAGCGTCGCCGCCGGCTCGTCGTCGAACGCCCCGATCTTCGCCCACGCACAGCTCGCAGTCAGGGCTGCGAGCACCAGAAACCATCGAGAAACACTCATGATTACAGTATAGACGAAACGGTCAGCGCCAGCTCGAAACTTCGAGACCGCCCTGCGACGGGCAGCGGTCTGGCGAGTCTTCGAGGGCGAAACCGGCGGCCACGTCGAGGCCAGGCTTCGCGTCGAGCGCTCCGAGCTCGAGGTGCGTCACCCGGCAACCCTGGCGCCACGCGGGCACGGCCACGCGCTGGGGAGCACCGCTCGCCGACAGCCACACCTGCAGCACGCCGTCGTCGTCGCCCGTCACCACGTCGGCTTTGCCATCACCGGTGACGTCGCCCACCGCGATGGCCCATTGCTCGACGGGCTGGGCACCGAGCGTCTGCAACTTCCAACCGCCGGCGTCGAAGTCGAAGCGCAGCGTCTGCGAGACGAAGCCGGTATCGGTCGGCACCGTGGCGATGAGGAACAGTTCAGCCCGCGCGTCACCATCGACATCGGCGGCGGCGACCGAGCGCACGAGAACTCGCGGAGGAAGCGGGAGAGGAATCACGCCGCGGCCTTCTCCGCCGAAGTCGACGAGCCGCGCTTCACCGATGGTGTGTGAGGCAGTCGCGACGTCATCGCGGCCATCGCCATCGAAGTCGGCCACCACGAGGTCGTCACCGAAGCGCGCGTCATCGGCGCGCGGCATCTGCGCAACCCAACCGCCGTCGACGTGCTCGAACACGCGCACGCCGAGCCCCTTGAAACCGGGGGCGCCGGGGCGCGGGCCGTCGCTGAGCGCGAACACGTCGGGCTGACCATCGTGATTCCAGTCGCCGACCGCGAGCGCGCGCGTCGAGAAGCCGTCGGGCGAGAGACCATTCGAGTCATCGCGCCAACCGCCGTCGAAGCGCTCGAGCGCCAGCGCGGCGCCGAGATGCACGCCGAACACGAGGTGGTCTGCATCGCGCGCGACGGCGTCGCCGTAGTCCCACGCGAGCGGAGGCACTTCGAGCTTCAGCGGCGTCAGCGTCGCGTCACCTGAGCTGCGCCACGCGTTCGGGTGTCTCGCGCCCTTTCGCGCCGGGCCGTGGAGCAGATCGACGCGGCCGTCTCCATCGAGATCGACGAGCGAAAACCCGGAGCGCCACTGGCCCTTCTGTGGCAGCCCGGCCTCGAGCGGCCGCAGCGTCGCCGGCGCCGTGGGCCGGCAGGTGCAGGCACAGAGACTGACGGCAGCGAGCACAAAGACGACGCGGAGCACGCGCGCCTTGTGTCGGAATCTCCCAGCGCGAGCAACGCGGATTCGATGGTCCATGGGTTCGCGACACAAGCCCGTCACCCGCTCGTGTCGCGACTTTTGCGCGCGCGCCCTCCGGTTGTCGCACGCCTCGACGACCTTCACGGTCCCAGGGAGGTCCTCTTGGTGACCACGGTTCTCGTCTGCGCTTCATGCATCGGTCTGCTGACGCTGTTGGTTCAACGGCTCGGAGTCGCGTGGGCCATGCGCCGCGCGCCACTCGCGCCTCGCGCGTTTCCTCCCGTTTCGATTCTCAAGCCGCTGTGCGGCCTCGACGACGAGCTGGAGCAGAACCTCGAGGCGTTCGCCGCGCTCGACTACCCGAACTTCGAAGTGCTGCTCGGCGTGAAGAATCGCGACGACGCGGCGTGGCCGGTGGCGCAGCGCTGGGCGGCGCGTGATGCGCGGTTCCGCGTGGTGCAACAGCGCAGCGCGCTGGGCCTCAACCCGAAGGTGAATCAACTCGTCACGCTGTCTCGAGAAGCGGAGCACGCCCTGTTGCTGGTTTCCGACAGCAACGCGCGGCTGCCGAGAGAAGCGCTCAATGAAATCGTCGCGCTCTTCGAAGACGAAAACGTGGGCTGCGTGACGAACCCGGTGAGCGGGCTGCGGCATGAATCGTTCGGCGCGTGGCTCGACAATCTGCATCTCGCGGCGGGCATCGGCGCGGCGCAGCTCGGCGCGAAGACGCTGTTCGGCAAGAACCTCGTCGTCGGCAAGTCGATGGCGCTGCGTCGTTCGGCGCTCGAGTCGGCCGGTGGATTCGAAGCGTACGGAGACGTGCTCGCGGAGGACTACGTCATCGGTCAGGACCTCCCGCGCGCCGGTTGGGAGATTCGCGTCGCGCGCACACCGGTGTGGAACGTGTCGGTCACGCGCCCGGTGCGCAGCTTCTTCGACCGCTACGTGCGCTGGGGCGTCATTCATCGCACCGCGGTCACGCTGCCGGTCTCGCTCGCGCAGGGGCTCGTGAATCCATTGCCGTGGTGGGCCCTGGCGGTGCTGCTCACGCCGTCGCTGCCGCTGTTCGTCGGCTTCGTCGCGGCCACCGTTCTGAAAATTGCACTCGATGTGAGCGCCGCGCGCGCGTTGCGCTGTGACGTGAGTTGGCGCGCGGTGTCCGCGGTGCTGGTGAAAGACGGCCTGCTCTTCATCGCGTGGCTCAACGGCTTCTTCTCTCGCACGGTGAAGTGGCGCGGCACGCGGTTGCGCGTCGGTTCACGTTCACGGCTGCTCGGTGCGCGACCCGAACTCACGCCCGTGGAGGCGACATGAACTCTCTCTTCCGGGTGAGGGGCGCCGTCTCGCTCACCTTCTCGGTCGCGTGGTTCGCGCTCAAGACCGTCGGTGCCGCCTACGCGGTGCTCACGCACCCGCGCGCCTCGGAGGCGACGTGAAGACGCTCGCGCTCATCACCGTGGTCGCGACGCTCAACCGCATCACTTCGGAGCTGACATGAAAACGCTCACCTTCAAACTCTCGTGGCTCGCGATCAAAGCGGCGTTCACCTTGTTCGCCGCGCTCCCGTCGAAGCGGCGCGACGAGTTCGTTCTGGAGGCGTCGTGAAGACGCGCGCCTCCCACCTCAGAACTTCGAAGCTCAGCTTCGCGCTCTCGTGGCTCGCGATGACGGTGGTCGTCGGCGTGCTCAACGCGCTCCCGTCGAAACATCGCGACGCAGCTCCGCGCAGCCGCCCCACTCCGCCTCCAGCCGTTCGACGTTGACCATGTACCGCCTCGCGCATCTCTCAGATCTGCACTTCGGCGAACGCCCCGAGCACGTGCCGGCGGCGATCGAGCTCGTGCGCTCACTCCGCGAGGAAAACGTCGATCACATCGTCGTCACCGGAGACATCACGCATTCGGGTTCCATCGCCGAATACGAAACCTGGCTCGAGGTGTTCGCGCCGTTGCTCCGCGAGAAGAAGCTCACCGTGGTGCCCGGTAATCATGACGTCGCGGGTGACGGCGTCGCCGAGCTGCTCAGCGATGACCTGCGCGTTTCCGTCGACAGCCGCGATGGGCTCTTCATGGTGTGCATCAACTCCACGGCGCCGCACAACAAGAGCACGTTCAGAAGTCACGGCGATCTCTGCGCGACCATGCTCGACGCGGTCGACGACGCGCTCGCGCTCGCGCCTCGTGGCTGGACGCGCGCGGTGCTGCTGCATCACCACGTGCTCCCCATGCCGGTCGAAGGCATCGGTGAGTGGTTCGCGCATCGCTTCGGCTGGCCGCACGCCGCGGAACTCCCGCTCGGCGCGGAGCTGCTTCGCCGCATCGAAGGCCGCGTCGATCTCGTGCTCCACGGGCACAAACACGTGCCGCGTGAGACGGTGAACAACGGCATTCGCGTCGCGAACGCAGGTTGCTCGACGGTGCTCGGCGCGTATCGCGTGTTCGAACACGACGGCGCTCACGTCCACGCGGGGAAATGGATTCAGGCGGCTGCGCTGCAACGCCCGCCGTTCATCGAGCGTGTGCTCCACGGAGACCCCAAAGTCCCCGCGGCGATGGCCTTTGGTTCGTTGCAGTCTGACTGACCCGTTGTTCCTGACGGCGAATCAGCGGCGTTCACGCTCGGGGCGAACCATGCCGCCGAGCGGCGACGCGACGACCTGTGCAATCGCATCGGTGAACGCGCGCGCGGCCTCTTCGACATCGGGCAAAGCACCGGTGAGGTACCCGCCCGCGAAGTTGGTCTCCGTCGGAGGCCCGAAGAATTTCTTGAGCTCGACGTTCGCCGCTTTCAACGCCGCATCGAGCCCCACGAGCGCTTCCGTCGGCGGAGCGATGAGGTACGCGAGCGGTGCTCCGACCCGAACCCCGGCGAGCTGCGACAGGTAGCGCCCGGTTTCCGAAATCACATGGGGGAAGAACGCCGGAGCCGGGTCACCTTCGAAGGTGACAAAGTGGATCTTCTTCTCGATGGCCTCACGCAGCGCCCACACGCCTTCGGCGACCTCCGAGGGGTTCGCGCCCGCGAGGATTCCCAGAATCTCGCCCGACAACGGCCCCGACGCATGCGCGCTGCCGGCGTAGAACGACTTCGCGTACACCACGTCGACCTCCGCGTATTTGGTCGCGTGATCCAACGCCGCGTAGAGCGAGTCGTCTTGATCACACGTGATCAACGCGATCGACGTGTGCTTCTGCGGGTCGAGTGAGAGCGCCTTGCCGAGCTGCGCGTCGACCTGTTCGATGTTCCGCACCGTGAGCAGCTTCGGGAGCAACGGCTTCAAGTTACGCATCAGCGGCCACCCGTGAGTTTGACGCCGCCGCCACCGGCCGCGAATGAAGCCTTCATCAATTCAGCGCACTTCACCGCCGCGCGTTCGGGGGGAAAACCGATCTCACGCACGTTCGAAATGCAGTCTTTCTCCGAATTGTCCTGCCCGAGGCGCGGAGCGAACGCCGTGTAGATCGACAGCGAGTCACCCGTGCCGAGACCGGGGCGTTCACCGACCACGATGATGGTGCTCTTCGATTTGGTGATGACGCCGATCTCGTCCTGCACGCCGATGCGCGCGAACTTCACGAACAGCGTCTTGCCGACGGAGAAACCTTTCGCTTCGAGCGCGGTGCGCAGCGCCTTCATCACCGGCGGGCCGTTCAACTTCAGCGCGCTCGCGGCGAGTCCATCTCCAGCAATCAACTGCACGTCGACACCCGACGTCGCTTCACGCGAACACTTTTCGCGGCTCGCGTCATCGAGGCGGCGGCCGGTGTCGGGGTGCAGCAGGAATTCGGTGTGGTCTTTCGACCTCGTACGCAGCGGCAGCCAGCCCTGCGCGCTCGCCCACGCGTCATCGAGCTCCGAATGCACGGCGTCGAGCGCGATGGCGTGATCTGCGCGGAGCCCGAGATACTGACCGGTGAGGTACCGCGTGCCCGTGCGGCCCGTCGCGATGCGCGAGGGCGTGGTGGCGACGAGGCGTTCAATCGCCTCCTCGCTGCGCACCGGCGGCAACGGGCGATGCTTCGGTCCACGACTCCACGCCGGCGGTTCGACGTCGGCCGGCGTTGGAGCGCTGTCGGCCTTCACCACCTCGGTGACGACGGCTTTCACCAGCGCGCGGAGTTCGTCTTCAGTCACGGCGGGTGGATCTACGTCTCTCCGAGCGCTGCGGCAATGTGTCGCAGCGGTGATTCGCGGTTCCTGACTAAGTGGTTCGCATGTCGTTGCGGACCATCGCCCTCGTCTTTCTTTGCGGCTGCGCAGGTGGCGGCGCGTCGACCACGTCATTCTCGGGCGAGCCGTTGCAGACGCTGACCACGACCTCGGGGCTCGAGGTGAAAGTGTGGACCAGCCCTCAACCACCCGCCCGCGGTCAGCTCGCGGTGAAGTTCGAATTTCCATCGCTCGATGGCGGCGTCGGTGCGTCGGTCACGCCGTGGATGCCCGCGATGGGTCACGGAGCGGCGGCGATTTCGACCGACGACACGCTCGTCGCCGAAGGCATCAACATCTACATGCCCGGCGCCTGGGAGCTGCGCACGCAACTCTCCGGCGCCGCCGATGACGCGTTCGTCGTGCAGCTCGAGATCCCGTGAAGTGGGTGGTCTGCGCCGCGCTGGTGTTGCCGGGCCTCGCGTGGGCGCAGGCCTGTTGCGCGGGCGGCAGCGCGCTGACTCCGGGCCGGTTGCAGCTTCACGAAGACGCGGCGGTCGGGCTCTCGGTGAAGTTCAACGACATCGAGGGCAGCTTCGATTCACGGCGTCGCTTCATCGGCAACCCACGCGGCGCGCATGAGCTCGGCCTCGAGGAAGATCTGTTCGTCACCGTGCGCGCGTTCGAGAAAGCGCAGGTCACGTTCCTGCTGCCGTTCGTGCAGACCGCGCGCTGGGTGCCATCAGTGAACGACGCCGGCGGAGGCCTCGGAGACGTGAACATGGCCGCGCGCTACGACTTCTTCGGCGCGGGTCAGCACGCATACATCCCCGGGGTCGCGGCGCTCGCGGGGGTGACGCTGCCGAGCGGAAAACCGCCGGAGACCTCGAGTCGGCCGCTCGCCACCGACGCCACCGGCGCGGGCGCGTTTCAGTTCAACCTCGGCGTCGCGCTCGAACAGACGTTCGGCGA
>JBEHYH010000345.1:0-7238 GCA_048498275.1 Myxococcota bacterium | reverse complement strand
CGCGCTGGAGCACGAAGCGGAAGAGCAGGAACAACGCCCAGTACACGACGGTCGCGCGAGCGATGAGCTCCCACGGAGAGGCGGACAACGCGAGCCAGGTCATCGGCTCCCTTGGTCACGCCAGGCGTTTGCGCGCCATCGCGAGGCCGCTGAGGAATGACCGGCCCGCGGTCATCGCGCCCCGCTGCAGGTTCTTCGTGAGGAGCTGCGTCGCGGTCGGCTGCGGAGCAAAGAGGCGGTAGGCGATCGAACCCAGCAACGCACCGGTGCCCAGCAACACCGCCGCGGCGGTCTTCGGGTGCGACTGCCCGGCTTCGATGGCTTGATCGGTCAACTTCACCGCGGCCTTCTTCGCGCGGGTGAGCTCATGCTTCACGTCGAGGTCGTCGAGCATCGCAGTCACCGCATGCACGGCACCGGCGTGATTGGAGTTCGCCTTCGAGTGATTCGTCTGCGTGTGCGTGGTCATGGCGTCTTCCTTTCGTTCAACGGGTGGACCAGGGAAGATTGCATCGCGCGTGCCTGCTCGTTTCGTACGTGATTCACGGCGCTTGGCGGCCCAACTCCATCAGTCTGATGAAGCTTCGGACCATTGTGACGAAGCAGTCAGCGCGATTTCGCCTTCTTGCGGGGGAGCTTCGCGCCGGCCCGGCGCGCTTCGCTCAAGCCGATCGCGATCGCCTGCTTGCGGCTGCGTACCTTCTTGCCCGAGCCGCCTGAACGCAGCGTGCCTTCCTTGAATTCGTGCATCACCTTGCGCACCTTCTTCTGTGCCTTCTTCTGGGTGGGTGTGGTCATGCCGCGGAGATCTGCATCGCGCATACCGGGCTGAAACCCGTAGCGTTCGAGCTCGACGCCGGCTGACGCGCTGAAGAGCACGCCTTCGGCTTCGAGCAGCGCGCGCTGCCGAGCGCCCAGCAGCGCGTCTTTGATCGCGACCTGCGCGATGTTCTTCGCGCGTTTCCCCAGAACGCGATGCCACGGCACGAACGGGTAGATCTTGTGGAGCGCGTAGCCCACGAGTCGCGCGGCGCGCCCGAGCCCCGCCTCGGCCGCGACCGAGCCGTAAGTCATCACGCGCCCACGGGGGATCTGTTTGATGACGCGCTCGATGCGCCGGTAGCTGTCGGCGAAGCCCGCTGCGATTTCGGCGTCGACTTCATTCATGCGCAAGATCCGGGTGGCGCCCGGGGGTAACGACGCTGATTCTCCCGTGCCACGATGAGGACGAAGCGCGCAGCGTTGGTCGCCGAGGTGGCGTTGCCCTTCACGGCGCCGTTCGACGTGGCGAGCGTGCTTCGCAGCCATGCAGCGCACGCGATCCCCGGGCTCGAGCGTGTCGAAGGTCCGCGCTACCGCCGCGTTCTCTCGAATGACACGTGGTTCGAGGTCGTCGCCGGGAGGCCGATGCGTCTGCAGATCTGGGGCGTCGACGACACGAAGGTCGCGCACATCACGACGCGCGTGCGGCAGATGTTCGGGCTCGACGTCGACGCCGCCGCGATCGACGCGGCGATGAAGCGCGATGTGGTGCTCGCGAAGGTGTGGGCGCGCTTCCCCGGTCTGCGCATCGCGCGGAGATGGAGCGCGTTCGAGGCCGTCGCTTCGACGATCCTCGGCCAACTGGTTTCCATCAACTTCGGCCGCACGCTCACCACGGAGCTGATGAGCGCGGCGGGCGCTCCGTTCTTCCCGACGCCGGAGCAGGTGCTGAACGCCGACCTCTCGAAGGTGCGTACGTCTGCGGCGCGAAGAAGGGCGCTCGTCGAGCTCGCCGAGCGCTTCGTCACCGGCGCGCTCAAAGAAGATGGTTCGCAGCCGATCGCCGAGGTCCGCAAAGTGCTGCGTGAGGTCCCCGGCGTCGGCCCGTGGACCACGGAGTACGCCGCGATGTTCGCGTTCGATGACGACGATGCCTTTCCCGCCGGTGACTACGTGCTGAAGCGGGAGCTCGAGCGCCACGAGGGGCTCGAGGTGAACCTCGCGCGGCCGTTTCGTTCGTACGCCGCCATCGCGCTCTGGCGGAACTTCGCCGAGCGCGACGGCGCATGATTTGCGCGGAGACCCCGGGGCGCGCAAAACCTGCGTCAGGCATGCGCCGGCACCGCTTCACCGTAGGCCTTGAGCCGGTACTGGATGGTGCGCACGCTGATCCCCAGCACCTCCGCCGCGCGCGCCGTGGAGCCGCCCACCATCTCCAGCGTCTTCAAGATGGCTTCGCGCTCGATGACCGCCATCGTCGCCCCGGGGATGAGGCCTCCCGCGCCCGACTGTTGCGGCCGCGGCCCCTGCAGTGATGGCGGCAGGTCATCGGAGGTCAGCTCCGAGCCCTTGCAGAGCACCACCGCGCGTTCGACGGCGTTCTCGAGCTCGCGCACGTTGCCGGGCCAACTGTGGCTCAAGAAGGCGTTGAGCGTGCCCGGCGCGAGGCCCTTCACCTGCTTGCCGTAGGCCTGCGCGAACTTCTCGACGAAGTGACTCACCAGCGCGGGGATGTCGGCCTTCCTCGAGCGCAGCGGAGGCAGCGTCACCGCCACCACGTTGAGCCGGTAGTAGAGGTCTTCGCGGAAGCGCCCGGCCTTCACCTCGGCGGCGAGGTCGCGGTTGGTGGCCGCGACGAGGCGCACGTCGACCTTCACCGTCTGCGTGCCGCCGACGCGCTCGAACTCCCGGTTCTGCAACACGCGCAGCAGCTTGATCTGCAGCGACGCAGAAATTTCGCCGACCTCGTCGAGGAAGAGCGTGCCGCCGTCGGCGAGCTCGAAGCGGCCTTCCTTGCGGCCGATGGCGCCGGTGAAGGAGCCCTTCTCGTGGCCGAAGAGCTCGCTCTCCAGCAGCGACTCCGAGAGCGCGGCGCAGTTGACCTTGATGAAGGGCTTGTCGCGGCGCGGCGATTCTTCGTGGAGCGCCTGCGCGACGAGCTCCTTGCCGGTGCCCGACTCACCGAGGATCAGCACCGTCGCCTTGGTCGGCGCGGCCTGCTTGATGAGCTCGAAGACGCCCTGCAGCTCCGGCGCGTCACCGATGATGTTGGGGAAGCTGAAGCGTTCACGCACGCGCTGCCGCAGGCTCGAGGCGTCGCGGCGGAGCTGGCGTTTCTCCAGCGCCTTCTCGAGCACGATGAGCACGGACTTCACGTCCAACGGTTTGAGGAGGTAGTTCTCGGCGCCCGCGCGCATCGCCTCGACCGCCATCTCGATCGAGCCGAAGGCGGTCATCACCACGAACACCGAATCAGAGCCGTTCTCCCGGGCCTTCTTGAGGAACGAGATGCCATCGAGCTTCGGCATGCGCACGTCGGTCAGCACCACCGCGGGCGCGAAGCTCGACAGCATTTCCAGCGCCTCTTCGCCGTCACCGGCCTCGGCGACCTCGAAGCCTTCTTCAGACAACAGGGTCTTCAGCGCCTCGCGCGCGTTGACCTCATCGTCGACGACGAGAATTCGTTCATTCGGCATACCGGTGATTTAGCAAGCCGCGTGCCGTCAGCGGGCCAGCGGCAGGGTGACGGTGAAGCGCGCGCCACCCGCCGGTGAGTCGGCGACGGTGATCGAGCCGCCGTGCTGGGTGACGATGGAATGCACGAGGGGCAGGCCGAGCCCGGTGCCGCCGCTCTTGGTGGTGAAGAACGGCTCGAAGATGCGATCGCGCAGCTCGCGGGGCACGCCGGGCCCGGTGTCGTCGACGGTGAGCTGCACCTGGTTGATGGAGGGCTCGACGCCGAAGGTCACCGTGCCGCCGGGCGAGGCCTGGATCGCGTTGAGCGCGAGGTTCATCACCGCCTGCCGCAGGCGCGCGTCGTCGCCGTTCACCGCGGCGTGGGCCGCGAGCCGCTTCACCAGCGTGATCTTCGAGGTCTCGGCGTTCTTCTCCAGCAGCTCCACGATGTTCGAGATCAGCGTCGGGAGCTCCACCCGTTCTGACTTGAGCTCGCGCGGCCGGGAGAACTGGAGGAAGTCTTCGAGCAGCCGGTCGAGCCGGCGGATCTCGTTGCGCACCAGCGAGAGCGGCTTGAGCAACGTCGCGCGCAGCTCCTCGGGGTTCACCTGTTCGATGCGCCGTTCGAGCACCTGCAGTTGAAGCCCCGCCGCGTTGAGCGGGTTGCGGATCTCGTGAGACAGACCGGCGGTGAGCGTGCCGATGGCGGCGAGCTTCTCGGCGGTCTGCACGCGGCGCGCGAGCTCGTGTTTGTCGGCCTGCAGGCGCACCTGCCGCCCGGCCTGCTCCAGCGTGAGCAGCAGGTTCGGCGTCGCCGCGGGCTTCGACATGTACGCGAAGGCACCCGCGCGCACGGCGGCGGCGGCGGTCTCGACGGTCGAATAGCCGGTGAGCATGATCACCGCGGCGTCGGGGTTGATGGTCTTGAGCGTGACGGCGAGCTCGGTGCCCACGTCGTCAGGCAGCTTCATGTCGATGATCGCGAGGTCGAAGCCCTTCGCCGCTTCGTCGCGCGCGGCCGCCGCGGAGCTCACGCCCACCGGCGCGTACCCGGCGTCGGTGAGGATCTCGTGCATGTTGTCGACGAAGCCGGGGTTGTCATCGACCACCAGCACGCGCAGCGGGCGGGTCATCGCCGGCCACTCGCGGGAAGGGCGACGATGAAGCGCGCGCCACCTTCGCTCCTCGGCGCGTAGACCACGGAGCCGCCGTGGCGCTCGGCGATGCGCTTCACCAGCGCGAGCCCGAGCCCGACGCCCTGCGATCGGGTCGTCACCAGCGGTTCGAAGAGCCGGCGCCGAATCGACTCGTCGACCCCGGGGCCCGAGTCTTCGATCGCGACGTGCACGAAGCCGCCCTCCGCCGAGCCCAGCACGCGGAGCTGGCCACGGCCCTCGCACGCCTGCACCGCGTTCTGGAGCAGGTTGAAGAAGAGCTGCCGGAGCAGGCCGCGGTCACCGGTGATCGGCGGCAGCTCCTTCATGCCCTCGACGGTGACGTTCATGTTCGCGCGGTTGGTGACCTCGGTGAGCGCGACGTCGATGACCTCGTGCAGCGCGATCGGCTCCCGCACCAGCGGGCGGTCGCGAATCATGTCGAGCAGGTCGGTGACGATCTTGTTCGCGATCGACACCTGCTCGCCGATGCGCGCCACGTGCTTCTCACCGCGCACGTCACCGGCGACGGTCGACCTGAGCAGATACGCGGAGGTCTCGATGACGGTGAGCGGGTTGCGCAGCTCGTGGCTCACGGTGCCGACGAGCTGGCCGAAGGTGGCGAGGCGTTCACGGCGCGCCTGCTGTTCCTGCGAATCTTCCCGGTAGGTGTGCAGCATGATCGCCAGCTCGAGGTCGAGCGCGCGGTCGACGGCCTCCACCATCTCGCGCCGCCCGGGGAAGTGGGCGTCGAGCACGTCGGCCAGCCTGCGGCGGATGACGTTCATCGCCCCGAACATGTAGTGCTGCGGCAGATCGATGCGCACGTGCACGCGGCCGATGCGGCAGCGCAGCTCGAAGTAGGGCTCGTCCCACGGGCCCGACAGCAGCTTGTCGAGCCAGGCGCGCAGCGAGACCTTGAGGTGCCCGACCGATGACTCGCCGCCGATCAGCGCCGCGCGGGCTCCGTCGTGCTCGAGGATGCGCGCGTAGAACTCCTCGGTGATGATCGCGAACGACGGCTTCGCGACGGGGTGGAGCGCGCGCAGGGCGTTCTCGTCGATCTGTGAGAACCCCACATACCGCTTCAGCTCTTCGAAGATCGTCTCGGCCACGCCCGGTGTTTAGCAAATGCGATGCCCCGTCACCGGTGCGCAGAATCTGCGGGCCGCCCTTGCGCGCTGCCGGGAGACGCCGGTGGAACGCGGTTTGCTGAAGCCCTCACGCATGAACGACGACTCCATCGCCAACTTCATGACGCCCTCGCTCCACACCATCGGCCACGATCGCAGCGTCGACGCCGCGTACGAGCTGATGCGCAAATTCCGCGTTCACCATCTGCCGGTGCTCGACGGTGGAAAGCTGGTGGGCATCGTCTCGCAGCGTGATCTCGCGCTGGTCGACGGGCTCGAGGGGGTCGACGCGTCGTCGCTCCCTGTCGAAGAGCTGATGTCGGCCGACGTCTTCACGGTGGCCGAAGACGCGCCGCTCGCCGACGTCGCGAGGCGCATGGCGCGGGAGCACTTCGGCTCCGCCATCGTTCAGCGCGGCCTCGAAATCGTCGGCATCTTCACCACCACCGACGCGCTGCGCGCGCTCGACTTTCTGCTCTCGAGCCCCGGCGTCAAGCAGGCGCTGCCGCGGGCGCTGCGGCCGGGCGCTTCGGCGAAGGCGAGCTGACGCTACGGGCTCTTCGCCCGCCACGATGAGAGGTCGTCCGGCTCGGGCTCCAGGGGCACGAGCAGCGCCGCGAACTTGTCGGGGAGCTCGATGCGGAGCGCCTCACGCAGCTCGTCAGGGAGCATCGCCGCGAGCCCGCCGCACACCACCGCGACGTGCTCCGGCGCCAGCCCCGACTGACGCAGCGTGCGCAAACCGTGCGGCGTGCTTTGCGCCGCGGCCTCGGCCCACACCGCGAGCGTCGGCGGCAGGTTGTCGATGAGCTGACTCCGCGTGTCGGCGTCGAGGTGCGCGGCGATGGTCTTGATCGTCAGCTCGACCAGATGCCCGCAATCGTCGGGGGCGAGCCGTGTTCGCGTCGCGACGCGGCTCAAGAAGGTATGCGTTGAAACCAGCACGATGGTGTCGCTGCGGTAGCAAGAGTTCTGCCGCGCGCGGGGCGACGCAGAATTCGCGCGGACACGGGTAGCTGCATGCAGAAGCTGCGCGGGCGAGCGATGCGCGCGCTTCGATGACGCGAGGGCCGGTGATTTGCAGTGGCTCCGGCGCATGAGCGAGTCGACGGCGAATGAAGGCGATGCGTTGGTGAAGAAGTTGTTCGTGCTGGTGATGCTGGGCTGCGCGGGCTTCATCGCGGCGACCGTGATCGTCATCACGCATTGAACGTCAGCCGCAGTGGTTCACTTCGGCGTGCGTCGACAGCGCGCGGAACACGAGCAACGCCGCGGCGCTCAACAACACCGCGCGGCGAAGCAGCGGTGAGATCTCGAAGCGGCGCGCGCCGAGCTGAACGGCGGCCAACGCCGGCGCGCTCCCGAGCGCAAAAGCCGAGAGCAACGCCGCGCCGCTCCATGACGAGCCGGTCGCCAGCGCGGCGAGGAACATTCCATACAGCAGGCCGCAGGGGAGAAACGGCGTCGCCGCGCCGAGCAGGGCCGCGCGCGCGTTCGGAGGCGCGCGTTGACC
>JBEHYH010000344.1:0-7248 GCA_048498275.1 Myxococcota bacterium | reverse complement strand
AGCGCGCTCGAAACCATCGCGGGGAGAATCAGTACGCGTTTGCCGAGCAACCCGCGCACCAGCGCTTCGTACGGCACGGTGTACCCATCAGCCGCGGGGAGAAACCGGCGCAGCGAGCGCGGCGCGTGAATCGAACGGACCGTGACACTCCCGCGCGGGCGGCCGAAGCGGAGCAACGTGTGGTCGTGCGAAAAGTGCGCGTGTACGACGTCGGCTTCGGCGCGGCGCAACGCGAGCACGTCGCGCGCCATCGCGAGCGGAGTCGACTTCACCGAGAGTTCCAGCGGCAGCGCCGACGCGAGCCCGAGCGCATCGACGCGTGGCGCGAGCAGCTCCTCGCTCGAGTTCTCGGTGCGTTTGCGGTCGACGGCGACGCTGACTTCATGACCCAACGCGCGCTGCTCCGCCGCGAGCTGCAGCACCGTGTCTGCGGGCCCGGTGAAGAATGGAGAGGCGAGGAGGTGCAGAATCTTCACGGCAGCAGCTCCGCGAGCGCCTGCACGTTGCGATCGCTCGCGCCTGAAATCTGCCGCACCGCCTGCCGCGCGAGTTCACCGAGCGCCTCGACGCTGCCGGGCCGCGCGAGCAGATCGCTCATCACGCGCACGAGATGTTCCGCGTCGTTCACCTGAATGCCGCCTCGGCCGACGAGCACCGCCACCGAGTCGCGGAAGTTCTCCATGTGCGGCCCGAAGAGCACCGGCTTCCCCTGCGCGGCGGGCTCGAGAATGTTCTGCCCTCCGCGCGTGGTGAAGCTGCCGCCGACGAACACCACGGTCGCGAGGCGATACACGCGCGCGAGCTCGCCGATGGAGTCCAACACCACGACGTTGGCGCGCTCGAAGTTGCCCTTCGAACGAAACGCGACGCGCTGGCCTGCGTCGCGCACGAGCTGCCCCACGCGTTCAGCGCGCTCGAGGTAGCGCGGCGCGATGACCAGCGCGAGCGACGGGAACTGCGCGACGAGTTGCCGATACGCCGCGAGCAGCACTTCTTCTTCGCCTTCGTGGGTGCTCCCGGCGATCCACACGATGGCGTCGTCGGCGAGGCCGAGCACCGTCTTCAAGGTGTCGTCGATGGCAGACGCGGTCGCCGGCACCAGCGCGTCGAACTTGGTGTTGCCGGTGACGCGCACGCGCTCTTTCGGGGCGCCGAGTTGCAGCGCGCGTTCGGCCTCGTCTTCTTCGCGCATCAAGAAGAGGTCGATGTCGAGCAGCGGGTTCTCGATCACCGAGAACAGCGCGCGATAACGGCTCAGATGCTTCGCCGAGAAACGCCCGTTCGTCAGCGCGACGCGCGCCCCCGAGACATGCGCGGCGCGAATCAGGTTCGGCCAGATCTCCGTGTACTCGAGCACCAGCAGCGCGGGCTTCACGGCGGCGATCGCGCGACGGGTCGCGAAGAACAGGTCCCACGGGGCGTAGATGACGTGATCGATGTGCGCCGCGAGCCGCTGCTGCGCCATCAACGCGCCGGTGTTGGTCATGGTGCTGACCACGATGCGCGCCTTCGGCAGGCGCGTGCGCAGACGTGAAATCATCGGCGAGAGCGCGAGCAGGTCACCGGCGCTCGCGCCGTGAAACCAGAGCGTCTGCCCTTCGAACGGTGGCAACTTCACGAAGCCGAAGCGCTGCCAGAACCCGTCGCGCGTCTTGCGCATCAGCGTCAGCACCGGGAACGCCAGCACGAAGAAGAGCCAGGTGGCGATGACATAGAGCGCGCGCAAACGGAGGCGCTCTTATCTCAGCTTCTGCGTGCACGCGGCCAACAGGCGCGCACGGTTCAGAAAGAAGGGCACGAGGTGCGCGTCTCCGGCTTCCAGCAACGACTGAGCGCGGCGGTACTCGGTGAGCGCCTCGGCGCGAGCCCCGCGACGTTCGAGCACCATGCCGAGCAGGTAGCGCGCCGCGGCCAGCTTCGGCGAGAGATAGAGCACCTTGCGCAGCTCGTTCTCGGCGTTGGCGTGGTCGGTCTCCAGCAGCGTTTCGAACAATCGCGCGCCCTCTTCTTCCGCGGAGCTCGGCGGCGGCAGCGGTGACGAGCGCGTGCGCGGCACGGCGATCGGCGGAGCGCTCGGGCGTGGAAGCAGCGGCGGCTCCGGCGGCGGCGTGTAGAGCGTGCGTTGGTAGAAGAACGCGCCAGGCACCATCAGCGTGGTGAGCTCGGCGACGGGCTCGAGCAACGGTTCTGCGGCGGAGAGCACCAGCACCCCGCCCACGCGCAACCGCGACACCAGCCGCTGGATGGTCGCCTTCGCCGCCTGCGGCGTGAAATAGATGAGCACGTTGCGGCACACGATGACGTCGAAGCCGCCGTCGGTTTCCGGGTAGCGCTCGTCGTTCAGGTTGTGCTGCTGAAAGCGCGCCTGACGCGCGAGCAACGGCGAGAGCGTTCGCGAACCGTCACGCCGGCCGGTCGACACGAAGAAGCGTTCGAGCAACGACTTCGGCACACGTTCGAGCGCGTCAGCGTGAAAGCTCAACTGCGCCGCGCGTTCGAGCGCGCGCGGAGCGAGGTCGCTGCCCAGCACCGTGCTGTCCGGCGACGCGCCCGCTTCAGCGAGCAGCAGCAACAACGTCGCGACTTCCTCACCGGTCGAACACCCGGCGCTCCACACGCGCAGCGGCCGCGCCTGCGTCACCAGATTCCGCAGCACGTTGGTCGACAGCGCGCGCAGTTGCTCCTCATCGCGAAAGAGCTCGGTCTTGTGCACCGAGATGAGCGAGAGCAACGCGTTGAGCTCGTCACCCGTCTCCTTCGCGTCGAGCCGCTGCAGAAGACGCACGGCGAGTGACTCGTCGTCTTTGAGTCTCTTCCGCAGCTCGCGAACGAGGCGCGCCGCCTGCTGCTCCGAGAGCGCGACGCCGGTGTGGGCGGCGATGCGCGTGAGCAACGCGTCGAACGGCGTCACTTCGGCTCTGCGCCGCGCGCCAGCTTCACCAACACGCTCGCCACTTCGTCGCCGTGCACCACGATGTCCACCAGGCCCTTCGCGATGGCGGCGCCGGGCATGCCGAACACCACCGCCGATTCTTGATTCTGCGCGAGCGTCTTGCCGCCGGCCGCGTGAATCGCCGCGATGCCGTCGACGCCGTCGTTGCCCATGCCGGTGAGGATCACGCCGACGGTGCGCCGGCCGTACGCCTTCGCCGCCGACTCGAGCAGCGCTGAGCCCGACGGCACATGACCATCGCGCGCGGGCCCTGGAGTGACCGACACGCGCCCACGCATCACCGTGAGATGCGCGTCGGGCGGCGCGATGAGCACCGTGCCCGGCGTCAGCAGGTCTCCATCTTTCGCGAGCTTCACCTTCAACTTCGAAGACGACGCGAGCCAGCTCACGAGCGAATCAGCGAACGCGGCGTTGATGTGCTGCACCACCGCGACCGGCGCGGGAAAATCCGCGGGCAGCTCGGCGAGCAGCTTCTGCACGACCTGCGGACCGCCGGTGCTGCTGGCGACGCACACGATGCCGATGTTGCCGGGCATCAACGGCGCGGGCTGCGGAGCCGGCGACGGAATCGGCGTCATGCTCGCGATCGGCACACCACCGGCCGGTGTGCTCCCCGGAGGCGCCTTGCGCACGCCCTTCACGTGCCGAATCACCGGCACGGTCGCGAGCAACTTCACTTCGCGGGTGATGCTCGCCATCTCGGCTTCGACGGGCTTCACGCGCAACGCGAGCGCGCCGACGGTGAGCGCGCGATGCGTAAGCTCGGGCGCCTGATTTCGCGGGTCGGCGGTGAGCACCAGAATCGGCGTGGGAAAGTCCGCCATGATCTTCTCGCTCGCGGTCAGCCCGTCCATCACCGGCATGTCGACGTCCATCGTGATGACCTGCGGCTTCAACGTCGCCGTGAGCGCGAGCGCTTCTTCGCCGTTCGACGCGGTGCCGAGCACTTCGATGTCGGGGTCGCGCTGGAGCGCATCGACGATCAGTTGCCGAATGAGCGGACTGTCGTCGACGACCAGCACTCCGATTTTCCCAGCCATTGGCACTCCCTGATTCATGACATCAAACGGCCGACGACGTCGACCAGGTCCTGCCTGACGAGGTCGCCTTTGGTGACGTACCCATCTGCGCCGGCTTCCATGCCGCGCCGTCTGTCTTGTTCGCTCCCGCGCGTGGTGACGATGACGACCGGGAGCCTGCTGAAGTTCGGGTGCGCCTTGAGTCGCCGCGTGAGCTCGAGCCCGTCGACGTTGGGCATCTCGAGGTCGGTCACCACGCAGTCGACACGCTCACGGCCGAGCACGTCGATGGCCTGCGCTCCGTCGGTCGCCTGCACCACGAGGTAGCCGACGGCTTCGAGCAACGAGACCAGCAGCTCGCGCGTGAGCGGCGAATCATCGACCACCAGCACGCGCCGTCGTTTGTCTTCGTGAGCTGAGCGCGGCGCCGCATGCAGCCGCAGCTCACGACCGTGCACCGTCGCCACCAGGTGCGGCGCCGAGAGCACCAGCGCGAGTTCACCATCGGCCATCGGCGTCGCTCCCGAGAGATGCACGTAGCGCGAGAGCAGGCCCTTCAACGGCAGCACGGCCTGCACCCGTTCTTCGAGCACACGGTCGACGGCGATGGCCGCGGTGTGCCCGCGACCTCGGAGCACGAGCACGAGCTCACCAGCGACGGGCGCGCGTTCGGGCGCCGAGAACAACAGCGACGCGACGCTCGAGAACGGCAGCACGTCGCCTTCGATGCGGAGCGCGGGTTTGCCCGCGACCTCCGTCATCATCTCGTTCTCGATGAGCACCGCGCGGAGCACGTTCGATGCGCTCAGACAGAGGATCTCATCGCCGGCCTTGATGAACAGCACCGGCGCCACGGTGAGACTGACGGGCACGCGCAGCTCGAACGTGCTGCCCTCGCCGGGAGCCGATTCGACGAAGACGTCACCGCCGACCGAGACGAGCCGCGTGCGCACGACATCGAGGCCAACGCCACGGCCGGAGACATCAGTGACCACGTCGCGCGACGAGAACCCGGCTTGAAAGATGAGGTCGACCGCCTGCGCATCGGTGAGCCGGTTCGCGGTCGCGACGTCGAGCAGCCCACGCCGCACCGCCACCGCGCGCAGCTCTTCGGGATTCAAACCGCGGCCGTCTTCACGAACGCGCAGCACCAGACGCTCGCCTTCGCGACGCGCCGCCAGCAGCAACACACCGCGCGGTGATTTGCGCGCGGCGAGCCGCGTGTCCTTGTCTTCGAGACCGTGATCGACCGCGTTGCGCACGAGGTGCATCAGCGGGTCTTTCAACGCGTCGAGCACCGAGCGGTCGATGCGCTCGTCTTCGCCTTCGATGACGAGATCGACCTCCTTGCCGAGCTCCTTCGCGAGCTCGCGCACCATGCGCGGGTACGGCTCGAACAACACCGAGAGCGGCACCATGCGCAACGCGGTGATCTCATCGGTGAGCACCGAGAGTTCCTTGAGCTCGTCGATGTGCAGCAGCGCGGCGCGGCGATGAATCTCCGAGGTCAGCTCCTTGGCGCGCCCGAGACGGCTGGCGAACGCCTGCGCTGCGGGGCCGAGATCTTCTGACTCGCGATGCAGCGCGACGAGCTCGCGTTGAAGTTGCCGGCGGCGGGCGGCGAGCGCCTCGTTCTGCCGCGCGCGCTGCGAGAGCGCGTTCACCGAGCCCGTCAACACCTCGAGGCTCTGCTGCGTGATGCGAATCGACGCGTCGGCCGCGCGCGTCTGTTCTTTCACGGGCTGCGGCGCGGGCGACGGCGCGGAGCCGGGCGCTTCCGGAGCCGGCGCGGCAGGTTGCCCGGTCTCCACTTCGAGACACTGCTTGAGCCACGCGAGCAGCCGCGGAATGTCGGGCGCGTCACCGGCGACCGCTCCGGCGCAGACCTGAATCGCGTCGCACACCACGAGCAGCGCGTCGACGGTCGAGGCCTGCAGCGAATACGCGCGGGGCTCGGCGACGCGCACGACCTCTTCCATGTCGTGCACGAGCGAATTGATGTCGCCGAAGCCCATCATGCGCGCTTCGCCTTTGAGCCCATGCAGCTCGCGCAGCGCCTCACGGCCCGCTTCAGCGTTCGGCGCGCCTTCGAGCGACATCAACGAGTGCGTGACGCGGCCCAGCCGTTCACCGACCAGCTCACGGAATTGTCCGAGGAGCTTTTCGCGGCTGCTCGCCACCTCAGCGCTCCCCCTGCGCCGCGGTGAAGCGCGCGACGACCGCCTGCAACGAGCCCGAGAGCGTGACCAGCGACTGATTCACATCGGCGAGGCGCTGGGTGATCACCAGCTCCGCCTGCGTGCCCGCGAGCACGTCGCCCATCGCTTCGGCGAGTTGATCCGTCCCGCGTTCCTGCTGCTGCGTCGCGAGCGTGATGCCGCGCACCTGTTCAGCGGTCTGCGCGGCGAGCTGCGCGACGCGATTGAGCGCGCCGGTGACTTCGGCCGCGAGCGCGGTGCTCTTGTCGGTGAGCGCGGCGCCACGCTGGGTCGCCTCGGCGGTCCGCACGGTGGCGTCACGAATCTCGGCGATGAGCTCCTCGACCTCCGCGGTCGACTCGAGGACGTTCTCGGCGAGGCGGCGCATCTCGGCGCCCACCAGCGAGAAACCACGGCCGACGTCGCCCGCGCGCGTGCCTTCGAGCTCGGCCGAGAGCGCGAGGAGATCACTGCGGTCGGCGACGGTGTTGATGAGCTCGACGATGCGGCCGATCTGCTGAACGCGCTGCTGCAATCGGGTCACCGCGTTCTCGATGCTGACGTTGTCTTGCGTCATGCGCTCGACCGCCGCGAGGAAGGCGGCGGCGTCTTGCGTGCCCTGCTTCGCCGCGTCCTGCGTGCGCAGCGCGAGCTCCTGCACCGATGCGGCGCTCACCGCGATCTGCCGGGCGCTGCGTGCGAGTTCTTCGGTGGTGGCAGACGTCTCATTCAACGCCGCCGCCTGCTCCGCCGCGGTCGTCTCGGAGCGCTTCGAGGTTCGCGAGAGCAGCGCCGTCGCGCCAGAAACATCCGTGCCGGTGCGTGAGACCTTCGCGACCAGCCCCGCGAGCCGCTCCTGCAGCACGGCGAACACGCTGGTCACCCGCCACACCTCGCTGTCGGCGGCGATGACGCGGGGCTGCCGCAGCTCACCGCGCGTGAGCCGGTTCGCTTCATTCACCAACTGGCTCAACGGGCGCGCGATGGAGCGGCCCGCCGACGCCGCGACCAGGGCACCGAGAATCAACGACAACGCGAACACCTCGGCGAGTGAGGTCGCGATAGCTTAGAGATGGTG
>JBEHYH010000343.1:0-7254 GCA_048498275.1 Myxococcota bacterium | reverse complement strand
CGCCGCGGGCGAGCGTTTCTTGCGTGGCCTTGTCGAGGTCGGAACCGAACTGCGCGAAGGCCGCGAGCTCGCGGTACTGCGCGAGGTCGAGCTTCATCGAGCCGGCGACCTGCTTCATCGCCTTGATCTGCGCCGCCGAACCCACGCGCGACACCGAAAGACCGACGTTGATGGCCGGGCGGATGCCGGCGAAGAACAGGTCGGTCTCGAGGAAGATCTGGCCGTCGGTGATGGAGATCACGTTCGTAGGGATGTACGCCGACACGTCGCCGGCCTGCGTCTCGATGATGGGCAGCGCGGTCAGCGAACCCGCGCCTTCCTGATCAGACAGCTTCGCCGCGCGCTCCAGCAGGCGGGAGTGGATGTAGAAGACGTCGCCCGGGTACGCCTCGCGGCCCGGCGGGCGGCGCAGCAGGAGCGAGAGCTGACGGTACGCGACGGCCTGCTTCGAGAGGTCGTCGTAGATCACCAGCGCGTGCATCTTGTTGTCGCGGAAGTACTCGCCCATCGCGCAGCCGGTGTACGGCGCGAAGAACTGCATGGGCGCCGGGTCGGCGGCCGAGGCGGCGACGATGATGGTGTATTCGAGCGCGCCGTACTTCTGGAGCTTGTCGACGACCTGCGCGACGGTCGACTGCTTCTGACCGATGGCGACGTACACGCAGAAGACGTTCTGGCCCTTCTGGTTGATGATCGCGTCGATGGCGACGGCGGTCTTGCCCGTCTGACGGTCACCGATGATCAGCTCGCGCTGGCCGCGGCCGACGGGCACGAGCGCGTCGAGCGCCTTGATGCCGGTCTGCATCGGCTCGTGCACGCCCTTGCGCTTCACGATGCCGGGCGCCTTCAGCTCGATGCGGCGCATCTCGGTGGCGGCGATGGGGCCCTTGCCGTCGATGGGGTTGCCGAGCGCGTCGACCACGCGGCCCAGCAGCGCCTTGCCCGTGGGCACCTGCGCGATCTGGCCCGTGCGCTTCACGGTGTCGCCCTCGCGGATCGCCAGGAAGTCACCCATGATGGCGACGCCGACGTTGTCTTCTTCGAGGTTCAGCACGAGGCCTTTGACGCCGTTGGCGAACTCGACGAGCTCACCAGACTGGGCGTTGTCGAGGCCGTACACGCGGGCGATACCGTCGCCGACGGTCAACACGGTGCCGGTCTCCGAGACGGTGACCTGCTTGCCGTAGTCTTTGATCTGTTCGCGGAGGATGCGGCTCACTTCGTCGGCGCGGATCTGCATGGACTCTTTCCGTTAGGTAAGGAGGAACTGCGAAATTTCGCGCGCGCATAACACCGAACTTCCCGGGGTGTGAGGCGTTTTTCGCATCACCCGAAACGCGCCGCTGATGCCCGCCAGAAGCCGTTTACCGGGCCGCCAGCATGGCGAACGCGATCTGCGGCCACGGCGGCACGGCCTGCGCCGCGTCGCCCTTGAACTGCAGCTCCGCGTTCTGGCCCCAGGTGAACTTGCCGGGCTCTTCGAGGTGCCCGTTCAGCGTGTACGACTGCCCGGGAAAGCGGATCATCGCCTTCTCGCCGTCGAGCTCGAAGCGCACGATCTGCGAATTGAACTGCCCGGTGATGATGATGCGGTTGTCTTTGATTTCGCGGGTGAACACCATGCCCACGCCGGAGATGCGGTTCTCGTAGACGTTCACGTCGACCGTCTGACCCTGAATGGTGCCCGCCCAGCTCCCGTCGCCGCGCTTGCGCATGTTGCAGCCGGGGTTCATCACGCGCCAGGCATCGAACGTGGCCTGATTGCGGATCAGCACGACTTCACCGGTCGGCTTGTACTCCGCGGGCATCGCCGGCCCCTCGGGGGTCGTCGCACAACCCGTCATCACCACCACCAGCATCAGCAACGCAGCTCGCATGTTCACCCTCGCTTTTCGTTCTCGAGCACCAGGTATTCCAACAACGCCTTCTGCACGTGCAGCCGGTTTTCGGCTTCGTCCCACACCACCGACTGCGGGCCATCGATGACCGCCGCGCTGACCTCTTCGTCGCGGTGCGCCGGCAGGCAGTGGAGGAAGAGCGCGTGCGGCGCGGCCAGCTTCATCAGTTCAGGGTTCACCTGATAGCCGGCGAGGTCCTTCAAACGCTTCGCGCTCTCGGCCTCCTGACCCATCGAGGTCCACACGTCGGTGATGACCGCGTCGGCGCCCTTCACCGCTTCTCTGGGGTCACGCACGAGGTGCACGAAGCCCTTCGCGGAGTCGGTCACGTCGGCGCCCGGGTGGTAACCCTCGGGCGAGGCGAGCTTGAGCTGAAAGCCGAAGAGCGACGAGGCGCGCGTGAAGCTGCGGCCCATGTTGCTCGCGGTGTCGCCGATGAAGGCCAGCGTCTTGCCCTTCACGGGCCCGAGCTTCTCCTCGATGGTGAACAGGTCGGTGAGGATCTGCACGGGGTGGCCGCCGTCGGTGAGGCCGTTGATGACGGGCACCTCGCAGTTGGCCGCGAACTCCTCGAGGCGCGCGTCGGCGAAGGTGCGCATCATCACCACGTCGCAGTAACGGCCGGTGACGCGCGCGGTGTCGGCGAGCGGCTCACCGCGCGACATCTGCGAGTTCTGCGCCGACAGGTCGATGCACGACCCGCCCATCTGCAGCATCGCGGCCTCGAAGGACAAGCGCGTACGCGTCGAGGCCTTCTCGAAGATCATGGTGAGCGTGCGGCCGGCCATGGTGCGCACCACGCGGCGCTTCTTGCGCGCCTCCTTGAGCACCTTCGCGCGGCGGAACAGGCCGATGTGCTCGTCCAGCGAGAGGTCGGTGAACTTCAAGAAATCGCGCTTCTTGCCGGTCATGGAGCGCGGTGTGCCTCAACTGGCGCGCCCAACGCAATCGCCGATTTTCAGGCCTGCGAGAGCGTGACGCGCGCGTTACTCCGGCACATGCGTCTCTTCTTCGCCACCGGTTGCCCGTATGCACAGCGAACCCGCGCGCTCCTCACGCATCTGCGTCAGCCGTTCGAGCCGCGAGAGATTGATCTGTCGAACAAGCCGGCCGACTTTCTCGCGCTCTCGCCGACCGGAGCGGTGCCGCTGCTCGATGACGAGGGCTTCGTGCTCTTCGAGTCGGCGGTGGTGAATGAATACCTCGCAGAGAAGTTCGCATGGAAAGACGCGCTGCCCGCCGATGTGCATGAACGCGCGCGGCATCGACTGGCGATGAAGCGGTTCGATGACGTGCTCTCGCCGTTTTTCTTCCGCTCGTTGAAAGAGCCGAATGCCATCGACGCGCACCCGACGTGGCGTCGCGAGCTCGCGTACTTCGCGGAGATTGTGCGCAACGCGCCGGTGCACAGTCTGTTGGGTCTGCATGCGGCTCCGCACTGGGTGCGCATGAAGTGGACGAAGCCCGACTCGCGCGTGGTGACGGAGATGCAGGCTGCGGCAGGCGCGTTCCTCGACGCGGCCGAAGCACTCCCGGAGATCCAATCGACGCTGCCGGAACGCGAAGCGACGGTGAAAGCGCTGCTCGCGAAGTTCGGCTGATCAGCTTCAGCCGTAGCCGCGCTTGAGCAGCATGTCGGCGGCTTTGTCGAATTCCGCTTCTGACGGCATCGCAAACTGGAGAGCGTCGGCGTGCCGAGTGACGACGCCAAACACCGTCGCGACCGCCAGCGCGCTCGCCAATGCTTCAGAGCTGACGCCCGCCTGCAGCGCCAGCTTCGCGTCTGCAGCCTTCACCGCCTCGGGCGTGCGCGTCACCTTCTCGAGGAAACCGAGCGTCGCGATGAGACCGGGAGACAATGGAGCCGTTCGGTAATCGGTGAGAGCGGCGTCGACGGTCTCCTTCGTGAGCCCTCGCGCCGAAGTCGCGCGATGCGCGCCGACGCAGAACGCGCACGAGTTCCACTTCGCGACGAGTGCGGCCATCAGCTCACGTTCGCCGACAGTCCACGAACTCGGCCCGCGCATCGCCGCCTGCGTCCATTCGCCGAGAACGCCGAGAAACTCGCGATGGTAGAACGCCACGCGCGCCGCATCGGGCAGTCGCATGCCAGAAGCGAGCGAGATGAAGCGGATCAGCAATCGGTTCCCGATGCTGTCGCCACGTTCGATTTCCGCGAGCCTCATCGCTCCGCCTCTTCGATGGCCGCGAGGCCCGCTTTCCAACGTTTCAGTGCTGCACCGACGGCAGCCGCTGCGATGACTTCGAAGGCCGCGCGATCTGAGCCCACCGCGGCGCGCACTTCAGCGACCTGCGTGTCAGTCACGCGAGACGCGGCCTCGCCGACTTGCCGGGCGAGTTCGTCAAACGGAGCGCTGATCGATGCGCCACCCGCTGCGCGTTCGCTGACCTGTGTGCGCAATTCGGAGCTCGTCGCCGCAGGTTCGGCGAAAACGCGCCGCTCGAGTCTGGCGGCGAGCGCACGGTGATCTGGTTTGTCGTTCGGCATCGAAGACTCCTTTTCTCAATTCCCTACGGCGCGCAGTTGGCCGACTCAAAACGAAATCAAATTCGGGTAAACAATCCTCATGACGGTTCGGGGCATCCGCAACGCGATCACGCAGGCAAAGCAGGACGGCAAGGTCACCGAAGCCGAGGTCGACGCGATCGCCCTCAAGGCGCGCGACGGCAAGGGCCTCACCGACGCCGAACGCAAGGCGCTCACCGATGCCGCGAGCACGTTCGACGACCCGGGCAAGCAGCGGCTGCTCCGTCATCTCTCGGCGACGGGTCAGACCAACGCGTGGGTGAACATCGACGCCGGCGGTCTCGCCAAAGTCGAAGGCCGTTACGCGAACTACTCCATCGCGGTGCCGGGACTCGCGGCGAAGGTCGGGCTGTTCGACAACTGCATCTCCCTCAAGGGCCGCGCGAAAGCCGACGGCACGGTGACGATGGCGGTCGAGGGCAAGCAGCTCTCGGTGAAGGTGGCGAAGGGCGACACCGCGGCGCAGGTGCTCGAGAAGTTGAAGGCGCAGCTCCCGAAGGAAGTCAGCGGAGTCACGCTCGCCGGTGACGTACAGCCGTATGACGGCGCGTCATACAAGGGCACCGCCGCGAAGAGCACCGACGACGCCGCGCACCTGATGCTCTTCAAGCCGAAGTCGCTGGGCCTCAAAGCCGGCGAAGTGCCGATGAAGGTGGTCGTCACCGGCTACGGCGCGTTCATGGGCATCACCGACAACCCGTCGTCGAACATGGCGCAGAAGCTGAGCGAAGCCGGCGTGCCGGGAGCGGTGGTCGAGTACCGCCGGCTCGACGTGACGCCCGAAGCGGTCGACGCGTTCATCGTGGAGATGCGCAAGTCGCCGCCCGACGTGATTCTGTCGATGGGCGTGACGGGCGGTCAGTCGCAGGTCGAAGAGCGGCCGGAAAACCACCTCGGCGCGGCGGAAGACGGCAATGGCCAGATGATGAGCGACCGCCAGGTTCGCGCCGGTAGCCCCGCGGAGCTGAAGACCGACCTGCCCGTCGAGACCATCGAGTGGGCGCTCAAGGGCTTCGGTGATCAGCGTCAGGTCTTCACCAGCAAGAGCGACCCCGACTACGCGCCCGACCGCAGCGCGTATCTGTGCAACTACCTCGGTTTCAATCTCGCGACTGAATTCGGCGCGACCGAGGCGACGACCGCCGGGTTCATGCACATCACCGACACGACTCCGGTCGATCAGATGCACGCCGTGCTGCAAGCCATCACCGCTCGGCAGCTCGACCTGCGTCGCGGTCAGACGCCGAAGAGCTGATCAGCGCTGCGCTCCCAAGGTTCTCGCCCCGCGTTCGACGCAGACCGCTGAGCCGCATCGATTGCCAACGCGCCGGTTCGTGACGGCAACCGGCGCGTTCAACGTCGTCGCCTTCGTCTACGCACCACGACGTTCGAGTCAGGCGCACGAACTGGTGCCGTGTCGTGACGCGCGAATCGCAACCATGCTCACCTTCACGGCAACACCTCGACGCGCGCGTTGCTCGGGCCGACCACCGGCAACACGTACCAGGCCGCCTGCGCGAGCACGTGCGGCGGCTTCATTGCCGACGCGGGGGGATTCGCCGTGACCTCCGTCGGCCCGCTCGCCGTGACGAAGCGAAGGCGCAACGGCCGCGCGTCACCATTGCCGCGCACGATGAATGCGTAGCGCGACTGACTCGACGACGCGGGCTCCGACGCGTACCCGACGATTTCAGCGGCCCCGACCTTCACGCCGAGCGGCGTCAGCCCTTCAGGCACCGGAGGCGGCTCGCTCAACGGCTTGGTCAAGTCGTACGCACGCAGCCAGGCAGACGCGGGCACGGCGAGCGGCTCGAACGGCTCCGCGAGCGCGGAGACGAGGTACGGGTGAAAACCATTCGCCGGGTAGTCGCCGGGAGCGCGCCCGTTGAACACCAGGCGGTTCGACCAGAACAACAGGTTGTGCCGTTCGATCTGCGCGGGCGGCTCCGCCGAGTCGAGCATCACGATGCTCTTCTCGGGCGTGAGCCTGTCGAGCGCCTGCCCGACCGTCTTCGAGAACGCCGTCGTGAAATGCGTCTGCGATTCAGCGCGCTGCACCTGCTGTTTGGCGACGCCGTCGTGCACGGTGACCCACGAGAACCACATCGCGGCCACGAACCCGGGCACCCACATGAACGCGCCGCGCAACCGCCTGGCGAGCAATCGATGCAGCACGAGACCGATGAGCGCGCCGAGCACCAGCAGTTGCAGACCCGCGAGCACGTCAGTGCCGTGCGACTGAGACCCCGGCGGAGTCATCGCGCGGAGCTTCGAGAGCCATTCCCACTTCGGCACGAGCAACGGAGTCGCCAGCGCGCCCAGCGCGGCGGTCGCCAACGGCAAGCGCCTCAACGCGTCGCGCGCCAGCATCGCCAACGCGATGAACTGCGGAATCACCGAGTTCCACAGGTGATGAATCTGCTTCGCGGCCGGCAGCGAATGCCCGACCCAGGTCGCCCACAGCCACGCGGCGAGCCCGAGCAAGACGTAGTCACGGCTCCGGATGGCGCGAATCAGCAGCCAGAGCCCGGCGAGCACCGTGAGCGCCGGAGGGATCGGCGCCGACAAACCGGTGATCATCTCGTTGAGCACCGCGTCGGGAGGCCGTTGCCATTGGCCGTTCTCCGCGACGGCGTGTTCGCGCGTCACGTGCATCAACAGCTCGCGCAGATTCCCCTGACGATACGGGTACGGCCATTTGTTCGCGGCGTAGAGGTTCCACGGCAGCGCGACCAGGCACGTCATCGCGAACATCATCGCCAGCTCTCGCGCGCGCGGCGCGACGTTGAAGCGGAAGAGCGCAAGCGC
>JBEHYH010000342.1:0-7269 GCA_048498275.1 Myxococcota bacterium | reverse complement strand
AGGCCATTCGCGCGTTCGACAAGAAGATGAAGGGCTTCAGCTCCGGGGAAGGCACGCTCATCGGCATCGAGGCGCGCACCTCGACTCCGCTGCGCATCACGCGCGACGAGACGCTCCAATCGGTGTCACTCAAGGGCCTGTACCCGGGCGGAGAAGGCGCGGGGTACGCTGGCGGCATCGTGTCTTCAGGCATCGACGGCCTGCGCATCGCCGAACAGATCTGCACGGAGCTCTCGTGAAATACCGCGTGCGCAGCGCCGACGGCGAGATGGAGTTCGCCTCGCTCGAAGCGCTCCGCACCGCCGCGCATTCGGGGCTGGTCGACGCGTCAGATGAAGTTCAACGGGAAGACGAGACCGTCTGGCGCAAGGCTTCGGCGATGGGCGCGGTCGGAGCGCAGAGCGCGAAGAAGAAGCGCGACCCACAGACGTTGTGGATCGCGCTCGCAGTGCTGCTGGGCATCGGCGCCTTCGTGTTGCTGCTCAAAGGCGGGCAGGACTCTCAGTTCTACCTGTACGGCGGCGGCCTGGGGTTCGTGGTCGCGGGCATCCTCTTCAAGGTCACCCGCGACGCCGCGAAGATCCGCCGCTGATTACTTCGCCTTCGCCGCGAGCCGCTTGCGGATCGATTCGAACACCTTGGGCACCGCCTCGGTGTTGGCGACGTTGATCACGAAGGTCGGCACCGAGCCGCCGGGCGCCGTGTAGACGTAATAGGTCGCGAAGGTCTTCGAGGCGTCGGCGTTGCCCTCGAGCTGCCAGTAGCCGTCGTTGATGCGCACGCGCACCACGTCTTTCTTCTCCGGCATCATCGAGTCTTTGTCGGGCGGGAGCGCCGACCAGCTCACCTTGTAGAAGCCGGTCTTGCCCTCATCGGTGGTGGTGCTCTCGTCGCGGAGCTTGATGATGTAGTCGCGCTCGGAGACGATCGGCGCCTGCAGCCGCTGGTAGCTGACGACCTCTTTGCCGTCGGCGCTGCGGTCGAGCACCTTCGCCTCGGCCGTATAGGGCATGAATTCAGCGTAGTTGGCGAGGTCGTTGATGACCGCCCACACGGCTTTCGGCGACGCGTTGAAGACGCTGGTGGCCTTCACTTCCTTGACCGGCGTGCCCTCCTTGTCGCGGCGGAGGACCGTCACCCCACCCGTATCAGCAGCCTTTTCCCACCTGGGTTCGGCCGTCATCACCAGCGCCGGGAGCACGAAGAGCGTCAACATGATTCACATCCTTATCGAAAAAGGCGAAAACCCGCTCGCCGTGACAGACACTACTCAGAGCGACGAGACCATCAGGAAGATCTGGGCGAAAGACTTGAAGATCGGTGAAGCAATTCACACCGTCTTTCGCGCCACCTTCAAAGAAAAAATCACCAGCCGGGCGGGCAAGTCCTTCCTCAAGCTGACGTTGGTCGACCGCACGGGCTCCATTGACGCGCGCATCTTCGAAAACGTCAGCGCGGCCGACGGCGCGTTCTCGACCGACGACTACCTGCTCGTGAAGGGCAAGGTCGATCAGTTCAAGGGCCACGCGCAGTTGGTCATCGACCGCCTCGAGCGGCTCGACCCCGGCCCCATCGACGCCAGCGAGTTCGCGTACGCGCCGCCCGCGGCGCCGCCTCCCGCGCCCGTGCGTGAAGAGCGCAAGGAGGAGCACGTTCAGGCGAAGGTTCGTCTGAGCAAGCGCCTCGAGCGGCTGCTGGAGCACCCCGCGCTCGCGCAGGCGCTCGACAACTTCGTCGGTCAACTCGAGAAGGTGCTGGCGGCGCACCCGCCTCCGCCGAGGCCCGAGAAGAAGCCGCGTGAAGAGCGCGCGCCCCGGGGCCCGAAGGTCGAAGTGAAGCCGAAGACCGAGAAGCACGACGAGCCGAAGCGCGACGCGTCGCTGCCTGAAGGCCTCGCGTTCAAGCCGTTCAACGCGCTGGTGCCCGCGGCTCCGGCGGCTGAAGACAAGCCGGCGGCGCCGACGGGCAACGACTCGAGCGGCTCCTGACGCATGGCCGGTAAGCGACTCGGCGAGAAACTCATCGAAGCAGGCTTGGTCTCGGCGGAATCCGTCGAGCAGGCGCTGAGCCACCAGAAGATCACCGGGCACCGTCTCGGCGACTGTCTGGTGGAGCTGGGCCTCATTCAAGAAGGCCCGTTGCTCCGGTTTCTCGCCACCGAGTTCAAGACGCGCTTCGTGTCGGCCGAGAAGCTCGCCGCCGCGAAGATCGCGCCTGAGGTGCTGGAGAAGGTCCCCGTGCGCATGGCGGAGAAGCAGGACTTCCTGCCGATCGCGTGGGACGCGGAGCGGCGCGTGCTGTCGATCGTGATGGCCGAGCCGCAGAACGAAGCGCTGGTGAAGGAAATCGCGCTCGTCACCGACATGGCCGAGGTCTTCGCGTACGTCGGCGTGCGCAGCGCGATTCAGGCCGGCATCAAGAAGCACTACTACGGCGACCCGACGGCGTTCTCGTCGATGCACAGCAGCGGCTCGATGATCACCGACGCGCGCAAGCTCGCCGGTGCGTACGAAGGCAGCGAGTCGCGCATCGTTTCGCAGAGCGAGGTCTCGGGGCGTACGTCGAGCTCCGGTGGTTCGGGCAAGACCAACAGCCGCGTGAACCCGACCCAGTTGCGTGAGGCGCTCGGCGCGGTGCGCGGCACCGTCGGGGAGAACGACTTCGTCGAGACGCTCAACATCCTCGTCGGGCTGCTGGAAATGCCGCGCAAGGAGTTCCGCGGGCACTCCGGGCAGATCGCCCGTCAGTCGCAGTTGATGGCGCGCCGGCTGGGCATGCAGCCGCGCGAGGTCTCGCACACGTCGATCGCGGCGTATCTGCACGACCTCGGGAAGAAGCCTGAACGGCACCTCACGCTGCCGTTGATCGCGTCGAACCCCGAAGCGAAAACCGAAGCGAAGCGGTACGCGCGCGCGCCGATCAAGCTGTTCGAAACGGTGCATCTCCCCGGCGGGGTGAACGCGATCCTCGCGCAGTTGTACGAGTGCTTCGACGGCTCAGGCGTGCCGCAGGGCGCGAAAGGCGAAGACATCACGCTCGGCGCGCGCATCATCGCGGCGGTCGACGCGTTCTTCGACCTCACGCGCAACCCGTTCAATCAGCAGGGCCGCATCCTCGCGAAGAACGAAGCGATGAACCTGATGCGCGAGAGCCCGCTGTTCGACCCGCAGGTGATCGACGCGCTGTCGGTGCTGCAGTCGGGCGATCTGCTCAAGCAGCGCGTGGAACAGGAAGGCCGGCAGATCTTCATCGCCGACCCCGACGAAGCGGTGCGCACCGACCTGATGGACGCGCTGTCGAAGAGCGGGCTCGTCGTGCAGTCGGTGATCAAGCTCGATGGCGTGATCGACGCGGTGTTGAGCAACGAAGCCGACACGGTGGTCGTCGGCCTGGGTTACGGCGTGGGCGACATCGTGGCGCTGGTGCAGTTCGTTCGCGCCCGGCCCGAGAGCGCGTCGTTGCCGGTGTTGCTGCTGGGCGACCCGACAGACGCCGGCAGCCGTGATCGACTCATCCAGGCGGGGGTTTCGGGGTTCATCGCCCTGCCCCTCGCGCCTGAAGAAGCCGCGAACACCATTCGCGCCGCGTACGCAGATCGCATCGAGCACGGCGGCATCGGCCACACCGTACGCGGCAGCTTCGACGAGCTCGCGGCCGTCGACCTCGCGAAGATCATCGGCACGTCGACGAAATCAGGGCGGCTCATCGTTCGCGCGGGCCCGCAGGAAGGCTACCTGCAGATCGAACGTGGCCGGGTCGTGTACGCGACGTGGACCGACAAGAAAGGTGACGCGGCGATCGCTCCGATGCTGGCGACGCCGCAGGCCGACTTCACGTTCGACCCAGAAGCGTTGCTGACCGACATGCCGAACGCTGATCGCGACTTCGACGTGATCGCGCGCGAACTCGCTCACTGATTCAGAACTTCAGGTCGATCTCCAGCAGCGCCGCGGTGTTCTTCGCGCAGATCAACGCCACTTCGTCTGCATCGCGCCCGTGGAGCTCGGCCACCTTCTTCGCGGTCTCCGCGACGCGCATCGGCTCATTCGGCCACTTCCCGCGAAACGGCGCCGGCGAGAGATACGGAGAATCGGTCTCCACCATCAATCGCTCCAGCGGCGCGAACTTCACCGCCTCCTGCAGCGCCTCGACCTTCTTGTAGGTGACGACGCCGGAGATCGAGAGATGAAACCCGAGGTCGAGATACCTGCGCGCCGCCGTGGTATCGCCGGTGAAGCAGTGGATCATGCCCTTCGACATGCCCTCTGATTTCAGGATCTCGAAGCAGTCGTCGTGCGCGTCGCGGACGTGAATCACGATGGGCTTGTTCGTCACCTTCGCCAGCGCGCACTGTCGGCGAAAACCCTCGGCCTGCGCCTCGCGCGGAGAGTGGTGGTAGTAGTAATCGAGCCCGGTTTCTCCGATGCCCTTCACTTCAGGCAATGCGGCGAGCCGCTCGAGCTCGGCCCAATCTTCCTTCGTCGCCTGCGCCGCGTCGTGCGGGTGGATGCCGATGGTCGGCGTGAGAAAATCGGGGTGCATGCGCGCGGCATTCAACGCGTTGCCGAAATCGCCGGGCTTCTGAAGCAGCCCGACGACGACCGCGTGCACGACGCCCGCGGCTTTCGCGCGCTCGATGACCTCACCCGCGACGGGGAAGTCCTTCGTCTCGAGGTGACAGTGCGAATCAATGAGTTTCATAGTCAGCCAGCATCTCCTTCAGCTCGGTCTGTGCTTCGGGGTCCTGGAGCGTCAGCGCTTCGACTTCCTGACGAGCTCCAGCGCGCAAGAGGCCTTCAGCGACGTCGAGTTTGAAGTCATCGATGCCATCGCCTTTGAGCAACGCGACGAGCTTCGCCTTCACGTCATCACCACCGTGAAAACCGAGCGCGCGCGCGGCCGTGCCCCGCGCGAAGTCACCCGGTGTGTCGAGGATCTCGAGCAGCTTCGCCTTCGCTTCGGGTGATTCGAGCTCACCGAGCGACTCCACCGCCATGGGGCGATCGATGGCGCGCTTCTTCGCCACGCGATTGAAGAGATGCGCGATGCCATCTGCGTCACCGAGCACCGCGAGCGCCGTCGCCGCCTGCGTGCGATCGAACGGCGGCACGAACCAACCGTTCAACACGCGCTTCATCGGCTCGATGGCGCGCTCGTCGCCCAGCATCGCCAGCGCTCCACAGGCGCGAAAACGAAAGTCTGCGTTGTCGAGTGCTTCGACGAGCACGTCGAAACCGGCCGCGTGTTTGAGAAACGCAATCCCCCGCGCCGCTTCGAAACGAACCGCGAGCTCCTTGTCTTGAAGCGCGCCGGTCAACGCCCCGCGCGCCTCGGGGAGCGCGAGATCTGCGAGCCGCCCCGTCGCTTCGACGCGCAGCTCGACTTCGGGCGCCGACAGGAATCGCACGAGCAGGTCCTTCGCTTCGGCCGGCGGCAGCTTCAACCCCGCGAGCGCCAGCCCTGCGCGACGCACGTTCACCTGTTTGTCGGTGATCAGTTGGGGAATGTCGGAGACCTCGCCGATTTCAGCCAGCGTCTCCGCGGCCTCGACGCGCTTGTCGGGTGAAGTCTGCGACGCGAGGGCCAGCAGCGCACTTTCACGCTCATCCATGACGCTGGCTTACTCAGCACGCCAATCGCGCGCTTGAGGAAAGACGCGTCACTCGACCCAGAAGTACGAGGACGCGATCAGCGTACGGTTGGTGACGACCTTCGCCTTCTGCGAGAGCGCCGCCAGCGTGCGGTCCTTCTCCTGATACTTCGCGTCCTCCGCCTGACGCAGCCCGGTGAGCTTGCGGCGGTACTCGCGCTCCTGACGTTCAGCCGACGCGCGCGCCTTCATGCGCTCCGCGGGGTCTTCGATACCGGCGACCTGCTTGCGCGCCTCTTCCCATTCGTTGCGCGCGCGCTCCATCTGCTGGCGCGGCGTGAAGAGACAGTCTTCTGCGAAGCGATCGGCGCGATCCTTCGCGGCGTCGAGCTCGAGCATGTTCTTCCGCTCGGCGGTGCGCGTGAGCTCGTCCTTCGCGGCCATCAACGCCTTCTCATGCTCCAGCGTCGGCAACGTCGGAGGCGGCATGCGACCCACCGCTTCCTTCGCCAGCGCGCGAGGCAGCAGCTCGGCGTCGAGATACGGCACCACGCGCCAGCCTTCGCCGTACTTCGTGCACACGATGTGCACCACGCGCTCTTCAGGCTTGAGGCCGGTGAGCTCGAAGCGGTACGCGTACCACCAGCCCTCTTTGCCCATCAGGCCGGCGAGCTTCGACGGCAGCGTCGAACCGTCGATGGTGAGCGTGGTGACCGCGTCGTTGGTGCGCGAACGCACTTCCTTCGCGGCGAGCGCGAGTTGACGACGGCCGACGGCGGCGGTGCCGAGCACCGAGCTGGTGAGATTCTTTTCCTGCAGCTTGCGCTTGCTGACCGCTTCACGCGCCGCATCACCAGCCACCCGGAGCTTGTTGCGCACGTCGCCATCGAAGCGCTCGATGAGCTTGGCGCGCGTCTCCATCATGCGCTGATTGATGCCGGTCTCGAGATCCTTCCGGAGCGCGTCGAACGCGGTGTTGATCTCCTCGGGCAGCCGGCACGACTGGTAGATCTCCAGCACGCGCTTCTCGAAATCGACGCCGCTCTCCAGCGCCCCGAGGATCTCGTCAGACGCGCCGAACACGCCGTCGAACAGGTTCAGCTTGCGCTCGAGCAGCTCGTACAGCCGCGCATCAGCCGCGTTGCTGCGGTTGAGGAAGTTGAGAACGAGCACGTCGCGCTGCTGGCCGTAGCGATGGCAACGGCCGATGCGCTGCTCGACACGCTGCGGGTTCCACGGCAGGTCGTAGTTCACGACCAGGTTGCAGAACTGGAGGTTCAGACCTTCCGCGCCCGCTTCGGTCATCAGGAGGATCTGCTTCTCCTCCTTGAACTGCCGCACCAGCTCGCGGCGCGCTTCGGGCGTGCCCGCGTCACCGGTGAGCTTGCAGATCTTCCCCTCGTAGCCGTGCGCCGAGAGCAACTGCTCCAGGTACTCGAGCGTGCGCTTGCTCTCGGTGAAGACGACGGCCTTCTCGGGCCATTGGTGCGCGCGCGCGACGGTGAACACGCGATCGATCGCGCGCGTGAGCGCCTCGCCCTTCGCGTTGATCTTGATCGCATCAGCGCGGTCCGCGAAGCGGCGGAGTTCCCAGACCTCGCGCTCCATGTTCGCGATGACGTTGCCGCGAGGCTTGTTGTCGTCTTCCCAGCTCTCGGCCTCTTCGGCGTAGTGCTTGA
>JBEHYH010000341.1:0-7286 GCA_048498275.1 Myxococcota bacterium | reverse complement strand
GCCCGTCGAAGTCAGTCGGAGACGTGCTCGGGAACGCGAAGCGGCCCTGCGCCTGCAACGCGGGATACACGAGCCCGAAGGTGTCGCCGGTGAACACCACGTTCTGCGCCTCATCGTGAACGACGAAGTGGTGATTCGCGTGACCGCGCGTGTGAATGAAGTGCAGCTTCGCGCCACCGAGCGTCTCGACGGAGCCGTCTTCCAACGCCTTCACGCGCTTTGCGTCGATGGGCTCGATGACGCCGTACAACGCGTCGAACGCCTCGGCGCCGTAGACCTGCCGTGCGCTGGCCACGAGCCGCGACGGATCACTCAGATGCCGCGCCGCGCGCGGGTGCGCCAACACCGTCGCGTTCGGGCAGTGCTTGAGCAGCGCTCCGGTGCCGCCCGCGTGGTCGAGGTGCACGTGGGTGACGATGATGAACTTCACCGCGTCGGTCGAAAGCCCCGCGTCACTCAACGCCTTCAGCAGCAACGGCGCGGCGTGCGTGGTGTTGGTCTCGATGAACGCGACCTCGCCGTTCTCTTCACGCAGGTACGCGGCCGCGAGCTGCGGCGCGACGTACTGCGAGTCGATGGTGACGAGCCGGCTCATCACTCGTCCCCGCGGTTCTTCTTGTCCTTCTTCTTCTTCTTTTCCGACCCGGGGAACTCGTTGTGCCCGTGCATCACGCCGACGTCACGGAGCATCTTGCGCACCTCGAGGCCGTGCATCTCTTCCTGCGCGATCTGCGTGCGCGCGAACTCTTCGAGGTACACCGAGCGGTCTTCGACCTCCTCGAGGAGCTTCTTGTAGATGTCGAGCGCGGTGCGCTCGTGGTTGAGCGACTCCTCGAGGATGTCCTTCACCGAGTGTTTGTACGTCTCGGGGATCTCGGCGATCGACAGCGTCGGGTGACCGCCGAGGCCCACCAGAATCTCGCCCGCAGTCTGCGCGTGGAGCAGCGATTCAGTCGCCTGCGCCTTCATGAACGCCACGATGGGGATGCGGTTCGGCCCCGCGACCATCAGCGAGTAGTGCGTGTAGCGAACGACGCCAGCGAGCTCGAACTCCATGATGCGGTTGAGCAGCTTCTGCGTGGCCTTGATGTCGAGCTCTTTCATGAGACCGCTCTCTAGCGCCATCTCGATGCTTGCGCGCGCGTGAAAGCCCGTGCAGACAGCACGCCGGTAGATGCGCGCGCCGCTCAACGACACCGAGCTCGATGAACGACTGGCGGGCATCGGCCTCGTACGCGACCTGTCGGGGAACAGCCCGCCGCCGTCGAAGAACCGCACCGTTCTCTGCAAGACGCGCGAGGGCAAGAAGCGCGTGCTGGTGAAAATCGCCGACGGCGGGGGCAACGTCGGCGTGCTGCGCGAAGGCTCCGTGCTCGAACGCGTCGCGCCGCTTTCGAAAGCACCGAAGAGCCCGCTGCATCTGCCCAACGTGCACGCGTTCGACCCGGCGCACGGCCTGCTCGGCCTCGACTGGATTACGGGCGGCGAGACGCTGCATCACTTTCACCGGCGCACCGGGCAATACCCCGGCGAGGTCGCCACACAGGTCGGTGACGCGCTCGGTTTTCTGCATCGCAGTAGCCGCGAGGGCCGCGCGCACTACGCGCTCGCCGACACCTTCCGCGACGAGTCAGATCTGCTCGAGTGCTTCTTGCGCATGCGGCCTGATTTCTACGCGCGGCTCTCGAGCGCGGGCATCGACTTCTTCGGCAGCGTGCAGAGCGACGCGCACGCGATGCAGGGCCTGCAGGCGCTCTCGGCGCAGCAGTCGCGTGAGACCGAGAACGCGTTGCTCCACGGAGATCTGCGGCAGGCGAACCTGCTGCGCGTGTCGAAATCTCCAAAGCCGCAGGTCGTGTATCTCGACTGGGAGCTCTCGTTCTGGGGCGACCCGGCGCGCGATCTCGGCAGTCTGTTGTCTGACTACGTGCTCGGGTGGATCGCGCCGGAACACCGCAGCGAAATCCTCTCGCGCCCGATGTTGGAGACGTTCGCGCACGCGCTGCTGCAGTCGTACGCGCACGCGCGCGAACCGGCCTTCCGCCTCAGCCAGGAATTTCAGCAGCGCGTGGTGCGCTGGGTCGGCACGGCGTTGCTGATCTCGGTGTACGGCATCTCGCACTACGAACAGCACCTCGATGAGCGCGCGCGCGGCGTGGCGCGGCAGGCGCGTGAAATGCTCGGCAAACCCGCTGAGTGGCAGACGCTGCTGTGGGGTGCGCTGTGACCGAACCCTCGAACGACGCGCGCGTCCGCTATTTCCACGAGCGGAAATTTTCGCTGCGGCCCGGTGAAGAACCGGAGCTCGCGCGCGCATCGGGCGACTCCGGGTACGTCGCGCATCTCGCGGCGTGCAGCGGAGGCTCGACCGGTTGGGACTGGAGCTTCCGCATGGTGCGCGTGAGCCAGAACTGGGCGTTCGTGAGCGACGGCCGCGTGACGTTGTTCGTCGACGAGCCCGGGCAATACGTGCCGAGCGACGCGAAGAATGGCGACGCGGTGGCGCTGCGGCTCCCACGCGCACGCGAGAATCTGTACCCGCATCGCTTCTCACTCTTCGGAGGCCAGGGTGGCTGCGTGGTCGGTCACGGCTTTACGAAGTACTTCCTGCCGGTGACGTACGAAGCCGCGCCGGTGCTGGTCGAAGCGTGCTCGAGCAAGTGGGCTGATCAACTGCGCTTCTCGTTGCACGTGTCGAACTCGCCGCATGACTACGAACGCGCGGACGCGGCCATCATCGACGTCGGCGTGCAAGACGAGCCCGGCGTGTTGAAGCTGCTCGAGGTGTTCTCGCGCGTGGCGAAGAACGGCATCACCCCGCGGGGCATTCCCTTCAGCGCCGTCGATGGCCCGATGGGCACCACGCGCGCGCAGGCGAAAGACCGCGGAGATTTGTGCGACGGCTACGGCTGGCGCATCTCCACCGAAGCGACGAAGCGCTAAGTCGTCGTGCATGAACAAAGTCGAGCTCACCACCGACGACGGCGTGGGCCTTGCGTACGTGTTTCAGCCCGCGGGTGCCGGCCCCTGGCCCGGCGTGCTGGTGTTCATGGACGGCATCGGCATTCGCCCGGCGATGCTGGCGCTCGGTGAACGGCTCGCGTCGAACGGCTACTTCGTGTTGTTGCCCGACGTCTTCTATCGCTCGGGTCCGTATCCGCGGCAGACGGGCCACGAGCTGCTGGCCATGCCCGGCGGCATGCGTGGTCAACGCGCTCCGTTCTTCGCCCTCGCCACCGTCGCGAACGTGATGCGCGACACGAAGCACTTCATCGCGTGGCTGCACTTGCAATCGCAGGTTCGCAGAGGCGCCCTCGCCACCACCGGCTATTGCTTCGGCGGGCTCATGGCGTTGTCGGCGGCCGGCCACTACCCTGACGACTTCGCGCTCGCCGCGTCGTTTCACGGAGGCCGGCTCGCGAGTGATCAACCCGACAGCCCGCATCTGCTCGCTCCGAAAATGAAGGCGCGCATCTACGTCGCGGGAGCGATTGAAGACCCGTCATTCCCCGATGACATGAAGGCGCGGCTCGGAGAGGCGCTCACCAAAGCGAACGTGAAGCACACGGTGACGACGTATCAGGCTCGACATGGTTGGGTGTTCGACGACACGCCCGCCTTTGATCAACCCGCGGCTGATCAGCACTGGGCCGCGCTGCTCTCCGAGCTCTCGTCTCTGAAATGACCACACAAACGAACGCGGCTGATCTCCTAGCGTTCGCTGCATGGCCAGGATCACGTCGTCGAACCGAATGCGGGTCATTGTCGATGTGCCCACCACGCCGCAGCCGCTCGCGGCTCAGCCGACCGCGCCGACGACGACACCGTCATTGCCGAACATGAACGAGTCGTTCGCCGACTCGAAACAGAAGCTGCTCAGTCTCGGCCGCACCAACAAGACGCCAGCGCTGATGCGCGGCACTCCGCCCGCCGGGAGCTTTCAGATCAAGAACGCCGCCGTCGCAGCCGCCGCGACCAGAGCCATCGCAGACCCGAAGCTCGCCGCGTCGTTCGCCGAGAAGACGGCGGGGAAAACCGCGAAGCAGGTGTTCGCCGCGTTCAGTCAACTCTCGCCTTCGCAGCGCAACGCCATCACCGCCGAAGTCACGGCGAACCCGACCAGATACCAGGGCTCGGTCGCCTTGGCGGTGGTTCACAACATGTCGCCTGATCAGCTCAAGAATGCTGTCGAGCAGATGCGCGGCGCGAACGGCACTCAGACGACGAGCCTCGAGAGCTCCATCGCGTGCGAACTCGCCGCGAATACCCGGTGGGGCAAGAGCCACCCAGAAGTCGTCGCACGCATGCGCGAGGGCATTGCGAGCGGCAAGACGATCTTCGATGCACCGGCGAACGGAGCAGCAGCCGACACGGACAAGTTCGGCATCATCAAGTTGGGGCCGCACCTCGCGAAATCTCCGGAGCAGCTCGCCGCGACACTCGCGCACGAATCAACGCACGCGGAAAACGCCGACGAGAAGAAGGGCCTCAACAAGATGTCGGAGGAAACCTCGGGCGTCGATACGGAGATCGCCGTCTTCAAGGAGTTGTCCGCGAAAAACCCAGCCGCGTTCAACGGTCTCTCGAAGGACGATGCCGCCCGATACCGGGAGTACATGAAGCTCACACCCGCTGGCAGCCACGCGAGAACGGCCGGCATGTACGCGCAGAAAGCCGAGGAGCTCCACGCCCACGGCGAAGACGACGACTACAAGAAGCAGGTCAAACAGATCGTCGGGCAGCTCGCGAAGGAGCCCGATGCCGTCAAAGAGCTCGACCAACGCGGCATCAGGCAGTTGATCGACGCGGTCAATCAGACCGGCGGGTCCATGAAAGAACTGGGCGCGGTGCTCAAAAACGCTTCGCCTGACATGAAACTCGAAGCGCTGAAGTACTTGAGCGGCCCCGACAACAAAGACGCGCTCGCTCAACTCGTCTCCGGCATGAACTGAGTGCGGCACTCACTCCACGCGGGTGATGGTCGCGTTGGTCGAACCGCGCGGGCGGTGGAATTCGATTTCGTCACCCTGATGCTGCTCCAACAACGCGCGCGCGAGCGGTGACTCGATGCTGATGTCGTCACCGCGCGCTTCATCGGGCCCGACGAGCCGCAGCGTCTGCGTGCGACCGTCGTCCCACTCCAGCGTCACCGTCGAACCGAAGCGCACCGTGCCATCAGCGGGCGGCACTTCGACCACGCGCACGCTTTCGAGCGTCGCGGAGAGCAGCGCGAGCTTGTGTTTGCCCGCTTCATCGAGCTTCGCGCCGCGCAGCGCATCGATTTCAGCGTTGAGCGCTTTGAAGCCCGCCGGCGTCATCGGGCGTTCCGACCCACGCGCCGCGCGCTGCACGTTGCGGCCGAGCACCGCCTCGTCGGGTGTTTCTTCGCTGGTAAACGCCTTCGACATGCGCCCTCATTTACGCCCATGAAGCTCGAAACGCCGCTCTCCAGGAAGCTGGGTCTCAAGTATCCGTTGGTCGCCGCGCCGATGTTCCTCATCTCGAACAAGGAGATGCTGGTCGCCGGCGCCGAAGCCGGAATTCTGCCGTGCATGCCGTCGCTCAACGCGCGCACGCCGGAGCAGTTTCGCGAAGATCTGAAATGGGTGCGCTCGAAGACCGACAAGCCCATCGGCATCAATCTCACGATTGGCCTGACTCCGCCCGAGCGCGTCGAAGCCGACCTGCAGACGTGTATCGATCTGAAAGTGCCGGTCATCGTCACCAGCTACGGCAACCCGTCGGCCCTCGCGAAGCGCGCGCATGAGCACGGCATCACCGTCTTCCACGACGTCATCTCGCTCAAGCACGCGCAGAAAGCGGTCGCCGCCGGAGTCGACGCCATCATCGCGGTCGCGGCCGGCGCGGGCGGTCACGCGGGCACGATTTCACCGTTCGCGTTGGTGCCGTGGCTCCACGACGAGCTCAAGGTGCCCATCATCGCCGCGGGCTCCATCAGCACCGGCGCGCAGGTCGTCGCCTCTTTGGCGCTCGGCGCGGAGCTCTGCTACCTCGGCACGCGCTTCATCGCGTCGAAGGAATGCGGCGCGACAGATCAATACAAACAATTGGTCGTCGGCAGCTCGCCCGAAGACATTGTCTACACAGACAAGGTGTCTGGCGTGCACGCGAACTTCTTCAAGTCGACGGTGCCCGAGAACTTCTCGGCCGACCGCAGCCCCGAAGGCGCGAAGCGTTGGCGCGACATCTGGAGCGCGGGTCACGGCGTCGCGCAGATCCACGCCGTGAAGTCGATGAGCGAGATCGTCGAAGACCTCGCGCGCGAGGCCCACGATACCTTCGCGCGACTCACTTGATGGGCATGAAGATCTTCAGGCCGCGGCGCGACGCATTGCCCGCGAGCGTGTTGGTCTCGATGAAGTCGCTCGCCGACGAATGGCCATCGCCCAGCGTGATGGCCGTGTGGCCGTAGATCGAACCCAGCCGCGTCGAGGTGTGTTCCCAGGTCAAAATCATCCCGGGGATCTTCAGCGCCTTCGAGAGCGGCATCTTCACCTGCTTGAACTTGTTCTTCGGCAGGTTGTTGTCGATCTGATTGCCGTTGCCCCAGACCTTGATGCCGTAGGTCTTGAGAATCGCGCGCGACACGCCGGTCGCGCAGAGACCTCCGCTCGAGTAGCCGCCCATCGACATCGCGGTCGAGCGCGCGTTCTTCGCCAGCCGGCGCATGTTCGCGGTGACGGTCGTCTTCTTGTTGGCGATCGACTTGAGCTTCTTGAACTCGGCCTCGCTGATTTCGCCGTCGACCGTGAGCTTGTGCTTCTTCTCGAACGCGCGAACCGCCTTGGTGGTCGACGCGGTGTAGAGGCCATCGACCTTGCCGGTCTTGAAGCCGAGCTTCTTCAAGTACTGCTCGCTCTTCTTCACCAGCGAGCTGCGTTCACCGAGCGACTGCGAAGCCTTCGCGTTGAGGATGTAGCTCTTCTTCAGCGCGCTCCACGTCTTGCTGTCGACCTTGCCGGTGACCGCCAGGCCCGCCTTGCGCTGGAAGTTCTTCACCGCGCCTTCGGTGCGCTCGTCGAACCTGCCGCTGGTGTGCTTCGGGTCGAAGCCCGCGGCCTTGAGGCGCTTCTGGATATTCGTCACCACCGAGCTCTTCGCGCCTTCGGAGACTCCGTGCTCCGCGGCGTCGGCGGTGCGCTTGTCGAGCGCGGCGATGGCTCTGGTCGCACGCACGCGCGCCCGTTCAGGCGCGTGCAGCGTGCGCTTGTATTAAATAGAGTACACCGGCATCCGCGTGAACTCCGAGGCGCTCGAAAACCTGT
>JBEHYH010000340.1:0-7304 GCA_048498275.1 Myxococcota bacterium | reverse complement strand
GGCCGAGTTGCCTAAGCCCTCCCCCGACCCCGAGCTCGGGCGCGCGCTCGCGCTGTATTACGATGGCAAGTTCGCGGAGGCGCCGGTCCCGCTCCAGAAGATCATCGAGAACGTGAACAAGGCGCAGTACCACGAGCAGGCCAAGTCGTTGATGCGTGACCTCAACCAGGCCATCAACCTGTACGAGAACGGCACGACCGAGATCACCAACGAGCACCCGGAGAAAGCGGAAGTGCCATTTCTCAAGTCGCTGGCGATCGACGAGCGGATCGTGCTCGGCGACAAGGCCGCCACGCTGTCGGCTGACGAGAAGAAGCGTGAGCTCGATCGCCGCCAGTCATTCATTCGCCGCAACATCGTCGACACCATGAGCCGTACTGCCTACGACCGCGGCCGCGCGCTGCAGGAACGCAAGGACTACCGCGCCGCGTGCAAGATGTGGAAGCTGGGCGCGGCCTTCTCGCGCACCAACATCGACCTCCTCAAGTCGCTCACCAACGTGTGCACCAAGCGCGCCGACGAAGCGTTCAACAACGCCAACTCGTGCGCGCAGTTCTCCGCCGCGTTGGACTTCGCCGTCGATGGCGATGGTTTCAAGGAGAAGATCGAAGAGGAGATGGAGAAGCAGGGCTGCAAGTGACGCCTGTGCTACGGGGCCGGCATGGCCTCGCAGCAAGGTGACCTGTTCGGCAGTCTCTCTTCACCTCCGCCGGCGCCGTCGGTACCGGCCGCTCCGTCTCAGCCCGCGGGCCCGAAGACGCTCACCTTGATCGACGCGTCGGGGTTGATCTTCCGCGCGTACCACGCGCTGCCGCCGCTCACGACGAGCAAGGGGCAGCCGACGAACGCGGTGCTGGGCTTCACGCGCATGGTCCTCAAGCTGATGCGCGAGCGCGCGCCGACGCATCTGGCGCTCTGTTTCGATCGCGACAGCCGCAAGGGCCGCCTCGCGATCGACCCGCAGTACAAGGCGAACCGCGAAGCGCCTCCCGATGATCTCGTCTCGCAGTTCTCGCTGATCAGGAAGATCACCGAAGTGCTGCAGGTGCCGATCGTCGAAGAGCCGGGTTGGGAGGCCGACGACGTCATCGCCACGCTGACCGGCCGCGCGCTGAAGGCCGGCTTCGAGGTGGAGATCATCACCAGCGACAAGGACTTCCTCCAGTTGCTCAAGCCGGGCGTGCGCATCTTCGACCCGATGAAGGACAAGCCGATCACCGAAGCCGACGCGCTCGAGCGCTTCGGAGTGAAACCGGCGCAGATGCGCGACTACCAGGCGCTGGTGGGCGACGCGATCGACAACATCCCCAAGGTGCCGGGCATCGGCCCGAAGACCGCGGCTGATCTGCTCGCGCAGTTCGGCACGATCGACCAGTTGATGGCGCGGCCCGACGAGATCGCGAAGCCCAAGATCCGCGAAGCGGTGAAGACGAACCTCGCGCAACTCGAACGCGCGTTGAAGCTGGTGACCTTCCGCGAAGATCTCGAGGTCGCGGGTCAGCCCGAAGACTTCGTGGTGAAGGGCATCCGCCAGGCCGAGGCCCGCGCGATGTTCACCGAGCTCGAGTTCTTCCGCCTGAATCAGGAATTGCCCTCGGCGCCTCCCACGCCGCTGCGGCAGCAGGCGACGCTCGTTCGCGACGAGGCCGCGCTGCAGAAGCTGGTGAGCGGTTTCGGCAATCGCCTGTCGATCGCGCCGGCGTTCGATGGCGAGCCGCATTCGGCCGACCTGCTCGGGCTCGGCGTCGTGAGCGGCGACGAGTGCGCGTACATCGCGGTGAAGGACATCGGCGGTGAGGCGGTCGCGCGCGTGCTGCGGCCCGTGCTGGAGCGCGCTGGTGTCGAGCTCGAGGCCCACGACGGCAAGGCGTTGCTGCACGTGTTGCACTCCATCGGCATCGACGGCGTCACGCTGCACACCGACATCGAGCTGCTCTCGTATCTACTCAACCCGTCGCGCAAGGAACACGAGCTCGCCGACCTCGCCCGTGAACGGCTTCGCGCCGAGCTCCCCGCGCGTGGCAAGGAGACGGTGAGCGTCGACCAGTTCGCGCAGATCTACGGCGCGTCAGCCGACGCCATCGACCGCCTCGTGAACGAGCTGTGGACCGAGGCGAACGGGGTCGGGCTGGCGCCGTTGGCGAACGAGCTCGAATTCCCGTTGGTGCCGGTGTTGACGCGCATGGAGCGCGCGGGCGTGTTCATCGATCGCGGCGTGTTGAGTGAAGTGTCCGCGCAGATCGATGGGATGATCGGCCAGTTGCTCGCAGACGTGTACCGGCACGCGGGTCATGAGTTCAACGTGGGGTCGCCTCCGCAGCTCGCGCAGGTGCTGTACGACGAGCTCAAGCTGCCGGTGCTCAAGAAGAACAAGACGGCGCCGTCGACCGATCACGAAGTGCTGGAGAAGCTCGCCGAGGAGCACCCCTTGCCGCGCGCGATCATCGAGTACCGCAGCGTCGCGAAGCTCAAGAGCACGTACCTCGACACGCTGCCGGAGCTCATCGCGGCCGACGGGCGCATCCGCACCACGTTCCATCAGGCGGCGGCGGCGACCGGCCGGCTCTCGTCGACGAACCCCAATCTGCAGAACATCCCCATCCGCACCGAGCTCGGCCGGCAGATTCGCCGCGCCTTCATCGCCGAACCGGGGTGGACGCTGGTTTCAGCCGACTACTCGCAGGTGGAGCTGCGCATTCTCGCGCACATTTCGGGCGACGAAGGGCTGGTGCGCGCGTTCGCTGAAGACGCCGACGTGCATTCGCGCACCGCCGCCGAGGTCTTCGGAGTGCCCATCACCGAGGTCACCGACGATCAGCGCCGCGCCGCGAAGATGGTGAACTACGGCATCGCGTACGGGCTCTCGCCGCACGGCTTGTCGACGCGCCTCAACATTCCCGTCGAAGAGGCGAAGGGCATCATCGACCGGTACTTCGCGCGGTTCCCCGGCATCAACAGGTACGTCGAAGGCACGCTCGAGAGCGCGCGCAAGAAGGGCTTCGTCGAATCGATCTTCGGCCGCCGCCGCTACATGCCCGACCTCGTGTCGCGAAATCGTCAGGTGGCGATGGCGGCCGAGCGCGCGGCGATCAACATGCCGATTCAGGGGAGCGCGGCAGACATCGTGAAGCGCGCGATGCTCGAGCTCGATCGCCGCATTCCGAAGGAGAAGCTCAACGGGCGCATGCTGCTGCAGGTGCACGACGAATTGCTCTTCGAGTGCCCCGAGAATGAAGCCGACGCGATGGAGAAGCTCGCGCGTGAAGTGATGGCCGGAGTCGCGCAGCTGAAAGTTCCGCTCGTGATCGATGTCGGCCGCGGCCATTCGTGGGCCGAAGCGCACTGATTTTAAGGTTCGAACAACACGACGCGAACGTCGGGCAACGAAGCGAACGCGTTCACGATCAGTGTTTCGACCTCAGACCAGTTGAGACCGCCGAGTCCGCACCCGAGCGGAGGAATCGCGATCGACTTGATCTCTCTCTCTCGCACTTGCTCCACGAGGTCGATCAGCCCGCTGCGGATGAACTCGATCTTAGACGGGTTCTTCCAGTGCTCTTTGGTCGGGAAATGGATGATGAACTGCGGCGGCGTCTCGCGGTGAACGACGTGCACTCGGCCGATGACCAGTTCGCCCGAATCGCACGCGCGCTTGTACGCCTTGAGCACGTCCGGGAACGCCTTCTTGAACTGAAGCGCCAGGCCTTTGCCCATGACTCCGACGACGTTGACCGGGTTGACCAGCGCATCGACGTTGGCTTGCAGCAAGTCTCCGGCGCCGTGCTCGATGGTCATGCCGATGTTCTACAGCCGAACATTCGGAGTGCCCGCCGACACGCGCTAGAAAGCGCCCATGCCCCGCGACACGAGTGCCGACACTGAGACGATGAGCGCGCGGCAGCACGAGCGCTTCGATGCGCTGCTCGAGATCAGCGCCGAGCTCTGGCACGCGCAGGATCTCGACACGCTGCTGCAGGCGGTGATCGGCCGGCTGACTGGCCTCGTCGGCGCCGAGGCCGCGACGCTGTTCATGCACGACCCGTCGCGCAAGGAACTCTGGAGCCGCGTGGTGAAGGGCGACGCGTTCAAGGAGATCCGCCTCCCGGAGACCAGCGGCATCGCGGGTCACGTCTTCAGCACCGGCCACACCGTGTTGCTCGGTGACGCGTATTCAGACGTGCGCTTCAACCCCGAGATCGATCGCCAGACCGGCTTCAAGACACGTTCGATCATCGCGGTGCCGCTCAAGCACGTCTCAGGCCGTTCGCTGGGCGTGGTGCAGGTGCTCGACCGCCGCGTCGACCTCTTCACCAGGGAAGACCGCGCGCTGGTCGAAGGCGTCGCCACGCAGATCGCCGCGGTGTTGGACAACGTGCTGTTGATGGAAGAGCTCAAGCGTGGCCGCGATGAGCTCGCGATGCGCGTGAGCGACCTCGACGCGCTCTACGAGGTCGAGAAGGCCATCGGCGACGCCAACGCGCAGACCGATCTCGTCGACAAGATTCTCGAGATCACGATGGAGCGTGTCGGTGCGCGCGCGGGCAGCGTGCTGCTGACCGAAGACGATCGCGACAGCCTCTTCTTCCGCACGGCGCGGGGCGAAAAGAGCGACGCGCTCAAGTCGGTGCGGCTGAAGGGCGGGCAGGGCATCGCCGGCCACGTCGCGGAGACCGGAGAGGTGGTGCGCGTGGTCAACGCCGAAGACTCCGAGTTCCACGACAAGTCGATCTCTCGAAAGCTCGGCGTCTCGACCGGCGCGGTGCTGTGCGTGCCCGTGACCGCCGGCGACAAGCGCTTCGGCGCGCTGGAGCTGCTCAACAAGAAGGGCGGCTTCGACGAGAAAGACGAGCGTCTCGCGGTGCTGCTCGCCGGGCAGGTCGGGCGCGCGCTGCTCCGCCGTCAGTCGCAGGAAGAGATCGAACGCAAAGCGCGGCTCGCCACCATCGGCCAGATGTTGTCGGGCGTGCTGCACGACCTCCGCACGCCGCTCACCGTCATCGGGGGCTACGCCGAGATGCTCGCGTCAGAAGACGAACCCGCGCTGCGCGTTGAGATGACCTCGCAGATCCTCACCCAGCTCCAGCACATCTCGACCATGCAGCAGGAAACGCTCGCGTTCGTGCGCGGCGAGAAGACCGTCTTCGTGCGGCGCGTGTTCATGCACGTGTTCATGCGCGACCTGAGCGAGCAGCTTCAGCAGGAATTCGCGGGCACGCAGGTCGAGCTCAAGGTGCTCACCGGCTACACGGGCGCGGCGCGGTTCGACGAGACCAAGATGAAGCGCGCGATCTTCAACCTCGCGCGCAACGCCATCGACGCGATGCCCGGAGGCGGCCGCTTCTTCCTGTCGGTCGAGCGCGAAGGCGACGACGTCGTGTTTCGCGCGAAGGACAACGGCCCCGGCATCCCCAAAGACATCGCCGATCGGCTGTTCGAGTCGTTCGTGTCGAGCGGCAAGAAGCACGGCACCGGGCTCGGCCTCGCGATCGTGAAGAAGATCGCCGAAGAACACGGCGGCTCCGTCGACTGCAAGACGCAGATCGGTAAGGGCACTTCGTTCGAGCTGCGCTTCCCCGCGGGGACGTCAGACGCTTGACGGTTCGACGTGCACGAGCACTTCCCGGAGCTCGGGGAAGGTCTCGTGCAGCGTGTCTTCGACCTGATCGGCGATGCGGTGCGCGGCGCTGAGCTCCAGCTTCGGGTCGACGAAGATCACCAGGTCCATCTGCACCGAGCCTTCGAGGCCGCGGCTGCGGATCGCGCGCGCCCCTTGCACGCCGGCGATGGTGTTCAGCACCTCGCGCACCTTCGCCGGGTCGACGCGCGCTGAATCAGCCAGCACGCCGACCGCCTGCTTGATGATGCCGAAGCCGGTGTGCGCGACGAGCCCGAGCACTCCCAGCGCGATGACGCCGTCGGCGCGACCCCAGCCGAGCTTCGTCATCACGAGTGACGCGAGCACCGCGCAGGTGACCCAGACGTCAGACATGGTGTGCGACGCGTCGGCCAGCAACAGGGGGCTGTTCCACCTGCGGCCCTGCGCTGATTCGTAGCGGGTCACGCCGAGGTTGATGGCGAGCGTACCCAGCATCACCGCGAAGCTCTCGATGCTCACGGTCGCGTGCTGATCTCGCAGCAGCGCGTTCACCGCCATCTGACCGAGCTCCAACACCGCGACGCCGATCATCGCGCCGATGGCGAGCGACGCGAGCGTCTCGAACTTCTGATGCCCATACGGGTGCCCTTCATCGGGTGGCTGCGCGGCGTACCGGAGCGCGACGATGCCGATGATGTTGCTGCTCCCGTCGATGAAGGAGTGCACGCCGTCGGCGGTCATCGACGTGGAGTTCGAGTACAGACCCCACACGAACTTGGCGGCGGCCACGAGCCAGTTCGCCCCGAGGATCAACCAGAGCACGCGGCGTACGGCGCGGCCGAGGCGAAACGGCCGTGGCCGGAAGCCCTTGCCGGTCACCGAGGCGTAGCGGTCGGCCCGCTTGGAGACTTCGCCGTAGAGATAGAGCAGCGCGGCGACCAGCACGATCAGCATGGTCGCGAACGCGCTCGTATAGCCGATCAGCGGCGGCGTGCGCGTCATGCCGAGATAGATCTCGGTGGTCAGCAGGTTGATGTTGTGCGGCATGCCGATCAGCACCGGCACGTCGAACGCCTCGATATTGCGCACGAAAATGAAGATGGCGAGGCCGATCACCGCCGGCGCCGCCATGCGCATCGAAATGCGCCATACCGTCTGGCGCACCGAGGCGCCCGACATGCGCGCCGCCTCTTCCATTTCGGCGTTCGCCCGGCGGAAGGTGGCCGACAGCAGCAGAAACACCAGCGGCGAGGACAGCAGCCCTTCGATGAAGACCATGCCGCCGATCGAATAGACGTCGATGAGGACGCCATCCGAGCCGCTCAGCGTGCGGTAGAGCTGATTGAACGGACCGATGCGCCCGAGCAGGAACACCCAGGCGCTGACATAGAGGACCTGCGGGGTGGCGAGCGAGATGATGGTCGTGAAGACTGCCAGCCGGCGGAAGGGCGCGTCGGTGCGCTCCACGATCCACGCGATCGAGCCGCCGAGCAGCAGCGAGAACAAGGTGGACAGGGCCGCGAACAGGACGGAGTTCCACAGGCTCGAATAGAGCCGCGGCTCCTCGAAGAGCCTCGCGAAATTGGCCAGCGTCAGGGTCGTGCCCTGGCCGCCATCGTCGGAATTGGTGAACGCAAGCTGCAGCAGCACCGCGATCGGCGGCAGCACCAGCAGCGCCAGCACCGCGGCGACGATCACCACGACAAGC
>JBEHYH010000339.1:0-7333 GCA_048498275.1 Myxococcota bacterium | reverse complement strand
AGTGGTGAGTAGAGGAGCAGAAACTTCACGCCCGGTTTCTGACGCGCGGTGGTCTCCACCGCGTTCTCGAGCATGAAGCCGGTGCCGATGGTGAGGTCGGCGGCCATGTCGACGAGCAACTGCAGGTTGGGCTGATAGTCCTCCTGCGCGCGGCTCTGCACGACGAGCGGGCGCACGCCGAGCGGCTTCACGATGGCCGCGAGCTCGGGCGGAATCTCCGCGTCACCCACGGGCTCGTAACGGCCGTTCACCTGCTTCACGTTCGCCGCCCACGCCTCGAGGCCACGCAGCGCGGAGTCGTTGAACGATTGGTCTCCCCGGCCACCGACGTCGGTGACCAGCCCGACCGTCAGGCCTCGCGGCGCGTCGGTCGTGGCCGGCTTGCACGCGGCGAACAGCAGCATCACGAGGAAGTAGCGAGTCATCGGGTACAGAGTAGTTTGCTCCGAAATCATGAGTCCCTACGAACTGATCAAAGCCAAGCGCGACGGCGGCAAGCTCGCGCCCGACGACATTCGCGCCTTCATCGACCAGTACACGAAGGGCTCCGTCACCGACTACCAGATGAGCGCGATGTGCATGGCCGTGTTCTTCCGCGGGCTCGACGCGGTGGAGCTCGGAGCGTGGACGCGCGCGATGCTCGAGAGCGGCGAGGTGCTCGACCTGTCGGAAACGAAGGGCATCAAGGTCGACAAGCATTCGACCGGTGGCGTCGGCGACAAGGTTTCATTGTCGTTGGCTCCGCTCGCGGCGGCGTGCGGCGTGCCGGTGCCGATGATTTCAGGCCGCGGTCTCGGTCACACCGGCGGCACGTTGGACAAGCTGGAGTCGATCCCCGGTTTCCGCGTCGACCTTTCCGTCGCTGATTACCGCCGGCTGGTGCGTGAGCTCGGCTGTTGTCTCATCGGGCAGACGGCGACGCTCGCTCCGGCCGACAAGAAGCTCTACGCGCTGCGCGACGTGACCGCGACGGTCGACTGCATTCCGCTCATCGCGTCGAGCATCATGAGCAAGAAGATGGCTGAAGGCATCGACGCGCTGGTGCTCGACGTGAAGGTCGGCAGCGGCGCGTTCATGAAGACCATCGACGACGCGCGCGTGCTGGCGAAGACGATGATCGGCATCGGCGGGGAGATGGGGAAGAAGGTGGTCGCGTTGTTGACCGACATGGATCAGCCGCTGGGCAACACGGTCGGCAACGCGCTCGAGGTGATTGAAGCCGTCGAGATGCTGCGCGGCAAAGCGCCCGCCGACTACACGGAGCTCACGCTCGCGCTCACCGCGGAGATGCTGGTGCTCGGTGGAAAAGCGCCCGACGTGAAGGCCGCGCGCGAGCAGTTGCACGAGGTGATTCGCAACGGCGCCGCGGAGAAGAAGTTCTGTGAAATCGTCGCCGCGCAGGGCGGAGATCCCTCGGCGATCACCGACCTGAGCAAGCTGCCGCGCGCGAAGAAGATGGTGCCGGTGCCGGCTCCTCGCGACGGCGTGGTGACCGCGATTCACTCGGAGAACATCGGGCTCGCCGCGATGGCGCTCGGCGCCGGCCGCGCGAAGTCGAGCGACCTCATCGACCCCGCCGTCGGCTTCGTGCTGCACAAGAAGGTCGGCGACCGCGTGAAGGCCGGCGAAGCCATCGTCACCATGCATGTGAATGACGACGCGCGCGTGAAGGAAGTGTCTGACCGCGTGATTGCCGCGTACACGTTCGGCACGCAGGCGCCGGCGAAGAAGCCGCTGGTGCTCGAGCGGCTGACCTGACGCTCGCTGTCACCGAGGCGCGTACGGCGTGTTTCTCGACGGTGCTTCCGGCGCGTAGAGCACCCAGAGCTCCGAATCGGCCGCCGGAGGGTTCGTCGTCGAATAACTGCCGGTCACCGATTGCGTCACCGCGCGGAACTCGTAGTTCACGCGAAACACCCGCCGGCGATTGATGCGCGTCATCGTCGCCTCGACGGAGAGCACGCGCGCCAGCGCCGCTTCGCCGCTCTTGAACAACGCGCGCGCGCGATTGACCTGTGACCACGCCACGGCGAGGAGCACCGCGCCCGCCACCACGAAGAACCCGGGAATCAGGGCGAACGGCCCGAGGACCGACGCCCGCTCGCCTTCGAGCCGCGCGTGCCCGGGGTTTTCAGGGTCGTAGGTCACGCGAACGCTCTGGCCACGCCGCGCGCGCTCGATGAGCTCCGATTCGAACGTCGAAACCACCGCGCGGTGACCCTCGAGCTCGACGGTGAGGTCGTACACCTGCCGTTTGTTGACGCGCATGTTCCCGGCTTCGACTCCGACCGGCGTCACGTCTTTCGTGACTCCGTGTGAATCGAGCTGCCAGTCGACCCAGACGGGCTGGCCGATGACGGTGAAGGGAATTGCGACGAGTGAGCCGATGGCGAACCAGAGGCCTCCGAACAGCAGCAGGAACCTGACGCTCGGCGAGACCGCCGACAGCGAAAAATCACGCGGCGCGGGAGGCGGCTGGGTCATGCAGAAAGTGTAGGCGGTACACGGTCTCGCCGGTGCGCGGTTATGCGTTGCGGCGCAAACGTGCTACCGGAGCGCGCGAATGTCTGAATCTGCGCCGTCGTCCGAGGTTGTTGCCGTTACTTTTGATTCCTTCGGGCTGCGGGGCGAGGTGCTCACCGCGCTCAAGACGCTCGGCTACGAAGAGCCCACGCCGATTCAGCGCGAGACGATCCCCGCGCTGATTTCAGGCCGCGATGTGCTCGGGCAGGCGGCGACCGGCACCGGCAAGACCGCGGCGTTCGCGCTGCCGATTCTCGAGAAGATCAAACGCGAAGATCGCCGGCCGTTCGAGGCGCAGGCGCTGGTGCTGGTGCCGACGCGTGAGCTGGCGATGCAGGTCGCCGAGGCGCTCCAGAAGTACGGCGCGGGCATCGGTGTCGTCGCGGTGCCGGTCTACGGCGGGCAGGAGATCTTTCAGCAGATCAAACCGCTCAAGCGTGGCGCCGACGTCGTCATCGCCACGCCGGGCCGCGCGCTCGACCACATCAAGCGTAAGTCGCTGCTGCTGAGCGCGGTGAAGATGGTGGTGCTCGACGAGGCCGACGAGATGCTCGACATGGGCTTCGAAGAAGACCTCCAGTCGATCCTCAATGAGCTGCCCAGGGAGCGTCAGACCGCGCTCTTCTCGGCAACGCTGGCGCCGCGCATCGCGAAGATTGCCGAGAAGCACCTGAAGAACCCGGTGCGGGTGTCCATCGCCGCGCGCGCGCTCGATGCGGGCACGGCGCCCAACATCCGCCAGGCGGCGTACATCGTGAAGCGCGGCATGAAGGAAGCCGCGTTGATGCGCGTGCTCGAGTGGGAGACGCCCGGCTCGGCCATCATCTTCTGCCGCACCCGCAACGAGGTCGAAGAGCTCACGCACGTGCTGATGCGCGGCGGGTATGAGCCCGCGGCGCTCCATGGCGGCCTCACGCAGGAGCAGCGCGACGCGGTGTTGCGCAAGTTCAAGGACGGCGCGCTCCGGGTGCTGGTCGCGACCGACGTCGCCGCGCGCGGTCTGCACGTCGAGAACCTGAGCCACGTCATCAACTACGACCTGCCGACTTCGCCCGAGGTCTACGTGCACCGCATCGGCCGCACCGGTCGCGCGGGGAAAGACGGCATCGCGCTCTCGTTCGTCGACCCGCGCGAACAACGCTTGCTCGGCAACGTCGAGCGGCTGCTCAAGAAGAAGGTGACGCTGCAGCAGGTGCCGACGCGCCAACAGCTCGATGAGAAGCGCTCGAAGACGGTCGCGGAGCAGGTGAAGGCGGCCGTGGAGCTCCCGGGGGTCGAGGCGTTCAACGCGCTGGTCGCTGAAGTCGGTGTTCCCGCTGAGCAGGTCGCCGCCGCGGCGATGATGCTGCTGCAGCAGAAGATGTTCCCCTCGCACAAGAGCGACGACGCCGACCTGTCGAGCGCCGGCCCGTCGCGCGGCAGCGATCGCGGCCCGCGTCGCGATTCGCGTGAACCGCGCGAGCCTCGTGAACCCCGCGTGCAGCGCCCGCGCGAGAACATGGTCGAGCTGTGGCTCTCGGTCGGTGAACGTGCCGGCGTGCGCCCGCAAGACGTGGTCGGCGCGATCGCCAACGAGGCCGACGTGCCCTCGAAGGACATCATCGGCGTGCGCATCACGGACATGGACACGCGCGTGCAGGTGCCGGCGGAGGTCGCCGACAAGGTCATCACCGCGCTGTCGAACACGCGCATTCGCGGTCGCAAGCTGCGCGCCGAGCGTGCTGGTTCGCCCGCGCAGGATTTCGGCGGTCGCCCTCCGAAGACGTTCACCGCACGCGCGGAGCGCACCGAAGAGCAGACGCCTTCAGCGGCGCTCGAACGTGAGCTCGCCGCGTCGGCCGAACGCATGAGCACCGACGAAGAGCCTGCCGAGCCGACCGAGAAGCGTTCGTTCGGCGCCAGGCGCGACTTCGGTGAGAAGCGTGAGTTCGGTGAGAAGACGGCGTTCGGTGGTGAGCGCTCCTTCGGCGCCAAGCGCGAGTTCGGCGAGAAGCGTGAGTTCGGCGCCAAGCGCGAGTTCGGTGAAAAGAAGTCGTTCGGTGAGAAGCGTGAATTCGGCGCCAAGCGCGAGTTCGGCGAGAAGAAGTCGTTCGGTGAGAAGCGTGAATTCGGCGCCAAGCGCGAGTTCGGCGAGAAGAAGTCGTTCGGCGAGAAGCGGGAGTTCGGCGCCAAGCGCGACTTCGGAGAGAAGAAGTCGTTCGGTGCGAAGCGCGACTTCGGCGACAAGAAGCCGTTCGGCGAGAAGCGCGAATTCGGTGGCGAGCGTTCCTTCGGAGGTAAGCGCGAGTTCGGCGACAAGAAGCCGTTCGGTGAAAAGCGCGAATTCGGCGGCGAGCGCTCCTTCGCCGGCAAACGCGAGTTCGGTGACAAGAAGCCATTCGGCGACAAGCCTGCGCCGCGGGCGTCGGCTCCGCGGTCGCGTTTCGGCGCCAAGCCGGGCGATCGCTTCAAGTCGAAGCCGCGTCACGGCCGCATGGAGCCCAAGAAGCGCTGAGCCACCACGCGTATGACCCGCGAGCGTCGAACCTCTCTTCTCTGGCTCGCCGTCGCGGGGCTGGTGTGCGGTGGGGCGCTGCTCGCGAAGACGCTGCAACGGCCCGCGCCGCCCCGACTGCTCGACTGGCAGCGGCCGGTCGCGGAGCTCACCGACGCGCAGCACGCGATGTATCGCGAGCTCCGTGCCTCGCTGCGCACGGCTGAAGCGCAGCGTTCGGCGACCCGCGCGTGGCCGCAGTTGAACCTCACGTCGAACGCGAAATGGACGCTGCGGCAGCAACGCCTCGCCATCAACTACGTCGCCGAGGCCGAAGGGCTGCGCTGGCTGGTGCTGTTCCTCGAACCCGACCCGCGGGTGAACGAACCCGCGCCGCCGGAAGACGATGAACACCACACGTTGAGCGATGGCACCGCGCTTCACGTGACCGTGTGGACGCAACCGTTGAGCGCGTCACCGCCGGAGAACGTCACCGCGTTCCCCGCCGCGGAGGGCTGGGTCGAACGGGTGGCGCGCTGAAGGTGGGTGTGCGCGCGCGACGAGCTCACCAAGGTCCACTCTGACCTCGATTGCAGTTCGCCATTCCACACCTGCAATCGGTGATGCATCACTGCAGTCTTGAAGGTGCGCGATTTGAGCCTTTGCAGGGCGTTACGCCTTGGCCTCGCGAATGCAATGCATCAGGCGCATGACGCTCCAAATCCAAGACCTCCCGCTTGAGTCGTGCGTCGCTGTCGGCTGCAACACTTCGGTGGCACGCGCCGCAGAATTGGCCACCCGGGCAGGTGCCCGCTACGTGATGGTGCGTGAAGCGACCGGAGACGTGCGCGGCGTTCAGCTCACGTCGGTGGCTAGCTACATGGCCTCGCAGTCGCCGTTGGTGACGGCTGACGAGCTGCCCGTCGTGCCCGGCGTGCAGGTCGAGCCGAGCATGGCGGTCATCGATGCCCTCACCATGCTGGCGCACTCCACCGCGCCCATCGTGTTCGTGCGCGGCACGGAGCTCGAAGGCTATCAGGTCGTGCAGCGCAACCTGCTCGAGATGACGGCTGGCGTGGCGGCGTACGGCGGTTTGCGCCCCGAGCTGTTGTCGTAAGCCCTGCGCGGTGCGCGCACGCACATGGTAGATCGCCTCTGAACGGCGATGTCTCCCACTCAGCAGGTGCTCCTCATCGGCGGCGACGACGCGGACGCGGAGCGGGTGGTGCAGGTTCTCCGCGAAGCCGGGCGTGAGGTCTCCGTGCCCCGCGCGGAGGATCTCCCCGCCGCGCGGGCGTTGATCCCCTCGCTGGGGTCGCTCTCGGCGATTCTGGTCAACCTCACCGACGACGTGACGTCCGCTCGGCACTGGCGCGACATGTTGCGCGACCTCGGCGTGAACGTTCCGTTGCTGGTGCTGGGCTCGCACGAGCAGGAAGCGCACATTTCGCTGTGGCTCGCGGAGGGCGCGTCAGACTGGATCTTCCGGCCGACGTTCTCCGGCCTCGCGGCGGTGATGACGCGGCTCGAACGCGAGGCGCGTGACGAGCTCTTCGCCGCCGAGGCTGAAGCGCGCTGGCGGGCCGGCACCGGTGAACTGATGCGGCTCGCGCGCAGCCCCCGGTTCCGCAGCAGCGATTTGAAGGGCGCCTTCGCCGAGTTGACCGAGGTCGCGGTGCGGGGCGCGCGCGCGTCGCGGTGCAGCGTGTGGCTCTTCGACGAGAAGCGCACCGTGCTGGAGTGCGTCGACCTCTTCGATCTGCGAACGGGGCAGCACAGCGCCGGCCGCAAGCTCGATGTCAGTTGCGCGAAGAGCTACTTCGAGCTGCTGCACAGCCAGCGCATGCTGGTGGTGAACGACGTGCACGCCGACCCGCGCACGCGTGGCATGTCGGCCGCGTACTTCACGCCTGAGAATGTCGGCGCGACCATCGACGTGGGGCTCCAGTCGCGTGAGGGGCTCGCGGGCTGCGTGACGCTCGAGCACCTCGGCGGGCCGCACCACTGGCACGCGGGTGAAGAGTCGTTCGCGGGCGCGCTGGCCGACCTCGCCTCGCTCGCGATGGAAGGCGCGGAGCGTTCGAAGCTCGAGAACGCGCTGGTGGAATCGGAGCGCCGCTTCCGCGAGATGTTCCTGCACTCGAACGACTCCATCCTCCTCTACCGGATCATCGGCGATCGCGTGGAGCTGGAGGACCTGAACCCCACGGCCGAGCTCGTCACCGGCGTCTCGCGCGAGCAGGCGCTGGGCAAGACGGCCCACGAGGTGCTGCCGGAGCCCTCGAGCACCAAGCTGCAGCAGCGGCTGAAGCAGGCGATCGTGGTGTGCGCGCCGAT
>JBEHYH010000338.1:0-7363 GCA_048498275.1 Myxococcota bacterium | reverse complement strand
GACCCAGCAGGTCTTGTCGCCGGGGCAACCGGGCGCCGCGACCTCCTTGCGCTGGAAGTCCCAACGGCACTTGGGAATGCAGACACCGCCGCACGAATTGATGCCGGCGTCGGGGCGATTGACCGAGCAGACGTTGCCCGACGAGCAATCGGAGTCGACGTTGCAGGCCACTTCGCCGCAACTGTTCGACTGGGGCACGCAGAAGCCGTCGGGGCCCGTGACGTAACCGCAGCCGCAGGGGAAGCCGTCGGGCTTGTACTCGCAGTACTTCGTGCCGGCGTCGTCGCCATCGCCGAGCTCCGAGCAACGGCCGACGCCGTAGCCCTGCGAGAAGATCTGATCGTTGCCGCACTCGATGTCGTTCGCGCACTGCTCGCACTGATTCTTGCGCGCACGGCAGGTGCCCGACGCGTTGCCGCTCTTGATGTCGCAGACGCACTGGCGGCCGTACGCGAAGCACGGGCTCTCGGTGTCGTTCTGTTCCTGGCAGTACTGGTTGCCCATGCACGTCGCGCCGTGGAGGCCTTCGCCCGCGCCGCACGAACCGTCGGCGTTGCAGACCTTGAGCTCGCCACAGTCCCAGTCGCTGGTGCACGGCCGGCAGACGTGGTCGGGGAAGCAGGTGGTGCCGGGCTGCGTGGCGCAGTCTTCGTCGCTCATGCACGGCGGAGGGCCGGCGTCGACGGTGCCGCCATCAGCGGGAGGAATCTCGGTGTCGGGCGTGCACGCGCCGAGGTAGCAACTGTCGGTGGCTCCGCACGCGGAGCACGTCGCACCTGAGGTGCCGCATTGCGAATCGGTGAGCGCGGTGACGCATTCGGCCTTGTCGGTACAGCAGCCGGTGGCGCAGGTCGTCGCGTCACACTTCTTCGGCGCGGGACAGGCGGGGGTGAGCGCCACGAAGAGCCCCATGAGGGCTCCCAGCGCGGCGAATCGGATGTGACGTGCGATCATGATGAGTCCTTGTGAGGGCGGCCTTCTACGGCGGCGGTGTTAGCGAGTTCAGGAGCCGACGCCAACCCACACATCACCGTCTTCGGAAAATTCCTTCTTCCAGATCGGCACGTCCTGCTTGAGCCGTTCGATGACGTGACGGCAGGCGTCGAACGCTTCCGCCCGGTGTGGAGCGGCCACCGCGATGACGACCGCGAGCTCCCCCGGGAGCAACGAGCCGCTGCGATGGACGACGGCCGCGCGCGCTCCGGGCCACTTCTCGGCGACTTCGTTACCGATTCGACTCAGCTGTTTCTCGGCCATCGAATCGTAGGCTTCGTAGTCGAGGCGGGTGACGCGTTTGCCGCGCGAGAGGCTGCGCACCACGCCGGTGAAGGTGACGACGGCGCCCTCGAGGGTCGAGTCGCTCACGGCTTTCACCACCACCTCGAGACTCAGCGGCTCGCTTTGAAGTTTGAACATTCACCCTCCCGCGACTGGAGGAATGAGCGCGACCTCAGCGCCCGCGGGAATCACGTCGGTACCTGTCGCGAATTCCTCATTCACCGCGACGCGCAGCTTGAGCGACGTGAGCGCGGGGACGAGTTCGCTGACTGCCTTGAGCAACGCATCGACGGTCGCGCCCTCAGGGAGCGCGACCTCGAGCACCGATTTCCCCGCGCGTTCGCGCGCAGCAGCAAAGAGCGCGACCCGCATCACAGCCCGTAGAGCGGCGTGTACTTCGCCTTGAGGTACGCCATGAAATCGACGTCGGTGAGGCCGGCTCCGGTGGCGCGCGTGACGAGCGTTTCGGCATCAGAGCGGTAGCCCTGCGAGTGAATGTGTTTGCGCAGCCACGCCTTGATGGGCGCGAGTTCTCCGCGCGAAATCGACGCCTCGACATCGGGCACATCGCGGTTGATCGCCTTCCACAACGACGCGGAATACAGATTGCCGAGCGCGTACGTCGGGAAGTAGCCGAACTCACCCCACGCCCAGTGAATGTCCTGCAGCACGCCCTCGCCCGGCTGCGTGACAGTGAGCCCGAGGAGTTCCTTCGTCTTCTGATTCCACGCGTCGCTCAAGTCGCGCGCGTCGAGTTCACCGCGCATCAACGCGAGCTCAAGCTCGTACCGGAGGACGATGTGCAGGTTGTAGGTCACCTCGTCGGCCTCGACGCGAATGAACGAGCGCTCGACGCGATTCACTTCACGCATGAAGTCGTTGAGCGCGATGCCACTCAGCTCGGTGGAGAACGCCTGCTGATACGCGGGGAAGAAGTGCGACCAGAACGCGGGTGAACGGCCGACGATGTTCTCCCAGAGGCGCGACTGTGATTCGTGCAGACCCATCGACGGCGCCTGCGCGAGCGTGGTGCGCGCGTGCTGCGTCTCGAAGCCCTGTTCGTAGAGCCCGTGACCGCCCTCGTGAATCGTCGAGAACACGCTCGAGAGCGGCAGCGAGGGGAAGAGCCGCGTGGTGAGGCGAACGTCGGTCGGCCCGGTGCCTCCGGTGAAGGGGTGCGTCGAGCGATCTTGCCGGCCGGCGTCGGAGTCGAACCCCATCGCATCGAGCAACGTCAGCGTGAAGCGCCACTGCTTCTCGATGTCGAACGTCTTGCCTTCGAAGATGCGTTTGGGCGGCGGCTTGCTGTCGATGGCCTGCACCAGCGGCACCAACTTCTCGCGCAGCCCCTGCAGCACCGGTGAGAGGCGTGACACGCGCATGCCGGGTTCGAAACCTTCGAGGAGCGCGTCGTAGCGCTCGCCTCCATGGCCCCACGCGTCGGCCTGTTCGCGACGCAGTTTGAGCAGCTTGCCGACGTGCGGTTCGAACACGCGGTAGTCCTTCTTCTCGCGCGCTTCACGCCACGCAGAGAGCGCCTGGCTCTGCGCTTCAGCGAGCGCTTTCACGAGCGCGCCGGGCACCTTCACCGCGCGGTCGCGTTCTTTTCGGAGCACGCGCACCATGGCGAGCTCGTCATCACCGGCGGCGTCAGAATTCTCGAGCCATTCCCCGAGCCGCGGGTCGACCAGCCGCTCGTGGTAGAGGCCCTGGAGCGTCGAGAGCTGCGACGCGCGCAGCCCTTCGGCCTTCTTCGGCAGGTACGTCTCCTGATCCCAACTCGCGAGGCCGACGACGCCCGAGAGGTCACGCAGTTCCTGCATGCGACCAAACAGCTTCTCGTTCATGCCCACCGCCTAGCACTTCATCTTTGAACGCGCGCGCGCCAGTAGCCGGGCCGTCGTTTGAGATGCGCGAAGGCGATGATGTGCAGTTGGCCAAGTAACTCGATGAACCTCAGCGCGTAGGGAAACGACGTCATCACGCAACGGCGAACTCCAAGCCGCGGAGACACGCCCGGCACGAGCGGAAATGCGGTCGGTCGTCGCGCGATTCGCGCTCCAGCCGCGCGCACTGCGACAAGCAGATCAGCGCCGAGACCGGCTTGCTCCTGATACCAATCGACCGCGGCAGAAAGCTCGCGCTCTGCCTCCTCACCCATCACCACCGGTTTGCTCATGTCGTCAGCGCTTCAGTTTGGCCTCGAGAGTCCCAACGACTTCTCCGAGCGGACGCCCTTGCGACTCGCCCTTCGACACGCGTTCCGCGCGCGCTTCGAGTTCCACCGCCCACGCTTCGTCGACACCGACGTCTTCGGGCTCTTCGAGACTCCGCAGGAGTTCGTGCACGAGCTGACCGCGCTCGCTCGCAGGCAATCGAATCGCGGCGCTCAAAAGTTCGTGAAGCGACATGGCGTCACCTTAACTTTGCGCGCCCGCCGAATGAAACGGGCACCGGCGAGCACCTCGTCTCGCGACACGTGTAAGGTCACGCGCGGCGATCGAGGGCGCCGCAACCCATGAAATTCGAGTTCAGCGCGCTGAATCTGAGCGGCATCGTGAAGGGTCTCAAGGCTGCGGGCGTGCTGCCGGGGTTGCTCGAACACGTGAGCCCCGACGTGAGGAAGGCCCTCGAGTCGCCCTATTCGGAGCGCTGGTACCGCGGCGAATTGATGACGGAGCTGTGGCTCAAGGTCGGCGAGCTCCACGGGTGGAAGAAGGTCGAAGACATCAACTTCGACGTGACGATGAACTCGCTGGGGCCGGTGGTGCGGCCGGTGGTCCGCGTGGCGTTGGCGCTCACCGACGCGTCGCCGGCCGCGGTGTTCTCGCGCATGGGCAGCCTCGCGGGCACCGCGATCCGCAACGTCGAGTTCGGGTGGGACTCGAAGTCGAAGACCTCCGGCGCGATGTGGCTGCGGTACCCAGACCCGGTGCCTCCGGAGTTCGTCGAACATTGCTGGGCCGGCATCTTCCGCACCGGGAGCGAAATGGTCGGCAAGGCGGTGAAGGTCGAACGCTTCGAAGTCACACGCGAAGGCCGACAGTTCACATTTCACCTAAGCTGGTGACGATGGCCTTCGAGATCAGCGCACTCAACGTCAACGGCACGAAGAAGGCGCTCGAACGGCACGGCCTCTATGCCGAGGTGATGGCGCAGCTCTCGCCGCAAGCGCAGGCCATCTTCGCCGACCCGTATTCGGCGCGCTGGCACGACGCGAAGTCGCTGTTGGCGGTGTGGCACGCGGTGAAGACGTTGCGCGGCGTGGAGCTGGTCGAGTCGCTCAACCATGAGATCATTCGCGATTCGATCGGCCCCGTGCTCGGCCCGGTCTTGAAGGTCGCCACCGCCCTCGCGGGTGCGTCACCGGCGGCGCTGCTCTCTCGGCTCGATCAACTCGCGAGCGCCGGTTCACGCGGCAGCCGTCATGAATGGAAGAAGACGACCGAGAAGAGCGGCGTGTTGACCATCACCTACCCGGGCCCCGAGCCGCTCGAGCTCATGGAGCCCATCTGGCGTGGAATTCTGCGCGTCACGGTCGACGTACTGGGCACGAAGGTGAACGTCGAGAGCGTCACCGAGGCACCCGGCAACGCGTTCGTGTTTCAACTGAACTGGTGAAATGGGGCGGGCCTTCCCTTTGTTTGACGAGCGTGGGATGGGGTCTACTTTCCGCTGGTTCCGATGCTGCTGACGACACTCGCTTTCATGGCCCTCGCCGCTGAGCCGCTCGACGCCGGCGAGACTGATTTTGACGCGGGCATCGCGCTCAACGCCGTTCAGGTTTCGCCGGAAGCCGACGACGACGAACTCGAGGAGATGCGCGCCCTCGAAGACGCGGTGATGGACCCCGCGGGCGCGCCGGTGCCTCCGCCGCCGCCGCAGGTGAACTTCCGCGACGAGGCCACGCAACTGGCGGCGGGTTCGCTCACGCGCGACCGGCTCGAGAACGCGCTCGACCTCGCTGAATTCGAAGGTGAGGAGCTGGCGTTCGAGTTGGAGCGCGTCACCGACGTCGAGTCGTTCGATGTCTCGCGCGTCGCCAATCGCTACGACATCCCCGTCGAGATGCAGCCGCTGGTGGCGCAGTACATCCACTTCTTCCAGGGCGGCGGGCGCAAATGGTTCCGCCGGTGGATGTCGCGCAGCTACCGCTACATTCCGTTGATGCAGCCGATCCTCGAGGAGAAGGGGCTGCCGCGCGACACGGTGTACCTGTCGATGATCGAGAGCGGGTTCAACACGCAGGCCAGGTCGTGGGCGCGCGCGGTCGGGCCGTGGCAGTTCATCGCCGGCACCGCGAAGATGTTCAACCTGCGGGACGACTTCTGGGTCGATGAGCGCCGCGACCCGGTGAAGTCGACGTATGCCGCCGCGAAGTACCTCGGGCAGATGCACAGCACGCTCGGGCACTGGTACCTCGCGTGGGCCGGCTACAACACCGGCGAAGGCCGCGTGCGCAAGCTGGTCGAGAAGTACGGCACCAACGACTTCTGGTCGCTCGCCGAACATGAGCGCCGCGAGGGGTACGCCTTCGCGAAGGAGACCAAGCACTACGTGCCCAAGCTCATCGCGTGCGCGCTCGTCGCGAAGCACCCCGAGGCGTTCGGCTTCTCGCGTGAGGAGTTCACGCCCGAAGCGCCCTTCGAGTTCGATGAAGTGAAGCTGACCGACTCGGTGGATCTCGAGGTCATCGCGCAGGCCTCGGGCGCGCCGCTCGATGAGATTCAGGAGTTCAACCCGGAGCTCAAGCGCTGGTGCACGCCTCCCGCGTCGGAGAAGGAGCCGTACACGCTGCGTCTGCCCAAGGGCCGCAAGCAGCAGTTCGACGAGATGTTCGCCAGGTACGCGCCGGCCGAACGGCTGCACTTCAAGATTCACCGCGTCGGCAAGGGCGACACGCTGTCGGCCATCGCGCTCAAGTACTCGTCGGCGACTGAAGCGATTCTGCGCATGAATCACCTGACGTCGGCGCGCACGCTGAAGCTCGGGAGCGATTTGATTGTGCCCGTGCCGTCGGCGCAGGCGCTGAAGAACGGCACGACCGATTCGGCGCTCGAGCGTCAAGTCGCGCGCGCGCGGCGTTCAGGCATCAAGGCGACGCGCCCTGAAGATGAAGTGCCCGCCGGCACTCAGACGGCTTCGTCGACCAGGGTCGCCGTCGCCGGCACCGTCACGCTCGCGCAGGTCGACGGCAAGACGCGCGTCACCTACGGCATCGGCAAAGGCGATTCGCTCTGGAGCATCGCGCGCCGCTTCGACGTGCACGTGACCGAGCTCAAGGAGTGGAACCCGTCGCTCGGCAGCCCCAGAGGTCTCAAGGTCGGAGCCGCCATCACCGTGTGGCCCGGCGCCGCGGCCGACCTCTCGACGACCAGTGCCAGCCGCTGAAGAAGGCGTTAAGGCGACGCGCATGTCGTCACACGAAGTCACGCTCGACTTGAAGCGCGGTGAACGCATCGGCCTCGACGAGGCGATTCTCTGCCAGGGCAAAACCGTCGACCAGCTCGCGGAGATCCTCGCGCGCGGCCGTGAAGCGTCGCACCCGTTGCTGCTGACCCGGCTCTCGGCGGCGCAGCTCGAAGGGCTGCCGGCGCATGACCGCGACTCGCTCGACTACGAGCCGGTCAGCCGCACCGCGTATTTCGGCAAGCCGAAGCCTGAGGTGGGCGCGTCGCGCATCGCGGTGGTCGCCGCGGGCACGTCCGATGCGCACGCGACGCGCGAGATCCGGCGCACCCTCTCGTTCCACGGCATTCCCTCCACGCTCATCGCTGACGTCGGCGTCGCCGGTCTGTGGCGATTGCTGGCGCGCATCGATGAGATCAAGCACCACAAGATCGTCATCGTGGTCGCGGGGATGGACGCGGCGTTGCCCACCGTCGTCGGCGGGCTGTTCGGCGGCGTGCTCATCGGCGTGCCGACCTCCACCGGCTACGGCGTGTCGACCGGCGGCACCACCGCGCTGCATTCGATGCTCGCGAGCTGCTCGCCCGGCGTGCTCGTCACCAATATCGACAACGGGTACGGCGCAGCCTGCGCGGCGATGCGGGTGTTGCATGTCCTCGACCGCTGAGTTCCCCCG
>JBEHYH010000337.1:0-7381 GCA_048498275.1 Myxococcota bacterium | reverse complement strand
CGCAACCAAGGCTTTATCCTCCTCGTCGACCCGGCCGGGCGCCTGCTCGCCGCCACGCCGCAATGGCATGCGCGCCTCGCCCGCTGGTGGCGCTGGGATGACCGCGCGCTCGCCCCCTTGAAAGCCTGCGACCTTCTCGCCATCAAGTCGGCCGGCGCGTACGGCATGTCTATGGCAAGCACCTACAACTCGCGCCAACGCCCGGCGGAGGTGTTGGTCGAAGGAAACCGTTTCCGCATCGTGCGCAAGCGCGAGGCACTCGAAGCACTGTGGCAAGGAGAGACCCCATGACGTTGCAAGGTTCGATGACTGCGCTGGCGACCCCGTTCAAGGACGGCAAGTTCGACGAAGCCGCGTACGAAAAACTGGTTGAGTACCAGGTGAGCAATGGCACCTCGGTGCTGATCCCCATCGGGACGACGGGCGAGGCCGTCACGCTGACCACCGCCGAGAAGAAGCGCGTCATCGAGGTCTGCATCAAGGCCAACAAGGGCCGCGCGAAGGTGTTCGCGGGCTCGGGCAGCAACTCGACCGCGGAGACCATCGAAGGCACGAAGATGGCGCGCGATGCCGGCGCCGACGGCGTGCTCGTGGTGACGCCCTATTACAACAAGCCCACGCAGCAGGGCCTCGTGGAGCACTACCGGCTCGTGGCCGCCGCGCACCCCGGTTACCCGGTGATTGCGTACAACGTGCCCGGCCGCACCGGCGTCGATCTGCTGCCTGACACGGTGAAGAAGCTCCTCGACGTGAAGGAGGTCATCGCGCTCAAGGAGGCGACCGGCAACGTGCTGCGTACGCTGGACGTCTACGAGCAGGTCGGCGACCGCATGACGCTGCTCTCGGGTGACGACTTCGTGGTCGCGCCATTCATCTTCTCGGGCGGCAAGGGTGTCATCTCGGTGTCGTCGAACGTCGCGCCGAAGCTGATGTCGGAGCTGTGCGCGAAGGCGCTCGCGGGCGACATCAAGGGCGCGCGTGACCTCCAGTTGAAGCTCCAGCCGCTGCACCGGTTGCTGTTCATCGAGTCGAACCCCATCCCCGTGAAGATGGCGCTGCACCAGATGGGCCTCTTCGGCACCGAGCTCCGCCCGCCGCTCACCGAGATGACGCCGGGCAACGCCGCGAAGCTGAAGGAAGAGCTGATCAAGCTGGGGCTCGCCAAGTGACTCCGATTCGAACCGTCATCACCGGCGTGTCGGGTCGCATGGGCTCGCTGCTCGTGAAGCTGGTGCGCGACAACCCGGAGTTCCTGTTGCACGGCGGCACCGACAAGCCCGGCAGTGCGAGCATCTCGCTCGATGTCGGGCTCGCGGCCAAGCTGGCGCCGCTCGAGGTGTCGACGGTCGATGACCTGAGCCAGGCGTTGGACCGCGCGAACGTGGTCATCGACTTCACGACTCCGGAAGCGTCGGTGCAGCACGCGCGCGCCTGCGCTGAAGCCGGCGTCGCGCTCGTCGTCGGCAGTACGGGGTTCTCTCCGGCGGCGAAGGCCGAGATGGCTGAAGCGGCGAAGCGAATCCCCCTCGTGATGGCGCCGAACATGAGCGTCGGCGTGAACCTCATCATCGAGGTCGCGGCGCAGTTGGCGCGGCGGCTCGGTGAAGACTTCGATGTCGAAGTCGTGGAGACACATCACCGCATGAAGAAAGACGCGCCGTCGGGCACGGCGATGCGGCTCGCCGAGGAGCTGGCGAAATCACTCGGCCGCGACAGCGACGACATCACCACTTCACGCGTCGGCAACATCGGCGAGCGCCCGCGAAAAGAAATCGGCGTGCAGACGGTGCGCGGCGGTGACGTGGTCGGTGAGCACACGGTGTTCTTCTTCGGCGACGGCGAGCGCGTGGAGCTCACGCATCGCGCCACCAGCCGTGAACAATTCGGCCGCGGAGCGCTGCGCGCGGCGAAGTGGACCCTCGGCAAGAAGCCGGGGCTCTACGACATGACGCACGTGTTGGCGGGCACATGAGATTCGCGCGACTGCTGGTGAACGGAGTGGCTCGTTACGCCCGGCGTGACGGCGAAGAGTACGTGGTGCTCGGTGACGCTCCGTGGGCCGGCGGCGCGGAGACCGGTGACCGCGTCGCGGTGAAAGACGCGCTGTATCTGCCGGTATCGGCAGCGTCGAAGGTCGTCGCCATCGGTCAGAACTACGCGAAGCACGCCGCGGAGATGGGCAAGCCGGTGCCCGTCGAGCCGCTCATCTTCATGAAGCCGTCGACGGCGCTGAACGCGCACGGCGCGGCGATTCAGATTCCTCCCGCGAGTCAGGAAGTGCATCACGAAGCGGAGCTGGGGCTCGTCATCGGCACCACGCTGACGCGCGCGACGGAAGCGGAGGCCGCCGCGGGCATCTTCGCGCTCACCTGCTTCAACGACGTGACGGCGCGCGACATCCAGAAAAGCGAAATTCAGCACACGCGCGGCAAGGGCTACGACACCTTCGCGTGCTGCGGCCCGGAGATGGTGACCGACGTCTCGCCGGCGGACCTCCGCGTCATCTGCCGTGTGAATGACGTCGTGAAGCAGGACGGGCGCACCAGCGACATGGTGCACGCGCCGGCGAAGCTGGTGAGCTTCATCTCGCACATCATGACGTTGTTGCCGGGTGACATCGTGAGCACGGGCACGCCGTCGGGCGTCGGGCCGATTCGTTCGGGTGATGTGGTCGAAGTGGAAATTGAGAACGTCGGTGCGTTGCGCAATCGCGTGGTTTGAAAGCGTCGATGCGTGCGACCCTCACCCCAACCCTCTCCCGTGAACGGGAGAGGGGGAGTGCCGCGAGTGCGTTCGTCGCGCTCGGCACGAACCTCGGAAACCGTTTGCTGAACCTCGCGGAGGCCACGAGACGGTTGCGTCTGCTCGGCTCCGTTCGCGAAGGGCTCGTCATCGAAACGCCCGCGCTGCTGCCGCCAGAAAATCCAACTCCGCAGCCCGCGTATCTGAACACCGTCGTCGAGCTGAAGACTGAACTCGGCCCCGTGGAGTTGTTTCATCACCTCAAACGCATCGAGCGCGTCATGGGCCGCGTCACCACCACGCGCTGGGCGGCGCGCATCATCGATCTCGATCTGATCCTCTTCGGCGACGTGACGCTCGCCACGCCGGAGCTCACGATTCCGCACCCGCGCGCCCACGAGCGCGACTTCGTGAAGCGCCCGCTGCGCTACTTCGGGGTGCGTCTCTGACAAACTCCGTCGCATGACGAAGGGGGTCACGATTGCGTTGGCGGCGGCCGGCGGTCTGCTGGCGTTCTCGTGTCTGTGCTGCGGCGGCCTCGCGCTGCTGGGTGATGACGCAAAACCCGGGAGCACGGCTCCACGCGGCGCTGGAGGTCAGGGGTTCTCGATGAAGCTGCCCGCGGGGTTCACCGACCAGGGCAACGGCGTCTGGGAGCACGTGGTTCGCGAAGACACGCAGACGCGCACGCTCAAGGTCTCGCGGCTCGCCCCCATTCCACGTGGCGACCCGCAGGCGATCCTCGAGCGGCTGTGGCGCGACGCGGTCACCAGCAAGCCCGAGTACGCGAAGTTCGGCCCGCCGTTGCCGCAGCGCCGCTTCACGCAGAACGGCGCACGCGCCCATTTCATGCGCACCCGCGTGTGGAGCAACGTGAGCGACGCCGGCCGGTACATCTCCATCTATCTGATCGAAGCCGATGACGAGTTCGTGCCGTTGATCGTCACGCAGGACATCGCCGACACCAGCATCGGCTCGGCGATGATCATCCAGTATTCGTGGGGCAAGTCACACGCGCCCATCGAAGAGCTGTTCAAGAACATCAACGGGAGCCCGGCCGGCGTTCCGCTCATCGACGACGAAGAAGTCGTGGGCCACTTCACGATGGGCGACACCAACACGCTGCAATGGGTGAACACGATGACCGGCGGCACCTCGATGACCGCCGTCGCGCGGGCCATCGAATACACGTTCGACGACGACGGCACGTTCACGTACCAGTTCTCCGGCGGCTCGGGCGTCGTGGGCGCGATGAAGTTTGGAACGGAGAAGGATCAGGGCCGCTGGAAAATCGAACACGACGTGCTGGTCATCGACGGCGACCTCCGCGATCGCAAACTGTTCATCACCGGCGCGGGCCACGGCCCGAATGGAACGAAGCTGCTGTTGCTGCAACCCGAGCCCAACTGGTCGCTCGCGCCGCAGGCCGAGAACGAGCTCTACGTCACGAAGGAGTGAGCTTGGCGGCGAGGAATTCGGGCGTCACCTCGGCGCCCGCACGCCGCAGCACTTCTTCGACGGAGATGGTCTTCCCGCCCGAGCGAACGGCGATGGCGAGCCGCGCTTCGGCGCACAGCTCCCCGCCGCGCAGAATCTGATGCACGAAGTAGGTGCGCCGCTCGTCCCACGAGTCGAGGCGCGTGGTCAGCGTCGAGCGCTTGAACGCGAAGATCTCCCGGCGAAACGAGATCTCCGCCTTCGCGACGATGGGCCGCCCGCGCGCCTTGAGCATCACGCCCAGCAGCCCGGTGCGGATCAGGTGATCGAGCCGCCCTTGATCCATCAGCGTGAGCACGCGCCCGTTGTTCACGTGCCCATTCCAATCGAGGTCGTCAGGCCACGCGGAGAACGGCAATTCGACGGTGTCGAGCAGACCTGCGCGGGGCTGCGAAAAAGCGCGGGCGGTCGTGAGACTGGCGCGGAACAGGTAGCTGGCGAGCATCTGGAGCCCGTGTAACGCGTGACGGCGCGACCCGCTACGCGCGAACCGTCGCCGCCGGGAGCGCTACGGGCGGCGTTGTACGCGCGCCAGCAGGTGCGAGACCACGAGCAGGCCGAGGCCGCCGAACAGCCCGCCGAGCAGCATGATCCACCCCGGGGCGGCGTACGACGCGGCGATGGCGAGCAGGAACGCGATGGCGATGATCAACGCGCGGCGCTCTTCGAGCAGCGCGGGCACGCCCCACGAGACGGCGTTGACCAGCAGGTAACAGCGCGTCGCGGTCAGAATCGAGAGGCCGTCGAGCGACGCGACGACCCACATCGAGAGGCCGGCGACGTCATTGCCGAGCAGCGCGTTGTAGACGGCGAGCGCGCGGCGGTTGAGGTCGGGCGCGCGGCGCAGCACCACGCCGTAGATCAACGTGTTCGTCAGCAGCAGCAGCGCGAAGGGCACGCCCATCCACGTCTTGAAGAAGCCGGGCCAGCGCAGGTTCGCGGCCTGCATCAGGCACGCGACGACGATGAGGCTGATGCCGAACGCGCGCGAATAGCCCGACTTCTCGTGGCTCGCGGCGTCGACTGCGTTGTCTTTGGCGGCGCGTTCGAGCGCGCTGAGGCGTTGGTCCTTCGCGCGCTCCGCGGCTTCGGCGAGCTCGAGCTCGGTGAGCAGCTCCGCGGGGGGCGACGCTTCGAGCTGAGAGACGAGCAGCCGCGCGGCGTCGAGCGCTCCACGGCGCAGTTCGGAGCGCGCCATCGACACCAGCGTCTGCCGCAGGCGTTCACGCGCGCCGGCGAACTCCGGCCACAGGCGCCGCACCTGTTCGAAGCCGAAGCGGCATTCCGAGAACAGCGCGTGCACGGCTTCAGCGCCCTCGCCGCGCTTCAACTTCTCCTCGAGCTCCAGCAGTTGCTTCGACGCCGTCTGGTACAGCGCGCTCGCTTCTTGATGCCGCAGGTAGCCGGTGAGCGCGGCCTTGAATTCGATGACGCTTACGAACCGCGCGGGCGGGAACTTCGACATCGCGCGGCGGCAGATGCTGGCGAGCTCCTCGGGCACCGAACCCTCGAACATCGGCGCCTCACCGCGGGCGGCGGAGTTGATGGCTTCTTCGGGCGTCGGCGCGCGATGCGGAGCCCGGCCGGTGAGGAGCTCGTGGAGCACCGCGCCCAGCAGATAGATGTCGGTGCGCGCGTCGACCGCGACGGGGTCGAGCACCATCTCCGGCGCCATGTACGCGGGCGTGCCGGCGAGGCCGCCTTCAGAAGGCAACGGCAGCACCGCGTCTGGCCGCAGCGAGACCGCGAGCGCCCAGTCGACGACGTAGACCTCGCCGAAGCGCCCGAGCATCACGTTCGACGGCTTCAGGTCGCGGTGGATGATCTGCCGGTCGTGCGCGAACGCGACGGCGTCACACACGCGGCTCAGCGTCTCGAGGTTGTCGACGAGCGGGCGCGTGGCGATGGCCGCGCTCCACGGTGTGCCTTCGACGCGCTTCATCGCGAAGAACGGCACGCCCTCGTCGGTGCTCGCGAGCAGATGCACCGGCACGATGTTCGGGTGCTCGAGCCGGCCGGTGGCGATCGCCTCCCGGAGCAACGCCTGCCGCCCCGCATCATCACGCGAGAACTTGAGCGCGACGGGCCGCAGCAGCGCGCGTTGCGTGGCGCTCACCACCTGACCCATGCCGCCCTGGCCCAGCGTCTCCGCGAGCTCGAAGTCGGCGCTGTCACCGGGCGTGACGCTCAGCTTCACGAGCGGCAGCGGGTGACTCACCGAGCTCTCCTGGCGCTCTTTGTCCGAAAGCATCGTGCGCGCTTCGGCCGTCATCTCGTCTGCAGTCGAATCAGTCTTCACGCCCGGGGCAGGTTTCTACGCGATTCTCCCGGGGAGAGGTGTGAGCCAATGGTCACGATGCAATTCCGGCAGACGCGTCACCAGACTCCACGGGGCGCGCGCGCCGACAAGGAAGGCGACGAGGGCTTTGTCCTGTACAAGCAGGTGCGGCGGCTGCACGCGACGTATCAACTGCGGCTGCTGCTCTTCAGGGCGGTGAAGGAGAACAAGGTGCTCGTGCTGCTCCTCCCGAAGGCGTGTGAACTCGAAGGCGATCTTCTCGAATTGCTGCGCGAGCATTCAGAGAAGCTCGTCGTGCAGAGGAGATGAGCCGTGGGTCTGTATCTGTGCATCTTTGATGGCGACGAGGAGCTGGAAGGCCTCGAGGTCGGGAGCTACGGCGACTTCGAGACGTTTCGAAGCTGCGTGCGCGAGCGGCTGGAAGGTGGCGACAACGGCGCGCGGTTTCCGACGCTGATGACGCACGCTGATTGTGACGGTGAGTGGTCCGTCGGTGACGCGAAGCTGCTCGCCGTGGAACTCGAGACCATCGAACGCGAGTTCGTGAAACTTCCACCGATTGCCTTGAGTGGCTGGCAACAGGCGTTGGGGGTGTCTCCGAAGAATCTCGCCGAGTGTTTCTTCGATGTAGATGGCGAGCCGTTGTTCGAGCGTCTGCGCGGGCTCTGCGCGTGCTCCATCGAGCGAGGTCTTCCGATTCTCTTCCAGTGAGCCCGTGCTAGGCGGCGGGTGTGCTGACGCTCCTGCTGCTGCTGGCCCAGATGCCGCCGAATCACCCGTCGACGGAGGGCAAGACCGCGCCTCCCGCGGAAGATCTGATCGGCAAGCTCGACGCCACGCCGG
>JBEHYH010000336.1:0-7385 GCA_048498275.1 Myxococcota bacterium | reverse complement strand
GACACGCACACCAAGTGAGGGCGTCATGAAAACCGTATTTTTTGGTCGCTCCGTTTTGACGAACCTTCGCTCGCGCTTCAGTTCGCCCGGTCGCCGCAACATCGCGTCGACCGCCGCGCTCCTGATGTCATTCGCGGCCTCGGCGGAGACGTTGACCGTCGAAGACGCGGTGAAGCGCGCGCTGGAAAACAGCCCGCAGTCACTGGCCGCGCGTGAACGTCAGGCGGCGGCGGAGGACCAGACCCGCGCCGTTCGCGGGCAGTTCCTCCCGGCGTTGTCGGTGGCTGATCAATACGACCACTACAACGGGCCGTTCAGCGTGAGCATCGCCACGGGCGCGCCGTCGCTCACCGTGCGCGACCAGAACACCAACACCTTCGTCGCGCAGGCCAAGCAGCCGCTGATGGGGCTCGTGAAGACCAGCCAGGACTACATGGCCGCCGACGCCAACGCCGACGCCAACAAGGCCGGCACCGAAGCGGCGAACAAGCAGATCACCGAGGCGGTGGAGACCACGTACCTGCGGCTCTTCGAAGCGAAGGCGGCGCGCGAGGTCGCGAAGGCGTCACAGGATCAGCTCGACGAGCAACTGGAGGTTTCGAAAGCGCGCGTGAAGGCCGGCGCGATGACCAACGCCGACGTGCTCCGGGTGCAGGTGGCGCGCGCGAACATTCAGCAGCAGGAGCTCCAGGCCAGCGTCCAGGAATCAGCGGCGCGCACGCAGTTGCTGACGCTGATGGCGATGCCGCTCGACGCCGACGTGCAGTTCTCGGAGCCGGTCGCGCTCGAGGCCGAGGCGGAGAAGCCGATCCCCGAGCTGGCGGAGGCGACGAATCAGGCCGTCGCCAGGCGCGATGACCTGCACCAGCAGATTCGTCTGCTCGACTCGGCTGACGCGACGGCGCGCGCGCGGCTCGCGGCGCTGCTGCCCGATGTCGATGTCGTCGGCGTGTACCAGCACATCGACGGTCAGAAGCTCGCGCAGGTCGACTCGTATTACGTCGGCATTCACGCGAGCTGGGCGTTCTGGCTCTGGGGTTCGCAGTGGTACGCGCATCGCTCGGCGGTGCACCAGGCGAACGCGGCGCGGTTGATGACGAGCGACGCCGACCGTCAGGTGCGCGGCGAGGTGTCGGGCCGGTTGGATCAGCTCCGCGCGGCGACCTCCGCCATCGACGTGGCGAAGACCGCGCTCGCGTCGGCTGAAGAGGCGTACCGCGTGACGTCGGAGCTCGTGAAGGCCGGCAGCGGCACCACCACCGACCTGCTCGATTCGCAGTCGGCGCTCACGCAGTCGAAGCTGAATCTGGTGCGCAGCCGGTACCAGCAGGCGCAGGCCCGCGTGCAGTTGCGCCGCGCGATGGGCGGGTAGAGCGTTCGCAGATTGCCGCACGTCGAGGCCGGCTCCGTTTCGCGGGGCCGGCTTTCTTCGTTTGGTGAAACACTGCGGCCGATGAACGAGCGACTCTGGTTTCAGAATGTCGTCGAAGGGCTCTTCATTCGCGGCATCGGGCCGACGCTGAATGCGGCAGACAAAGCGGCGCTCGCGAAGGTCGGGGTCAACGTGAGCAGGCTGCTCCCGGCGTATTCCGAAAACGTGATGCTCGAAGCGCTGCGCGTGGCGGGTCCATTGGTAGTGCCGCGCGGAAGTTTCGAGGAACAACAACATGAGCTCGGCGTGCGCGCGGCGAAGGGCTATTTCGACACGTTGCTCGGCAAGGCGATGGTCGGCCTCGTGAAACTCGTCGGGCCCGCGCGTGGAGTCTCCCGGCTCGATCGCAATCTGAAGACGCTGACGAACTATCTGAACGCGCGAATTCTGAGCCGTGCAGAGAAGAGCGCGGAAATCGAAGTCGGGCCGGTGGGGCCGTTGATGCACTTCATCGTCGGCATCCTCCACGGGAGCGGTTCGCTCGATGACGACGGCAAGTCAGGCGCGACGCTGATTTCTCATAGCGGCGAGAAATGCGTCGTGCGCCTCTCCTGGGGCTGACGCGTCATCAACGATGGCGGGTGCGGAGCCCCGCGCGGGATGAAGTTCGCTCGAGGTCGAGCGGACAGCCCGCGCTGGCGAATACGTTCACATCGAGCACACGCACGTTCTTCAAAGCGGCGTTGCACGGGTGCGGTCGTTGAAAATCAGCGCCGTGCCGAGAATCCGGCGAGCCCTCTGACTCGCGCAAACTGGTTCAAGCGTCAGGAGGCGAAGGGGTCTCTGCATGTGACATCGTTGCTGTCATCAATCCGTCAGCATCGATGTCGGGTCTGGAGACCCCTTCGCCCTCCCCCGAGCTTGATGAAGTTCGCTCGAAGTCGAGCGCCAGCCGCGCGCTGGGCGAAACGCGAGTCGCGTCGAAAACAGCACGTTCTTCAATGCCGGCAGCGCCCTCACCGCTCGCTTCGCGAGCCCTCTCCCCATGGAGAGAGAAAGATGACGGATCGTCTGGGCTTGCTCGGAGCAACCTACGGGTGCGATGACCGCCCTCGCCTTCACCTTCGGGCCCATGACTCAGGACTTTGCTCTGGTGGCAGACCCGCTGCGCCCGCTCGCGCTCGCCGCGCGAGACGGTGAAAGTGCAGCTTTTTCACGTCTTTACGAGTCGACCCGCGAGCAGGCCTGGCGTGTTCTCTACCGCGTCGTCGGTCAGAGCCCCGACCTCGAAGACCTCGTTCAGGAGTCCTACATCCAGCTCATGCGCGCGCTGAAGACGTACCGCGGCGACTCGCGCGTCAGCACGTTCCTCCACCGCGTCTGCGTCAACGTCGGCCTGATGCACCTCCGTGGGAAACGCAGAAAGAAAGAGGAGCTCACCGACGAGGCGCCTGAACACGCGACCGACGAAGCGCACGACCCTGAACGCGCCGCGCAGGTGAAGCAGGCCCACGCCCTCGTGCAGCGCGCGCTGGCGACGTTGAGCGAAGAGAAGGCCGCCGTCTTCACGTACCACGACCTCCTCGGCCTCAAGCCGGAGGAGATTTCTGAATTGGTCGACTGCCCGGTGAACACCGTACGCAGCCGCCTCAACCGCGCGCGGGTGGACTTCACCGCCGCCGTGGTGAAGTTGAAAGGCGAGGCGTCATGAATCACCTCTCTCACGATGCGCTGTGGAGCTACGCGCGCAAGGAGTTCACCACCGCCGAGCGCGCGGTCGTGAAGGTGCACCTCGAAGAATGCGCCGAGTGCCGCGCGACGCTGGAAGACGTGACGGTGGCGACGAGTCTGCTGGCGTCGCTCCCTGAAGTGCCGCCGATGCCGCAAGACCTCGCGCGCCGGGTCGGTGAATCGCTCGGCAGCACGCTCGACCCCACGGCCGCGAAGGGCTTCAGGAACTGGTGGGCGAACCTGCTGACGCCGCGCCTGGTGTTCGCGTGCGGCTTCGCGGCGCTGGTCGCGATCGGCGCTGCGTTCACGTTCACGCGCGACGAAGCGCCGCAACCCGCGCCCGTTGCCGAACAGGTCCCGACTCCCGCGCCGGCGCCCGCACCGAAGCTCCCCGAAGCCGCGGCGCCGCTCGAAGCGACGGTGGCCAGCGCGAAGAACTCGACCACCGAGAAGTCCGCGAAGCTCGGCGAAGGTTCGACGGTGTCGACCAGCGCCGGCGGCCGCGTGTGGATGAAGCTGCCCGATGGTTCTCGCGCGGGGCTCACCGGCTCGTCGGAGTTGAAGCTCTCGACGCTCAAGGCGAAGGAAGTGACGCTCGACATCACCAGGGGCAGCCTGGCGATGGTGGTGCCGCACCGCGAAGACCGCGTGCTGCTGGTGCGCGCGGGTGACGTGACGGTGCGCGACCTCGGCACGCGCTTCCTCGTGCAGATTGAAGAGGGCCGCACGATGGTCGCGGTCGACGAAGGTGAAGTCGCGGTCAACACGCCGGCGGGTGAACGCACCATCAAGGCCGGCCGCGCGCTGTCGTGGTCGAACGGCGAGCTCACCGAAGTCGACTGGGAGCCCATGCCTGCTCCCGCGCAGCAACCGGTTCAGCCCGCGCGCGTCTCACCGGCGCCGGCGCCGCAGCCCGAGAAGGAAAGCATCGCCAAGCTGCGCGACGAAGAAGACGAGGCGGATCTCGAGACCGACGACAGCGACGAGTTCGACGCCGTGCCGTTGCCGCCGCAGGTCGCGCCTCCGGTGAACCCCGCGCTCGCGCCGGCGCCGGTGCCGCCGAACATGAAGACGTTCTCGCTCAAGAAGGCCGACCGCAAGCTGCGCTGGGCGGGCGCCAAGCTGTCGTCGCGGCACGCGCGTGAAGCGCAGGTCGCGTACATCGTGCTCTCCGCCGACGCGGGTGACTGCGAGTACGTGTTGAGCCTCGCCGACAAGTGGCTCCGCGCGCCGGTGACGCGCCTCAAGAATGAACCGCAGTTGATGCGCGTGGTGCGCACGCAGGAAGTGCGGTGTCTGAACGCACTGGGCCGCACCAACGAGGCCACCGCGCTGCAGCGCCAATTGTTGCCTCAGTGATTGCGGCCCTCACCCCAACCGGGTGTATGAGCAAAACGTGCGTTGGTTGCTGCTCGCGTCGCTGTGCCTCGTGTCCTGCAAGAAGGACGACGCGCCCGCGCACCTCGAACGCGCCCGCGACGCGATGTTCGCGCAGAAGTACGACGCCGCGCTCGCCGAATACAAACTGACGCTCGACGTGTTGGACCGCGACTCGACGCCGCAGGCGACGCTGTACCGCGCGCGCGCGTTGCGTGGCGCCGCCGACCTCTACGCGTTCCAGTTGAATGACCCCAAGCGCGCCGTCGAGGTGTACCGCGAGCTGACCGCCGTCGCCGCCGAGGCGCCTGAAACGCTCGAGGGCCGCATCCACCTCGCGGAATTGCTGTGGCACGACTTCCGCGACCTCCGCGGCGCCATCGCCGAGTACGAGCAGGCGCTCGCGCGCAACCCGCCGCAGTCGGCCGAGCTCTCGTTCACCGTCGCGCGGCTGTACTTCGAGCTGCAGGACTATTCGCAGTGCGAGCTCGAGGCCGACAAGGTCGCGCGCAAGTTCGAGACGAGCCCGTATGTCGACGACGCGCTGTTCCTCCGTGGGCAGGCGCTCTCGATGATGGAGGGCCGCAAGCCCGACGCGCAGCGCGTGTTTCTCGATCTGCTCGACCGCTTCCCCGAATCGGAGCTGAAGCCCCACGCGCTGGTCGAGCTCGGCCGCATCAAGGCCGCCGCGGGAGACCCCGAAGGCGCCATCGAGCTCTGGGTGAAGGCGCTGCCGACGCACCCCACGCCTGAAGCGGTGCAGAAGCAGATCGCGCTGGTGCGTGGGCGTTTGCGCGCGACGACTCCGAACATCGTCGGCGACGCGACGCGCGCCTTCGATTGGGACCGTTACCCGGTGCACGAGGCGGTGAAGGCGAAGACGTCGGCCGAAGCCGTCGGCGGCACCGCTGACGAGGCGAAGGCCGAGCAGTCGATGCCCGCCGAACAAGCCACCCCCTGACACCCGTCTTCAACGCGCTAGAGTCGCGCGCCATGCGAGCGCTCGTCCTTGTACTGGTGGCTTCGTCGCTGTCGGGTTGTGGAGGTTTTCACGCGGTGTCGCGCGGTGAATGGAGGTTGGTCTACGCCGACCCCGAGAAGCGCGACGCCGACGGCAAGCTGACGGTCATCACGCGTGACGTGTTCGACGTCGAGGTCACCGAAGGGCACAAGCGCGCGTGGAACCCGCCGCCCGGGTACAAAGCGGGCGTGCTCCACGAGACGAGCGCCATCGAGTTGAAGGTCGGCGCCATCGAGGGCTTCACCGTCGACGAGAAAGACGACGCCCAGGTGCTGGCTGACGGAGACGCGGTGACGCTCTTCTGGGGCGAGCTCGAGAAGCACGACGCGTGGGACGGAGATCACGACGTCACCATCAAGCAGTCGACGCTCTTCATCGAAGGGAAGCGGCCGGGCAAGGCGACGGTTCGCATCGTGCGCGGCTCCGACACGCATGACGTGCCGGTGACCGTGAAGTGAGCGGAACCTGCCGCGGCCTCACGCGGGCGGCGAGGTCAACCGCGAGCGCGCTGAGTCTGCTGCTGCTCGCGGCGTGCAACCGCACCCAGAAAGACCCGCGCATCGCGGAGAACGTGGCGCCGCGCATCGTGGCCCGCGTCATCGAGCGCGCGACCGACGCGTCGTGCGACCGGGGCGAGCTCGTCGAGACGCTCCGCTGCAAGTTCACGCCCGCGCCGCGCATCGGCTGCGTGTACGTGGAAATCGGCGACGCCATCGACCACCCCATCACGCGCACCCGACGCGAGACGTTCGACTGCAACGCGCTCCCGGAAGACGACGACGAACGCGTGCTGGTGGCGAACGAGCCGAACCGTCACGTGAAGTTCTTCACCGACGACCGCAGAGAGCGCGTGGTGCTTCAGGCCGGTGAAACGCAGTGGCTGTTCCTCTTCTTCGCCGGTGAATTGCTCGACTCGCGCCCGCTGCGCCAGCCCACGGGAGGCGTGCTGAACGTCCTCGACTCCGCCGGGAACGTGAACTGGGCGCTCGTACCGTCGCTGCTCGACGTCGTACCGGCGCACGCGGAGCGCTTCACCGACACCGACCTCGACGTGCTCACGCTCACCACGCCCGACGGAGGCGCGAAGCTCCAGAGCGCCATCGTCACCGCGTTCGCCGAGCGAAACCTCACGCCCGACGACGCGGATTGGAGTCGCCTCTTCGAACGTCTCCCGCCGGCGCGAAAGAACGACATCGCCGACGAGATCATCTCGTCGGTGGAAACCGGTGACTCGGAGGCCATCGGCTGGGCGCAGCTCGTGCCCGTGCCGCGCGAGCCGCTCATCGAAGCGCTGGTGAAGGCGAATTCTTCCGACGACGACTCGCAGGAAGTGCCTGAAGCGTTCAACCTGCTGGCGAGGCTCGCGCCGCATCGCCTCGAGAACCTCGCGTGTCACCGCCTCGAGCAGGCGTGGTTCGACGACGTCGAAGGCGACCTCTCGCGGAGCACCGTCGCGCTCGCGCTCATCGCCCGCGAGAAGTTGCGCTGCCCCTGGGTCGAACCGTGGCTCCTTCGTCATTCGTGTTCGTGGCAGCTGCGCGAGGAAAACGACGAGCTCTATCTGCCCACCGCGCCGCTCGCGTCGCAGAAGACCCGGGAACGCATCATCGCGGTCGAACTGACGCTCAACGACGTCCAACTCGATGGTGGGGCCGAAGCCGAAGAAGACGATGAAGAAGAAGAAGAGGACGGGTACGCGAGCGAACCGTGGGGGCCGCTGTTGCTCGCCGCCGGCTACGCGCAGGGCCCGCTCCCGCGCGAGTTCGAGCTGAAGAACGCGCGCCGCTTCTACACGCGCGTGTACGTCGAGAAAGACGACGACGACGACCTGTGCCGCGCCGCCGCCGATGAGGTGGTCGACTGGGTGTGCGAGCTCCCGGTGTC
>JBEHYH010000335.1:0-7391 GCA_048498275.1 Myxococcota bacterium | reverse complement strand
CGGCCTCGGCCTGCGCCTGCAGCGCGATCTCCAGCCGCGCGTGGAGCTCGGCGACCTCGGCGTGCGCGCCCTGGGCGACTTCGAGCTCGGCGCGGAGCTCGGCGACCTGAATCTGCGCTTCACGCGCGGTGTTCAGTTCGGCCTGCAGCTCGGCGACCTGCGCCTGCGCTTCACGCGCGAGGTTCAGTTCGGCCTGCAGCTCGGCGACCTGCGTCTGCGCGTTCTGCGCGAGCTCCAGTTCAGCGCGGAGCAGTTGCAGTTGCGTCTGGGCCTCCGCCGCCATCTGCAGCGCCGATTGCACGCCCGACACCTGCGACTGCGCGAACTCCAGCTCGGTGCGCAGCGTCTCCACCTGCGCCTGCTGCTGTGTCTGCGCCTGTTGGGACAGCTCGAGCTGCGCGCTCAGTTCGGCGACCTGCACCTGCGCCTGTTGAGCCGCTTCGAGCTCGCCGCGCAGCTCCGCGATCTCGGTCTGCGCGTCACCGGCGGTCGAGAGCTGTGCCTGCAGTTGCGAGAGCTCGTCTTTCGCCGCGCGGAGCTCGCCCTGCAGCCGGTTCACCGATTCTTTGTGAACCTTGGCTTCTGCTTCGGTGCGCTTGAGCTGAAAGGTGACGGAGTCGACCTGCTGCTTGAGCCCTTCGCGGGTGACGCCGTCGGCCTGCGCGGCGGCGAGCTGCGTTTCGAGCTGCTGCTTTTCGACCGCGAGCACGTCGAGCTGCTGCGAGAGCGTGTGCTCCGACTCGCGGTGCTGCGCGAGCATCTCCTCGTACGCCTCGAGCGTGCCGCGGAGCTCCGCGAGCTGCATTTCGTCGACGGGCGGCGTGGCGCTCACCGGCGCGTTTTCGCTGATGAGCTTCTCGATGGCGGCCTTCGTTTCTTCGTCGACGGTGGAGAACTGAACGCCAAAGCCGCGAGGCTGACCGTCGTCGTCGTTCTCGTGACGAACCACGGTGCCGCGCATCGCCGCCGCGGCTTCGCCCGCGACCGAGAGCTGAATGACCACGTCGGAGCCGATCGCCAGCGGCGACTTGCTGCGAACGAAGAGCCCGCCTTCGGAGAGATCTCTCAGGTAACTGGCGTGCAACGACTCACGGCTCGCCACGCGCACTTCCACGCGCGAGACCCGCTGTCGTACATGCTCACGCCTGTCTGCTGCGACTGAAGACACCGCACATCCTTCACTCCCCCGAGAGTGGCCACCAATGTTAACCGCTCGGCTAACAGCTTTTGATCGCGCTTCTCTCGGGATTTTTGCGCGCGTGAAGGCAGATGTGCGGCGCTGGAATACTCCTGGAAAATGTCAGTGCAGCAGGAGCTTCGCGTCGCGCAGCACTTCGTCGACGGAGCCCGCTTCGGAGAACTTGTACACGCCGCGCACCTGACGTTTCCCGTCGATGAGCGCGAAGTAGCTCCCGTGCACGACCGAGTTGAGGTCCTGCCCGTCGCCCCAGTCCATCGGTTGAAGCATGCCCTCGCGAATCACCTTCTCCAGCTCGGGTTTCTCGCCGCGCGCGAACGTCCACCTCGAGAAGTCGGCTTTGTATTTCTCGCCGTAGGTCTTGAGCACCTCGGGCGTGTCGTACGCGGGGTCGACGGTGAAGCTGACGAGCTTGAGGCCGGGTTCGGCATCGGCGCTCCTGGTCTGCAGCGACGCCATCTTCGCGGTGAAGCGCGGGCAGATGTTGGGGCAGCGCGTGAAGATGAAGTTCGCGACCCACACCTGACCTTCGAGCGTCTTGCCGTCGAAGGTGTCGCCGTTCTGATCGACGAACGAGAAGTCGGGCACGTGCGACATCACCGGCAGCTCGACCTTCGTGTTCTCGACGGGCGCGCGCGCGCGCCACACCACGAGGCCGACGAGCCCGACGGCGAACAACGAGATGATGGCGATGGGCAACGCGCGGCTCGAAGGCGCGGGCAGCTTCTGCGTCGGAGGTGCGGCGATGCTCACTTACTTGCCGTCGGGTCGCTTGATGGTGGTGCCGAGCAGCTTGTCCATCCACATGTGAGAGAGGCCGAAGTTCTTGTGCGGGTCGGCGAAGTGGTGCGCCATGTGATGCGCCATCAGCTTGCGGCCCCACGCGGTGAGCGGCTTGCGGTGGTGCGTCGACCAGTGGAGGAAGTCGTACCAGAGGTAGCCGTAGACGAGGCCGGCCCAGAACGGCACGGTGAACATCGGCGCGCCGATCAAATACAGCCCGCCGGCGATGAGCGACGCGAGCACCAGGCTCACGGTCAGCGGCATCACCAGGCGCGTGTCGTCATCGACATACTTGTGGTGGAAGCCGTGCGCCGTCGGCCCGGGGAACGTGTGGAACACGTTCTTGTGGATGAAGTACTCGAGGAACTGCCACGAGAAGAAGCCGATCGGCAGCATCGGCAGCGCGTGCATCGCGTCGGTCCACCCGTGCAGCAGCGCGTAGATGAGGATCGACGTGGTCACGGGGATCCAGAAGACGAACGGCGTCGCCGGGTGCACCTTGGAGAAGAACTCCAGGAAGTCGCTCTCGAACATGCGGCCACGCGTGTTGCGAACGTGATCCCGCAGCCAGAAATCGTCTTTGGTGCTCATGGGCGAGAGCCTCTAGCGGAACTTGCCGTGCTCTCGCAACGGGCCGTCAGGGAGGGAGCCGCGCGAAGGTTCTGCGAGCGAGAAGCAGCGCGATGAGCGCAAGAATTGCGCTGGAGAAGAACGCGGCTCCCGGGAGCTGGAAGGGTGCTTTCTCACTGATGAAGAAACCGAAGAGATTGGTCGCGAGCGGCGGCCCGATGATGGCCGTCAGCGAGCCGACGGCGAGCAGCCCGCCCTGCAACATGCCCTGTTCATTCGCGGGCACCGATTTGGAAAGCAGACCCTGCGTCGCCGGGCCCGCGAGCCCGCCGAACGACGCGATGAGCAGCACGACGTAGAGCATCCACCCCTGGGTCACGAGGCCGTAGCCTGCGTAGCCGAGCGCGCCGACGAGCAGCGCCATCACCAGCGTCTTGCGTTCACCCAGCGCCGGCATGATTCGGCGAATCAACACGCTCTGCACGAAGGCCGCGGAGACGCCGACGGTGGCGAGCGAGAGCCCGGTGTCGCGCACGTCCCAATGAAAGCGGTACTCGGTGAAGAGCACCCAGGTGCTCTCGAGGCCGCGCTGCGCGATGCCGATGAAGAGCCAGACGACCGCCAGCCCGGTGACCGCCGGGTAGCGCGTGAGGTAGCTGAGCGTGCCGAAGGGGTTAGCGCGCGCCCACGAGAACTCGCGGCGATTCTCGGGAGCGAGTGATTCAGGCACGAAGAACACGCCCCAGAGGGCGTTGAGCAACGTGAAGCCGCCCGCGACGAGAAACGGCGTGCGCAGCGCTTCGACGTGGAGCCCGAACGGCAGCGGCAATTCGATGGTGCCCAGCACCGACGACATCAACGGGCCGGCGATGAACCCGAGACCGAACGCCATGCCGATGAAGCCGAAGTTCTGCGCGCGTTTCTCAGGCGGCGAGACGTCGGCGATGTACGCGCCCGCGGTGCCGATGGAGGCGCCTCCGACGCCGGCGATGACGCGCCCGAGGAAGAACCACCAGAGCGTCGGCGCGAAGGCCAGCAGCAGGTAGTCACAGACCTGACCGAAGAGCGTTACCAGCAACACCGCGCGGCGCCCGTAGCGGTCGGAGATGCTGCCCATGATGGGCGAGAAGAAGAACTGCATCACCGCGTAGGTCGAGGTCAGCAGGCCGACGTAGAACGCGCCTTCGCTCGGGTCGTTGCCGACGAAGCGTTCGACGAGCCGCGGGAGGATGGGGATGATCAACCCCAGCCCGAGCACGTCGAGAAACAACGTCACGACGATGAAGCCAAGGGCTGGCTTGCGCGCTGACACGCGGCGCCGCTTAGCGCACTCCGGGAGCGTTCACGTGAACTGATCGTCATCGATGATGACCGATGCGCAGACCCCCTTCGGCACCGCCGGTATTCACCGACCGCGCCTTCGAGCGCTGCTTCTGAGAACGCGCGTGTTTTCGATGTGAACGTGTTCGCCCGATGCGAGCGGGCGCGCCGCCACCGGCAGACTCCATCAAGCTGAAGCGGTCTCCAGGCCTACGGAGTCGCCCACACGAACTTCTCGGTGAGCGTCATGTCGCCGGAGGGGAAGTGGATGGTCGACGTGCGCTGAACGGGAAGCCCCGATGCGTCGGCGATGCACAACGAGGTGTCGCCCATGTTGTTGCCCTCGACGAGCACGCTGAAGTCGACGCGTGTGCACGCGACGCCGTCGATGTTGTCCGCGCCTCCTGAACGCACCTCGCCGGTCTTCACCCACGCGTCGAACCCGCCGTCACGCTTCTCGAGGCTCTCATCACGCGCGAGCGTCACCAGGTTGTGCATCAAGCCCATGCGTACCAGCCCGAGCGCGAGCGCCTCTCGCAGCGCCGGCGCGGGCAGGTCGCGATGTGTGTTCGCGGTCGGCCCTTTGGTCGATGTCCGCGTGATGGCGCCGTCTCGCGAATCCAACTCCACGTAGGCGTATTCGCCCTTGAAAGAACCTTCGGCGGTCAGCTTGAGCTTGTTCTCTTCGACCAGCGCGATCGTGCCCTTGAAGGTGCCCGCGTTCTCGCCCTGCGATGCGACCTCGAAGGTCGCGTTGAGCTTCGCCGCGTGCGTGAGGATGTCTTCGGTGGCCTTGAGACGATCGGCGGGGCTCGTGCCCTGCGAAATCGCCCGTGGCCCCGTCGCACAACCTGCCAACAACACCAGCACCAACGATTTCTTCATGAAGCCACCACGATTGCAGAAGTGAGGGTCTTGAGGAGGCGCTCCGCTTCTGGGGCGTGCGCGCCTTTCGGGTCGAGTTTCAACGACTGCTCCAGCGCGGCGCGCGCACCGGCTGCGTCGCCTTTGAGCTTGAGCGCGATGCCGAGGTTCAAGTGAACCGACGGGTTCTGCTGGTCCATGTCCAACGCGGTGCGGAAGTGCGCGAGCGCTTCGTCGAGGTCGCCCGACAGCAGCGCCGCCTTGCCTTCGGCGATCTTCTTTTCCGAATCGTTCACCAGCTCGACCTCGACCAGCGCGCGGCCGGCGACGGTGAAGAGCAGCGCCCGCAGCGCGCCCGCCCAATAGAACGTCGCGCCTTCGACGGCGACCACGGCGGCGAGCGGAATGTCGGGCAACAACTGCTTGCCGCGGAACTTGAAGCGCACCTTCGTGTAGCGCCCCTTCTTCGCCAGCGTGACGACCTGCTCCTTCAACTTCTGGAGCGACTCTTCGACCTTTCGCGGGTCGATCTCGAACGGCAGCACCGGAGCGGAGCTCTCGACGATTTCAGGCGTCACCACGCGTTTCGGTCTGGGCTGCGGTTTGGGCGTTCGGGCTGTTTTTTTCTTCGTTCCCGTGCGGCTCTTCTTCGTGGCCATGGAAGGTACGGTAGCATTCACGCCGCCATGTCGATGTACAACGAGTCACTCCGCGCATTTCTGAAACCGGTGCTTCCGTATCTCGATGATGCGGCCGTTTCGGAAATCATGATCAACGGCCCGACCGACGTGTGGATCGAGAAGAAGGGCCAGTTGACCAAGACCGACGCGACGTTCACCGAAGAAGGTCTGCTCGGCGCCGCGCGCAACATGGCCCAGTTCGTCGGCCGCATGCTCAACGACGAGCGCCCGCGCCTCGACGCGCGCCTGCCCGACGGCAGCCGCATTCACATCGTGATCCCGCCCATCGCGCGCAAGGGCACCACGATCTCGATTCGTAAATTCTTCAAGGACAAGCTGGGGCCGCAGAGCCTCATCAACTTCGGCTCCATCACCGACAAGATGGTGCGGCTCATCGAAGCCGCGGTGCGCGTGAAGCTGAACATGGTCGTCTCGGGAGGTACCGGCTCCGGCAAGACCACGCTGCTCAACATCCTCTCGCAGCTGATCCCCGACGAGGAGCGCATCCTCACCATCGAAGACTCGGCTGAACTGCAACTGCAGCAGTCGCACCTGGTGCCGTTCGAATCGCGCCCGCCCGACAAGTTCGGCAAGGGCGAAGTGACCATGGGTCACCTGTTGATGTCGGCGCTGCGTCTGCGCCCCGACCGCATCGTGGTCGGTGAAGTGCGCGGCGGTGAAGCGTTCGACCTGATGCAGGCGATGAACACCGGCCACGGCGGTTCGATGGCCACCGTGCACGCGAATACGCCCACCGACACGCTCCGCCGTCTCGAGTCGCTGTGTCTGATGAGCTCGGTCGAGCTGCCGATGGTCGCCATCCGCGCGCAGGTCGCTTCAGCCATCAACTTCATCGTGTGCTGCGAGCGCCTCCAGGACGGTAGCCGCAAGACGATCGCGATTTCCGAGGTGCTGCCGCTCAACGAGAAGGGCGAATACCGCACGCAGGACCTGTGGCTCTACATCCCCGTCACCAAGGACGAGAACGGCAAGCTGCTCGGGTACCACGCGCCGACCGGCGTGCTGCCGACGTTCATGGCGAAGGCGAAGGCGTACGGTTTCGAAGATCTGCTCCCTGAGTTCTTCGACCCGCGCACCTATGGCCTGCCGCCGCCGCCGATGATTCACGGCCTCGGTGAGAACGTGTCGACGCACTGGGCGCCGTCGCTCAAGCACCGCGATGATCACCACCCCGACCCGCCGGAATACAAAGATGAATGGAGCGCCTTCGAAGAGAAGTTGAAGGCCGACGCGCGCGCGAAGAACGCCGATGCGAACAAGGTGCAGGTGCAGGTGCCCGCCGGCCCGACGCCGTCGTCACAGCCCAAACCCGCGTCGCGCCCGTCGATGCCCGCGCAGCCGCGGCCGCACGTCGCGGGGAAAGATGATGCGACTCCGCCTCCGACCAAGAACCCGTTGCTCGCGAAGCAGCCGCCACCGCCCGCCGCGGAGGCGACCGGTGAACATCAGGCGCATTCGCAGAGCATTCAGATGAGCGATTCGCTCGAAGAAGAAGCGATCGACAAGAACTCGACGCAGATCAAAGAGAACCCGCTGAACGCGCCGCGGCCCGCGCGGCCGAATCCTCCGAGTGGAGCGCGGCCTCCGATTCGCCCGCCCGTCAAACGCTGAGCGTCTCTCAGAACGTGGGGTGAGCCGCCCACCCGGCTTCGAGCGCTCCCCAGTCGGCGCGGGCGCCGAGCGCGGCGACCACCGCGTACAACCCGAAGCGCAGCCGCAGCAGGAACACGAGGTGCGCCGGGAGTCGCAGCGTGGCCAGCGCGCGCTTGTCGCGCAGCAGCTTCGAGGTCTCGACCACGCCGTCGGGGGCGATGACGCTGGGCCCGCGAACCAGCATCGGCGCGAAGAAGCCGCGGGCAAAGCGCTCGAACGTCGCCTCCTGCGCGGCCCCGTCGATGCCGAAGCCGAAGTCTCGCGCCGCCCGCAGCAGCGCCTCGCGGCGGCCTTCACGCAGC
>JBEHYH010000334.1:0-7398 GCA_048498275.1 Myxococcota bacterium | reverse complement strand
GGAGGCCTGCTGGATCTGCCTCCCGTGGGACCCCTTCCGGAAGGGTTCCCACGGGAGCGCCGTTCTCGCGCTCGCCGCGCTGCTGATGATCGTGTCGGGCTGTGGCCGTACGAAGTTCTTCTCGCAGCCGCAGGCGTGCGTGTTCGACAGCGATTGCTCCGACGGGCTGCGGTGTGTGAACGCGGAGTGCATCGTCTTCGAAGTGCGCGACGGCGGTTACGACTACGGCCGCAAGCGCTTCGGTGAGCCGTGTGACGCGGGCGCGGAGTGCAACTCCACGTTCTGCATCGGCGGGCCGGCGGGCTCGTTCTGTACCGACGCGTGCGACGGCGCCGACGCGGGCTGCCCGGGTTCGTACGCGTGCAAGAACGTGCCTGACGCCGGTGGCCTGTGCGCGATCGCGCAGCCGTTGCTGTGCCAGTCGTGTGGAAGCGACCTCGACTGCGGGGCGAGCGGCGCCGACACCTGCTTCAAGGACGAGGTCGACGCGGGCTTCTGCGGCCGCGACTGCACGTTCACCGGCTGCCCCGATTTGTTCTCGTGCACCAACGGCCAGTGCGTTCCCCAGGCGCGCACGTGCGACTGCGTGCCTGAGAACCTCGGGCTGCAGAAGGCGTGTCTCGGAGCGGACTCAGGCTTCGGCCGCTGCCTCGGCAACACCACGTGCCAGGCCGACGGCGGGTTCACCGCGTGCGACGCGCCTCCCGCGCTCGAAGAGACGTGCAACGGCGCCGACGATGACTGCAACGGGCAGATCGATGACGTCGCGCCGTCTGATTGTTCGCGCACCGTCGGCGGCGTGACCTGCACCGGCCCCAACGTGTGCTTCGCGAGCGCGGGGCTGGTGTGCACCGCGCATGACCCGGCGCCGGAGGTCTGCAACTACCAGGACGACGACTGCGATGGGGAGATCGACGAAGACTTCAAGCCGGGCCGCGGGCTGTACACGACGCTGCAGCACTGCGGTGCGTGCAACAACGACTGCTCGCGGGTCATCGCGCACGCGGTCAGCACGACGTGCGACGTCAGCGACGACATCCCCAACTGTCGCGTCACGCAGTGCGAGCCCGGGTACTTCCCGTTCGAGAACGGCAGCATGTGCCTCGAGTTGCCCGACACGCTGTGCGCGCCATGTCAGCTCGACAGCGACTGCGTCGGCCCGGGCGCGAAGTGTCTGACGCTCGACGGCGCGAAGGTGTGCGGCCGCGATTGTTCGGCGGCGAGCGCGTACCCGCCGGGGTGCCCGTCTGGCTATTCGTGTCAGGCGTTCGCGGGCGCGCAGCAGTGCGCTCCCACGACGGGCACCTGCGCGTGCCGTACGGAAACCACCGGCACCACGCGGAGCTGTCAGGTCTCCAACGGCGGCATGACCTGCCGTGGCTTCTCGACCTGCAGCGGCGTCGCCTGGAGCTCGTGCGACGTCAGCACCTTCAACCCCGAGATCTGCGACGGGCAGGACAACAACTGCGACGCGCGGATCGACGAAGGCTTCTTGAATCAGTCGACGGGCCGCTACGAGGCCGTCACCAACTGCGGCTTCTGCAACAACGACTGCACCAAGTACTTCTCGCCGACGCTCCAGCACACCACGGGCGTCTGCAACCTCGCGCCCGCGATGCCGGCGTGCGCGATGGGCCCGTGTCTCACGGAGGTGTCGGGCGGCATCACCTTCGAGTGGGTGAACGTGAACGGCGAGACCGCCGACGGCTGCGAATGCCGGCGCGTGCAGGGCAACTTGACGAACGATCTGCCTGACCGGCTGCCGTCGTCGACCGGCGGCGCCTCGTACATCGACGAGAACTGCGACGGCATCGACGGCGTGGTGGGCGACGCGATCTTCGTGTCGTCGACCGCGAGCGCGGGGGGCAACGGCACGCGCACCGCGCCGTTCCAGACCATCGCCGCGGGCGTGGCGGCGCAGCAGTCGCAGAACAAACGCTACGTGCTCGTCGCGGGCGGGCTCTATCGCGAGAACGTGCGGCTCTTCGACGGCGCGCAGATCTTCGGCGGCTACGCGGCCGACTTCCTGCGGCGAGATCCGCTCCAGTACGCGACGACGTGGCAGGGCACCGTGCCGACCGGCACCGCCATCGCCGCGGTGCACGCGGAGGCGCTCGGCTCGGTCATCGCGCTGCGTGAAACCGTCGTCTCCGGCTTCATCATCACCGGGTGGGACGCGACGGCGAACCTCGCGCCCGGCGCGAATGGCCCGGAGTCGATCGCCGTCTACCTGCGCGACGTCGGTTCGAAGTTCGTGCTCCAGAACAACGACGTGCTCGCGGGCCGTGGCAGCGCCGGCGCGCGTGGTTCGACGGGCACGCAGGGCTTCGGCCGTCAGGCGAGCAACGCGCTCAACGGCTCCGCGGGGCAGGGCAGCAACTTCTTCGGCTCTGGCACCTGCACCACCGCGAATCAGCGCAACGGCGGCGCGGCGGGCACCAACCCGCAATGCACCGTCGCCAACGGCACGCAGGGCGGCAACGTGGTGTGCCCCGTCTACGACATGACGTCGCACACCGGTCAGCAGCAGATGTACGCCGCGCCCGGCCCGTCGAGCCGCAACGGCCCCGGCGGCTTCGACTGGAGCTTCGACACCTTCAGCGGCGGCGGCTGCAGCCACGTCACCGAATCGGGTTGGCCGACCAGCATTCAGCAGCACGACGGGCAAGATGGCCGGCCGGGCGCTGATGGTTCAGGCGGCAGCGGAGGCGTCGGTGCGGCCACGCGCGCGCGCTTCGGCAGCTTCTCGGGCGGTCGTTGGGTCGCGTCACCGGTGGCGGCGTCGGCCGGTGGGCTCGGCGTCGCGGCGGAAGGCGGCGGCGGTGGTGGCGCGGGCGGCGGCGTCTTCCGCTTCACCGCGGGCGGCTGTCAGGGCTGGGAAATCGGTGCGACCGGCGGCGGCGCGGGCGCGGGCGGCTGCGGCGGCACCGGCGGCGCGGCGGGCGGAGCGGGCGGTGGTTCCTTCGCGCTCCTCATCTCCGCGACGTTGCCCAACACGCCGTTGCCCACGATTCTCAACAACCGCCTTCAGCGGTCGACCGGCGGCAACGGTGGCGAAGGCGGCTTCGGTGGCCCCGGCGGTCTGGGTGGCTCCGGTGGCTTCGGTGGCAACGCGTTCCGCTGGAGCAGCTCCGTCGGCGGCAAGGGCGGCGAGGGTGGCAACGGCGGCCCGGGTGGCGGCGGCGGCGGCGGCGTCGGCGGCCCGTCGTTCGGCGTGTTGTCGCTCAACGTGCCGCTGAACTCGTTCTCGGCGACCAACACCTTCCTCACGTCGTCGACGGTCGATACCGGCGGTACGGGCGGCGCGGGCGGCAGCTCGCCGGGGTCAGGCACCGGCACCTTCGGCGCGCGCGGCGCGTCGGCAAATCTCCAGGCCCTCACCATCTGTGGGGCGACATCGACGTGCACTGGCGGTACGTGCGACCCGAATGGGATCTGCGTACCGAACTGACCCATGCGGTGACGCATGAGCGTGCTCGAAGACAAGCTCGATTCGCTCCCGAATCAGCCCGGTGTGTACCTGATGAAGGACCGCACGGGCCGCATCATCTACGTCGGCAAGGCGGTGAATCTCCGCAACCGCGTGCGCAGCTACTTCACGCGCACCGACACGCGCGCGTTCGTGCAGTTGCTCGACCGGGTGCTGGCCGATCTCGAGACCGTCGTGGTGCGCACCGAGAAGGAGGCGCTGCTCCTCGAGAACGAGCTCATCAAGAAGCACCGCCCGCGCTTCAACGTGCAGTTGCGCGACGACAAGCAGTACCTCTGCCTGCGGCTCGACACGTCTCATCAATACCCGCGGCTCGAAACGGTGCGCCGCCCGCACCGCGACAAGGCGCGCTACTTCGGCCCGTATTCTTCGGCGTCGTCGATTCGCGAGACGTTGCGGGTGGTGAACAAGTACTTCCAGCTCCGCACGTGCACCGACCACGTGCTCGAGAGCCGCAAGCGCCCGTGTCTGCTGTTTCAAATCGGCCGCTGCCCCGCGCCGTGCGTGAACGACGTGAAGGTCGAAGACTACCGGCGCAACGTCGAAGCGGTGACGCTGTTTCTCGAAGGGCGGAGCGGGCCGCTGCTCGAGCAGTTGCGCGACCGCATGAAGAGCTCGGCGAAGAAGCTGGAGTTCGAAGAGGCCGCGCGGCTGAGAGATCAGATCATCGCCCTGGAGCGCAGCCTCGAGCGTCAGACGATCGCGACGACGGACTCCATCGATCAAGACGTGTTCGGGCTCTTCCGCGAGGCCGACAAGGTCTGCGTCTACATTCTGTATGTGCGCGGCGGCCGCATCTCGGGGGGCCGGCCGGTGCATCTCACCAGCGAGCTGCCTGACGACGAGCTCATCGCGTCGCTGGTGAACCAGTACTACGGCGACGAGAACTTCGTGCCGCGGGAGGTGCTGATCCCCGCGGGGTCTGACGAAGCGCTCGCGGTGTCCGAGCTGCTGTCTGAAAAGCAGGGCGAGAAGATTCGCGTGTTCGTTCCCCAGCGCGGCGACAAGGTCGAGCTGCTCGCGCTCGCGCGCCGCAACGCTGAACGTTCATTCTCGGAACGCACGCGAACGAAGGAAGAGATCGAAGAGGTGCTGGAGCGGCTCAAGGAGCGCCTGCACCTCTCGAAGCTGCCGCGGCGCATGGAGTGCTTCGACATCTCGCACTCGCAGGGCACGTCGATCGTCGCGTCGCAGGTGGCGAGCCTCGACACCGAGGCCGACACCTCGAACTACCGGCGGTACCGTTTGAAGACCGTCACCCAGAACGACGACTTCGCGTCGATGCACGAGATCCTCACGCGGCGGTTCCGCCGTGGGCTCGCCGACGGCGATCTGCCCGACCTCATCGTGATCGACGGCGGCAAGGGGCAGCTCGCGGCCGCGCACGCGGCGATGAAAGACATGGGCGTCGAAGGCGTCGACCTGGTGGCGCTCGCCAAGAGCCGCGATCTCGACGTCGCGTTGCCCGATGAAGAAGTGAAGCGCAGCCCGGAGCGCGTGTTCCTCGTGGATCGCAAAGACCCCATCGTGCTGCCGCAGACGTCCCCGGAGTTGTTCGCGCTCACGCGGCTGCGCGACGAGGCGCACCGCTTCGCGATCACCTTCCAGCGCAAGTTGAGCCGCAAGCGCGGCCTCCAATCGCAGCTCGATTCGGTGCCGGGTGTCGGCGAGACGCGCCGTCGCGCGCTGCTCACGCACTTCGGTTCGCTCAAGAGATTGAAGGAAGCGAGCGTCGAAGACATCGCGGCGGTCGAGTCGATCGGCCCGGCGGTGGCCGCGAAGCTGCACGCATTTCTGCACGCGCCGGTCGTCGATGAAGACGACGCCGATGACGAAGTGCGCGCCGCCTCGCTCGAAGATGCAGGAACTTGAGCCGCTGTCGCCTCGTTTCGACAAGCGAAGCACCCAAAACAACTCAGCCTTTTTCATTGCCGTGCACAGCAGCGGTGAAATACATCTCCCGCCCTGAAGCAGTACTTTTTCGAAACGTTTAGAGAGGCGACGACCCATGCGGCTGTACCCCAAGCTCGTTCCCATCCTCGCTCGTGAGATCGTTCAGCGCCTGACGGCGGACAAAGACATCGAGGTCGAACCGATTCGCGTGTCCGACGCGGAGATGGATCTCTCGGCGATCATGCGTGAATACCTCGCCAACGAGGAGCGCGTGAACCAGGCGACCCGTGAAGCGCTCGAGCGCCGCGGCTACGACGGCGCGAAGTTCTCGCAGGTGAAGCGCGAGATGGCCGACGTGCGCGGCTTCCAGCTCGGCGAAGACGGCATCGAGTTCGTCATCAACCAGATGCTCGAGTTCCTGCTCGTCTCGCGCAGCGTGGAGGAAGTGTTCTCCGACGACTCCACGATGCGCCCCAAGATTCTTCAGATCATGAAGAAGCACCTCGACATCGAAGACGAGATCGATCGCGAAGCGCGCGGCCGGCTGAAGCACCTGCAGGAAGGCACCGGCGCGTTCGAGGTCGAGTACCAGAAGGTCGTCGACCAGATTCGCCGCGCGCGCGGCTTGATCTGAGCGGAGCGGTTGGCGCGCGGTTGCGTCAACCCGATGAAGCCAGAGCGAAAGCGCCGGCTTCATCAAAGCGAAGCGACCCTTAAACTCGAGCGGAGCGGTTGGCGCGCGGTTGCGTCAACCCGATGAAGCCAGAGCGAAAGCGCCCGGCTTCATCAAAGCGAAGCGACCAGCTCAGAAAATTGACGGTCTGGATCACGCCTGTAGCGTGATGTGCATGTCAGCGCTCCACACCGCCTCCGCTCTTCATCTCGGTAAACCGGTCGACGCGATCCGTGAATCGGTCGATCGCCTCGAGGCCCTGCTCCCGAAGCGTGAAGATGCGGCGGTGGTGCTCGACTTCATCGAAGACGATCTGCGCGAGGGGCTCGACGCGATCTCCGAGGTCGAAGCGCACTTCACCGACATCCTCGACACCCTGCGCGCCGACAAGGTGACGCCCATCGGGCTGCTCGACGCGGCCGAAGACTTCCGCGTGCTCAACCGCATCGAGTACCTGATGGTGGTGGTCGCGCAGCTCCGTCGCCGGTTGTCGCAGGCCGCGGGCAAGATGCGCGAGAAGTCGTCGCGTCGGTGAAACCGCGCCTGCAGGTTCTGCTCGCCGCCGTGGCGTCGTTCGCGGTGAGTCTGTTTCTTCCAGCCATCGCCTACGATGTTGCCGGCACGAGCGATTCGATGTCGGGCCTGAGCCTGTTGTTGATGGGCTGGTTCGACGTGTTCGCCGGCGTCGTCGGCTGGCTGGCGAACCCATTCTTCGCGTTCGGCTGCGTCGCGGTGCTGCTGCGGAGGAAGATCACGTCGATCGTGTTGCTCGCGCTGAGTCTGCTGCTCGCGATTTCGAGCGTGCAGTTGTTCTCGAGCGGCGTGATGAAAGACGAATCGGGCGCGCTGTACCCGCTGCAGCATTTCTCAGCGGGCTTCTACCTGTGGCTCGCGGCGATCGTCGTCGCGTTGATCGCCGCGTTCATCAAAGACGAGCCCGTCACCACTTGATGTTGGCCTTGTTCTCGGCGCGCGCGTTGCTCTCACCGGGCCGCGAGTAGCCCTTCAGCGTCGCGCGCACCGCGCCGAACTCCATGACGCCGAGCGCGGCGAGCGGCAGGCGCTTGGCGTCGTCACTCACCCACACGTGCACTTCGCGTCGCGCGTTCTGCAGCGTCAGCGGAGCGGCCTCACCCGAGAGGTGCCACGTCTCGAACTCGCCCAGCGGCAGCGAGACGTGTTCACGCTTCACCGAGCCCCACACGCGCCACACGCGGCGGATGCCGTACACGTCGATGCGCAGCTTCTGCCCTTCCTTCACGGGGATGGAGCGCAGCAGATGCACCGCGCTGCCGACGTCGCTGATGTCGCTCCCGAACCGCAGCTTCGCGGGAGACATCGT
>JBEHYH010000333.1:0-7400 GCA_048498275.1 Myxococcota bacterium | reverse complement strand
GCCTTGTCGAGCGTCGGGTCGGCGGCGAGCGCCAACGACGACCACAAGGTCAACACCGCAACGGCTTTCATGAACGGCTCCCGAGAAGAGACTTAGACAATGTCTAAATATGAAGTCTCTCCCCGGAGCGCCACGAAAATCACTCGACGGTCACGCTCTTGGCCAGGTTCCGCGGCTGGTCGACGTCGGTGCCGCGCAGATCGGCCACGTGGTAGCTCAGGAGCTGCAACGGAATGGTCGCGATCAACGGCGCGATGAGCGCGCTGGTCTTCGGCAATTCGATGGAGTCGTTGGCGAGCGAACGCGCGTGTTCATCACCCTGCTCCACCAGCGCGATCACCTGACCGCCGCGCGCCCGAACCTCTTCGATGTTGCCGATGATCTTCTCGTAGTGGATGTGCGGCTCACGCGGAGCCACCACCACCACCGGCATCTTCTCGTCGATGAGCGCGATGGGCCCGTGCTTCATCTCGCCGCCCGCGTAACCCTCGGCGTGGATGTACGAGATCTCTTTGAGCTTCAGCGCGCCTTCGAGCGCCACCGGGTGCATCGGCCCGCGCCCGAGGAAGAGGAAGTCCTGCGCGTTCATGTACTTGCGCGCGATCTCCTTCACCTTCGCTTCGGTGTGCAGCACCGTTTCGATCTCCTTGGGCACTTCGGAGAGCAGCGTGAGGTGCTTCTGCGCTTCTTCCTTCGTCAACGTGCCGCGCAGACGACCCAACTTGATCGCCAGCAGGTACAGACCGACGAGCTGCGTGGTGAACGCCTTGGTCGACGCCACGCCGATTTCAGGGCCCGCGTTGGTGAGCACCGTGAAGTCAGCCTCGCGCGTCATCGCGGAGCCGACCACGTTGCACAACGTCATCGTGGTCGCGCCGCGGCTCTTCGCTTCACGCAGCGCCGCCAGCGTGTCGAGCGTCTCACCCGACTGCGAGATCGCGACGGCCAGCTGATTCTTCGACACGAGCGGGTCGCGGTAGCGGAACTCGCTCGCCAGCTCGACCTCGACGGGGATCTTCGCGAGCGACTCGATCATCCACTTGCCGGCGAGACCGGAGTGCCACGAGGTGCCGCACGCGAGAATCCACACGCGGTCGAGCGCCTTCACGTCGGCGTCACTGAAGGGCCAGCCATCGAAGTGCACCGAACCCTCTTCGCGCAGCACGCGGCCACGCAGCGTGTCGGCGACCGCGCGCGGCTGCTCGCAGATCTCCTTGTGCATGAAGTGCTTGTGGCCACCCTTCTCGGCCATGCCGGGAGTCCAGTCGACGCGGGTGATCTTGCGCTTCGTCGGCGCGCCGGAGCGATCGAACAGCGTGATGCCGTCGGCCTTCACGACCGCGACGTCGCCGTCTTCCATGAACACCACGTCGCGCGTGTGCTCGAGCAGCGCGGGCACGTCAGACGCGACGAAGTTCGCGCCTTCCGCGTAGCCCAGCACCATCGGCTGCGCTTCGCGGGTGCACACGATGACGCCGGGCTCCGCTTCGGTAATCGCGACGAGCGCGTACGTGCCCTTCACCTGAGCGATCGACGCCTTCACCGCGTCGAGCAGGTTCTTGCCGCTGCGCTGCGCTTCACGAATGAGATGCGCGAACACCTCGGAGTCGGTCTCCGACGAGAACACGTGACCCTTCGCCTTGAGCGCCGCCTTCAGCGCGAGATGATTCTCGATGATGCCGTTGTGCACCACCGACACGCCTTCGAAGGTGTGCGGGTGCGCGTTGTTGTCGGAGGGACGGCCGTGCGTCGCCCAGCGCGTGTGACCGATGCCGACGTGGCCGTGCGGCATCTCGGTGGCGACCTTGCCCTCGAGGTTCTTCAGCTTGCCGGTGGCGCGCACGACGGTGAGCGCTCCGTTGTTGATGATCGCCACGCCCGCGGAGTCATACCCGCGGTACTCGAGCCGCTTGAGACCCGCGACGAGAATGGGCGCTGCGTCCTGCGTTCCGGCGTAGCCAACGATTCCGCACATGTTTCAGCCCTTCTTCAGACCTTCGAGAACCTTCTTCCGGCGCTCCGCCCAGCCTTCTTTCGTCTGCTGGGGCGTGCGTGAGAGCGCGAGCGCTCCCGCCGGTACATCTTCAGTAATCGTCGAACCCGCCGCGATGAACGCGCCGTCACCGACCTTCACCGGAGCGACCAACTGCGTGTCGCTGCCGACGAACACGCCCGCGCCGAGAATCGTCTCGTGCTTGGCGACGCCGTCGTAGTTGCAGGTGATGGTGCCCGCACCGATGTTGCTGCCCGCGCCGATGTCGGCGTCACCGAGGTACGCGAGGTGGCCGGCCTTGACGCCTTTGCGCAGCCGAGACTTCTTGGTCTCGACGAAGTTGCCGACGTGCACGCCTTCTTCCAAAACGCTCCCGGGACGAAGACGCGCGAACGGGCCGACATGACACTTCGGGCCGACGACCGCTTCTTCGAGCACGGAGTACGACTTCACTTCAGCGCCATCACCGACCGTGGTGTGCACCAGCACCGAACCCTGGCCGATGAAGACGTTCGCGCCGATTTCGCATTCGCCCTGAATCGAGACGTTCGGAGCGATGGTCGTCTCGGGCCCGATCTCCACCCCGGCATCGATGAAGGTCGACGCCGGGTGCTGCAGCGTCACGCCCAGCTTCATGTGCCGGGTGTTGATGCGCGCGCGAATCACCTCAGCGCGCTGCGAGAGCTCGACGCGATCGTTCACGCCCGCGGTCTCTTCGGCGGGAGCGTCCACCACCGCAACCTCGCCGACCGCCGCCGCCTGGCTCACGATGTCGGTCAAATAGAGCTCTCCCTGGGCGTTCTGCGGCGTCAGCTTCTCCAGCGCGCCCCACAGGAACTTCGAGTCGACCACGTAGATTCCCGCGTTCACTTCAGAAATCTTCCGCTGCGCGTCGGTCGCGTCCTTCTGCTCGACGATGCCGGTGACCTTGCCGCTCGCATCGCGCAACACACGGCCGTAGCCGGTGGGGTCTTCAAGGCGGCACGAGATCATCGCCAGCGGGCCCTTCGCCGGGTTGAACGCGGCGGTGAGGCGGCGAATCGTGTCGGCGGTCAACAGCGGCACATCGCCATAGAGAATGAGGACGGCGCCGGAGAAACCGGTGAGCGCACCGCGGGCCGCAGCGACGGCGTCTCCGGTGCCGCGCTGCTGCGCCTGCGTCGCGAACTGGAGCGGAAAGCCCTGAAGCTGCGCGCTCAACGTCGCCTTCACTTCGTCGCCCTGATGGCCGACGACGGCGACGACGGTCGAGGCTCCGACTTCGTACGCGGTGCTGATCGGGTACCAGGCGAGCGGCCGGCCGAGAATCGGGTGCAACACCTTCGCGCGGTCTGACTTCATGCGCGTGCCTTTGCCTGCGCAGAGCACCACCGCGGCCAACGTGTGACTCGTCATGAACAGCCCTTTCTCAAGGGCCTACGCGTGCGTCAACGTCGCGGCGCGAACGTCACCGCGCGGAGCGGCAGCTTCGACCTTCACCTCGAGCTCACCCGTGTTCGGCGCGATCGAGATGTGGAACGCCGGCTTCAAGAACGTCAGCGCAGTGACCTGCGTCGGCGTGTCGTTGCGAAGCGATGGGAGCGGTCCAGAGTTCATGACGCGGCCTGTCAATGCACCGGGCGCGCCAAGATTGAAACGATTTTGTTTCAAGCGGTTACGAGTGTCGGCGAGGCCAGACTGCGGCACCGTTGTCGCGCCTGACTTGATCGCGGCCGTTTCAGTGTTGGTGCAACGCTGTCTGATCACGAGATCTGAAACGTCGGGGAGCGCATGTCGATCTACCCGTCACTCTCGTTCTCGTTCACCGCGCTGAAGCCGTTCAGCGTCGAACAGCGAACGTATGACCCGGAGCTCGAGGACGTGCGAACGATCTTGTGGGACGTGTGTTCCGCGATGCAGGAACAAGAAGCGGCGAAGTTCGAAGTGTCGGGCTTCGGCGAAAAGTGGTGGGTGGATCTCAGCTTCGACTTCCTGGTGTTCGTCGAGCAGGTGCCCAACGCGATGAAGAAGCTCGCGAACAGTGAACGCTTCTCGTTGGATTTCTACGAGCAGGGAACGGAGCGTTTCCTCTCGTTCACGCCCGGCGGAGCGATGTGCATCGCGAAGTGTTTGGGGCCGCCCGAACACCAGCCGCCGGTCAAACACGAGCTCGTGGTGTCGAGCGCGCTCGCGACGATGCTTGGGCACGTGATGAACGAGTTCGAGGGGCTTCTTATTCGGTCGTCACCCGCGATCGCCGAACACCCCTGGATTCGCACGTGGCTCACAGGGTCGATTGAGCTCTAACCATGCAGCTCTCCGCGATTCGATCACCCGCGTTCGTTCAACTCGCCAACGAACCAAGCCACGACTGATACCCATGAAGAACATTCAGATCATCGATGCCGCAGAGAACTGCGTGTTCGACATCTTTGCGGCGAGCGAAGAAGAGTTCGCGTTGGTTTTTCCCGCGGGCACTGACATCGCGTTTATCGACGAGGTCTACGCGAGAGGTAACGCGCAGGCTCTCGATGCGGCGTTCAACAACATCTGGAATCGCCCTGTCGCGAAGTCGCAAGCACAGGGCATTCACGGCCTTCTCTTCTACGAGTTGGAAACGAAAAAGCAGTACTACCCCACACGCAAAGATGCCGAGGCCGTCAACCCAGACGGCTCCAGGTTAAGAGCGTCGTCGTGAAGCGCGACGAACTACACGCGATGCAACATGCGATGTGCGAGCGCTGGCGAGTGCCGTTCACGCCTGCGGCTTTCGAGCTGAAGGTCGGCATCTCGAAGAACGTTCGTGATGGAGCGATGCCGCTCAATGGGCTCCGTCACCCGGCCGTCGGCGACACATCAGGTTGGTACATCTGGGGCGGAGAAGCGTTCAGCGATGCGCCTGACTTCTTCGTGCCTCTTCACATCGAGCATCTGCACGAGTGGTGCCTGCAGGTGTTGCCCTATCTCGCGCTGCCTCCGGGTTGGCGCTTCCTCATCGCGCAAGGTCATGAAGAGGTGTGGGAAGATCGCGCTCCTCGACGTGAAGTGATTGGAGTTTTCGGCACTGGAATCGCAACGAAGAGCTCGGTGTGCTCGTCTGCAGACACGTGTTCGCCGCCACGCATCCGATCTTGCTGGTCGTCCACCACGACGACGGCGACTGGGAGTTTCTTGTGCGGCGACGAGCACGCGGAGAACGACATTCCGAACGTCGTTGGCTTGCCGCACCTGCTTGAGCGCGACCCGTCGTTGAACGAACTCCAAAATTTGACTGTCGGGTCGATGGCTCAGAGAACTGCGCTGGGGCGCGGCTGGACTCGATCCACAATCGACGAGTGACCTCGAAATCCTGAACATCACGCGAGCGGCCGTTAGATTCGCACGGTGACCCGCCAGCTCATCGTTCTCATCGCGTTGGTTTCATCGCTCTCTTTCGCGGCGCGGCCGTACACCGGAGGCGCGGTCGCGGCGGCGCATCACCTCGGCAGTGAAGCCGGTCAGGAGATGCTTGATGCCGGCGGGAACGCGGTCGATGCAGTCGTCGCCACGGCGTTCACGATGGCGGTCGTCGGGCCGTACCATTCAGGCCTCGGCGGCGGCGGTTTCGCGGTCGTGCACTTCAATGGAGAGGACGTCGCGTTCGACTTCCGCGAGGTCGCTCCGGCGAAGGCCACGCGCGACATGTACATCGTCGACGGCAAGTTCGTGCCCGAGAAGGCGACGGACGGAGCGTTGTCGATCGCCGTCCCCGGCGCGGTGAAGGGCTACCTCGAGCTGCACGCGAAATACGGGAAGCTCCCGCGCGCGAAGGTGCTCGCGCCTGCGATTCGTGCGGCACGCGATGGGTTCATCATCACGCCGAAGTACGTCGACCTCGCGATGAAGCGGCAGGCGTGTCTGGTGAAAGACGCCGATGCGTCGAAGACTTTTCTCAACGCCGGCGCGGTTCCCAAAGTCGGCAGCGTCTTGAAGCAGCCTGACCTCGCGAAGACGTTGACCGCGATCTCCGCGAAGGGCGCCGACGCGTTCTATTCAGGAGCGATTGCCAAGGCGCTCGTCGACACCGTGCAGTCGCAAGGCGGCTTGCTCTCGCTCGACGACTTGAAGAACTACAAAACGAAATGGCGCGCGCCGTTGGAAGGCACGTATCGCGGGTATCGGTTGGTGACGATGCCGGCTCCGAGCGCGGGCGGGCTCGCGATGCTCGAGACGTTCGGCATCGTCGAAGCGCGCGGAGTGAAAGGCCCTGCATCGCGCGAAGTCGAAGCGACGCACACGTTCATCGAAGCGCTGCGCCGCGCGTATGTCGATCGCGCGAAGTACACCGGTGACCCGGCGTTCGTCGAAGTGCCCGTCGCGAAGCTCACGAGCGCTGAATATTTGAAGCAGCTCGCCGCGAGCATCGACCCGAAGAAGGCGACGAAATCGGCGACGTTGATGCCTGACGAATTGAAGAAGCCTGAAGTACCCGGCCAGAAGAACACCACGCACATTTCGGTCGTCGACAAAGACGGCAACGCGGTCGCGCTCACGACCACCATCAACTTCTATTTCGGGAGCTGCGTCGTCGCAAAGGGCACCGGCGTGCTGCTCAACGACGAGATGGATGACTTCGCGTCGCAGCCGGGGACTCCGAATGTGTTCGGGCTGGTGATGGGCGAAGCGAACGCGATCGCGCCGGGGAAGATTCCGGTTTCGTCGATGACTCCAACGCTCGTGTTTCAGAAAGATCGGCCGCGCGATGTGCTGCTCGCCGTCGGTTCGCCCGGAGGTTCGACGATTCCCACGACGGTGATGCAGGTGATCAGCAACGTCGTCGACGGCGAGCTCGATGTATCGCGCGCCGTGAATCGCGGGCGCATTCATCATCAGTGGATGCCCGACGAAGTCTGGGTTGATCCCGATGGGCTTGATCCATCAACGCGCTCGGCCCTCGAAGCGATGGGTCACACGTTCAAGCGCATTCCCGGTTGGGGCGACGCCGAAGCGGTGATGGTCGACCCGCTCACTGGTTTGAAAACCGCCGCGTCTGATCCACGCAACGAAGGCGCTCCGTCGGGACAGAAGTAGAGTCAGCCGAATGCGAATGAAGTGGATGTTGGTGCTGCTCGCAGCCGTTGCGTGCACGCCGGTGAAGGACGAGTGCTCGGCGTCGAACTGTCCCGGTTGTTGTGCGCTTGATGGTGAGTGTTTGAGCGGCGCGTTGGCGGCGTCATGCGGCTCCGGCGGTGCAGTGTGCCAGACGTGCAGTCTTGGAGCGACCTGCGTGACCGGCGTGTGCAGCTCGGCGAACGGAGGCGGTTCGGCGACTGGCGGTGGCTCAGCAACCGGCGGCGGCTCAGCAACCGGCGGCGGTTCTGCAACCGGCGGCGGTTCTGCAACCGGCGGCGGTTCTGCAACTGGCGGCGGTTCTGCAACTGGCGGATCA
>JBEHYH010000332.1:0-7421 GCA_048498275.1 Myxococcota bacterium | reverse complement strand
CCTCGAGGTCGTACGCGAGGTCCTTCTTGTTCAGGATGACCACCGGCTGCGCCTGGCTTTCCCACGCGAGCGTCATGAAGCGCTCGAGGCGGCGCACGTTGAAGTCGCGGTCGAAGCCCATCACCACCAGCACCGAATCGAGGTTCGCGCCGAGCACCTGGGGTTCCGAGTTCTCGCCGGCGACCTTGCGGATGAAGGCGCTCTTTCTCGGGAGCACCGCGTGCACCAGCGCCTCGCCATTTTCCGGCACGCGCGCGGCGACCCAGTCACCGACCGCGGGCAGGTCGGCGGCGTCGTGCATCTCGTGCATCATGCGCCCGCCGGTGCGCGCCCAGATCTCCCCCCGGTCGGACAGCACCTTGAGCTGCTTGCGGTACACCAGCGTCACGCGCACGGGCGCGAGGCCTTTTTCGGCGTAGGGCTTGAACGCCTTCTCGAAGACCGGGTTCCACCCCTGCGCTGCTTTCCAATCACTCACGCGGCGTGGAGACGGGCGGGCATCGTCATGCTGACGGGAAGGGGACCATCTTGTCGGCCTCGGGGTCCCAGATCTTCAGCTTGAAGGCGGCGGCGACGTCAGACGGCTTGAGCGTGCTGCGGCCCGGGTGCTGGAGTTCGGGGATCGCGGCCATCGCCTCCGGCAGGCGGTAGTAGGGGATCGCCGCGTTCAGGTGATGCACGTGGTGGAAGCCGATGTTCGCGGTGAAGAAGTTCATCACCGGGCCCATCACCAGGTAGCTCGACGATTCGGTCGCGGCCTTCGAGAACGTCCAGTGTTCGCGGCTCGCGATGTGCGCGTCGGGGAAGTTGTGCTGCACGTAGAAGAGGTACGTGCCGAGCATGTCGGCGAACCACATCGGCAACAGCCAGCCGAAGAACCAGAGGTCGAAGCGGCCGAAGTAGATGGAGACCGCCATCGAGCCGTACACGAAGACCAGCCCCGCGAGGCAGCCCCAGTGCTTCTTCGGCGCGCGCTTGAGCGGGTTGATGGCCATGCCGATGGTGAAGGCGGTGAAGACGGCGAACACCACGTTCCACGGGCTGCGCACGATGCGGTACGCGCGGCGCTGGCCGGGGGTCATGTCTTTCCACATCGCGGTGGTGACGACGGGGAAGCTGCCGATGTGGCTGCCGACGATCTTCGCGGTGTGCGCGTGATGGTAGTTGTGCGTTTCCTTCCAGACGCTGGGCGTGGTCAGCATCGAGGTGCCGAACAGCCAGAAGATGCCTTCGGCCAGCTTCGACTGACGCAGCAGCGCGCCGTGCTGGTAGTCGTGGAAGAGGCAGAACACGCGCACGTAGGTGAGGCCGGCGACGAGGCCGAGCACGACGCGGAGCGGCCACCAGGGCGCGAACATCGCTCCCGCGGTGAGCCCGTAGAGCAGGCCGAACGACGTGATGACAGCGAACCAGCCCTTCGCGCGGTTCTCTTCGGTGAAGGGCCGCGTGGCCAGCAGGAGTTCTTTTTCAGGGCGGGCAACCGCTTGCGTCGTCATTGCGCTGTGGCGACTAGCAAACCTTGGTCCCACGCCCAAGCGGAGGGCGCTGAACACCTGTCACTTAAGTCAATTGCTTCGCCCAGGCGACGAGCTCGCCCTCGGTGGGGAGCGTGTTGGTCTGAATCGCCGAGCCGCGCAGCTTGAGCGCCGCCTGGAAGCCCGACATCGCCACGCGCAGCGCACGGTTTGCGTTGACGACGCCGATCGCCCGGAGCTTGAGGCCCTTGAGCAGCACCGCGTTGAGCCAGAAGGGTGCAAGCGTTGCGGGGATCGTGGCGGTGCCGGCGGGCAGCGCGGCGATGAGCACGATGGGCCCCTTCTTCACCGACTCCAGCAGCGGCGGCAGCAGGTGCGCACAGTCGGCGCCGCCCAGCTTGCCTTCCACGAAGCGCACGACCCAGATGCCGGGCGCCATTTCTTCGGCCGTGTTGTCTGCTGTCATGAACTCCCCCAGGTGAGGGAGTTCCGCTGTTTCGGTACGGGAATTACAGGGTGTGTTGACGCCCTGTACTCAGGTCACGTTGTCCCAACTGTAGGCCTCGGCATCGAGCGCGTGGTCGGCGAGCGACTTGATGAGCTCGTCGTCGTTGTTGTCGATCTTGTTGAGGTTCGAGCGCACGCGGCGCGAGACCTGGCCGGTGAGCACCTCGAGAATCTCGATCTCCTTGGTGGCTCCCGACGCGCCCTTGTCGGCGATGGTCGTCGACACGCGCGACATGGTGCACGCGAGCACGAAGAGGTCGACCATCATGTCGGCGAGCCGGCGGCTGGCGAACTGCTTGCCGATGATGTTCTTGCCGTGCTTGCGAAGGATGCGGTCGACCGCGGTGGCGAGATCGACGGTGAGGCCCTCGAACACCTGCTGCTGCTTGAGCAGCGCGGGGTGCACCTTGGTGAACGTCGCCTTGTCGCGCTTCACGTAGCTGGTGGCGAGCGAGGCGCGGCGGCGCGCGTAATCGGAGATGACGCCGAAGCCCTTGATGGGGTTGTCGAAGATGCCCTTGAGGCTCTGTGAGAGCTCCTTGAGCTCGGAGCCGACGTTGTTCATCGCGGTGAGCGCGATGAAGAGCCGGAGGATGTCGTTGGTGCCTTCGAAGATGCGGTTGATGCGCGCATCGCGGAGCGCGCGTTCATACGGGAACTCGCGCATGAAGCCGTTGCCGCCGGCGATCTGCAGCGCCTCGTCGATGGTGCGGAACATCGCTTCGGAGCCGAAGACTTTCGTAATCGCCGCTTCGACCGCGTAGTCCTGATGACCGGAGTCGATGAAGTGGTTCACCATGTTGACCGCGCTCTCGGTCGCGTAGCAGTCGACGACCATGTGGCCGATCTTCTGCTTGATGAGGCCGTACTCGGCGATGGGCTTGCCGAACTGAGCGCGGCCCTTCGACTGCTTCGTCGAGAGCTCGATCATCTTCTTCATCACGCCGACGCTGCCGCCGCCGATGCCGGTGCGCCCGGAGTTGAGGATCTTCATCGCCACCTTGAAGCCCTTGCCCACTTCCCCGAGCACGTTTTCCTTGGGGATCTTCACATTGTCGAAGACGACCGTGGTGGTGTTCGACGCGCGCAGGCCCATCTTGTCTTCGTGCGGGCCGGTGGAGATGCCTTCGAGATCGCGCGTGACGATGAACGCCGTGATGTGGCTCTTCTCGGTGGGCGAGCTGGTGCGCGCGAACACCGTGTAGAAGCTGGCGATACCGCCATTGGTGATCCACAGCTTGTTGCCGTTGAGCAGCCAGTGGTCGCCCATGTCTTGCGCGTGCGTCTTGATGCTCGCGGCGTCAGAGCCGGCGCCGGGCTCGGTGAGACAGAACGCGGCGATCTTCTCGCCGGTCGCGAGCGACGGCAGGTACTTCGCCTTCTGCTCATCGGTGCCGAACAGCAGCAGCCCGCGCATGCCGATCGACGAGTGCGCGCCGATGGTGACCGCGACCGAGCCGTCCCACCGCGAGATTTCCTGCAGCGTGCGCGAGTACGCGGTCGTCGACATGCCCATGCCGCCGTGCGCCTCGGGGATGATCAGCGAGAAGAGCCCGAACTGCTTGAGTTCCTCGAGAAAGGACTCAGGCCATTCGCCCTTCGCGTCCCACTCGCGGAAGTCCTTCTCGTGCGGCTTGAAGAGCTGCTCGAGCGACGAGCGCACGTTCTTGAAGACCTCCTGATCGGCCTCCTTCATCTTCGGGTACGGGAAGATCTGATCTTCTTCGATGGAGCCGAAGCACAACTGAGACATGAACGAGGGGAGGTCGTTGGCCATGGCGCGCATCTAACGCGCAGCATCATCTACCGCCAGCATCGAGCCACGCCTGGAGCGCGAGGCCTGTCCCAAAAGGCCAGCTCCGCACTTTCTCGCGGGGCAGCAGCTTGTACGCCTCGAGCTCTTCGCTGAGTTTCACCTCGCCCGTGGTTCGCACGTGAAACGCGATGAGGACCTCGTTGCGAACTTCGAACGGGTACACGCCGACGAGCGAGACGACCTGGCCGTCGAGGTTCGTCTCCTCCTTCACTTCGCGGAGCACGCCCTGCTCAGGTGATTCACCCGCTTCGAGAAACCCGGTGACCAGCGCGTAGACCTTCTCGGGCCAGCCGCGACCGCGCGCGAGCAGCACCTGACCCTCGTGTTCGATGATCGCCGCGACGACGGGCAAGGGGTTGCCCCAGTGAATGAAGCCGCAGCCGGGCGCTTCGCAGAGCAGCCGATCTTTCCCGTGATGATCTTTCGTCACCAGCGGTGACGCGCACTTCGGACAGAAACGAAACGTGCTCTCGGCCATGGGCCCACGTTACAAGCCCCGATGAGATGCCGCTGCGTGCAGTGCTGTTCGACATGGATGGAGTGCTCGTGAAGAGCGAGGAAGTCTGGTTTCGCGCGGTCGAAGAAGCGGGCGTGCGATTTCGTGGGCGGCCCATCACGCGAGAAGAGTTCTTCCCGACGTTCGGTCAGGGCACCGCGGCCGACATTCCGTACTTCGGTTTGAAGACCACGCGGGCGGAGTTGGACGCGTTCTACGTCGAGGGTTTTCTGCGCCACATCGCGGAGATGTGGGTGAACCCTGATGCGGCGCCATTGTTGTCGCGGTTGCGTGCAGGCGGTTTGAAGATCGCGCTCGTCACCAACACCGTCGGCCCGCTCGCCTCGCGCATTCTGGAGACCGCGAAGTTGAGTGGCTTTTTCGATTCGCAGGCGACATCTGATCGGGTGGCGAACGCGAAGCCGTCACCTGAACTGCCCTTGCTCGCGTTGAAGGAACTCGGAGTTGCAGCCACCGACGCGTGCATGGTCGGTGATTCGAAATACGATCGCGAAGCCGCGCGCGGCGCCGGAGTTCGTTTCGTCGGCCTCGGCATCGACGGTGACGTGCGACTGGAGAAACTCGGCGACTTCAAGGAGGCGTGATGACGACCCGCATCGAGCGTGACTCATTCGGTGAAATCGAAGTGCCCGCGGACAAATTGTGGGGCGCGCAGACGGAGCGCTCGCTGCATTTCTTCCACGTCTCCACGGAGAAGATGCCGCGCGAGATCATCGACGCGCTGGCGTTGATCAAGAAGGCCGCGGCGCAGGTGAACATCAGCCTCGCGAAGTTGGACGCGAAGAAGGCCGACGCGATTTCGCGCGCCGCCGATGAAGTGCTCGCGCGCAAACACGACGGCGAGTTTCCATTGTCGGTCTGGCAGACCGGCAGCGGCACGCAGAGCAACATGAACGTGAATGAGGTGCTCGCGAATCGGGCCTCCGAATTGCTCGGCGGTGAGCGCGGCGAGAAGCGGCTCGTGCACCCCAACGACGATGTGAATCGCAGTCAGTCGAGCAACGACGCGTTCCCCACGGCGATGCACCTCGCCGCGCTCGATGCGCTGGTGAAGCGCGTGATTCCGGCGCTCGATGAGTTGATTCGCGTGACGCGTGAGAAGTCGAACGCGTTCGCCGAGATCATCAAGCTGGGGCGCACGCATCTGCAGGACGCGACTCCGCTGAAGCTGGGGCAGGAATTTTCAGGCTGGGTTTCGCAGCTCGAACATTCACGCGCGCATCTGGAAAGTGCGCTGCCGCATCTGCAGGAGCTCGCGCTCGGTGGCACGGCCGTCGGCACCGGCGTGAATGCGCCGAAGGGTTACGCGCAGGCCGTCGCTGAAAAACTCGCGGAGCTTTCTGGGCTGCCGCTGCGAACGGCGCCGAACAAGTTCGAAGCGCTCGCGTCGGTCGACGGCCTCGTGCACGCGCACGGCGCGCTCAAAGGTCTCGCGGTGAGTCTCTTCAAGTTCGCATCCGACGTGCGCCTGCTCGGGAGTGGCCCGCGCGCCGGCATCGGTGAATTGCTGCTGCCCGAGAACGAACCCGGGTCGTCGATCATGCCGGGCAAGATCAACCCCACGCAGGCCGAGATGCTGACGATGGTCTCGACGCAGGTGCTTGCCAATGACGTCGCCGTGTCGATGGCGGGGACGCAGGGGCATCTGCAGCTCAACGTGTTCCGCCCGATCGTCGCGCACGATTTTCTGCAGTCATGCCGGCTGCTCGCGGAGGGGATGGATTCGTTCCGCGAACATTGCGTGCAGGGCCTCGAGCCGAATCGCGCGCGCATCGCGCAGCATCTCTCGCAGTCGTTGATGCTGGTGACCGCGCTGGCGCCGCGCATCGGGTACGAGAAGGCAGCGGCGATCGCGCACAAGGCGCTCCACGAAGGGCTCACGTTGAAAGAGGCCGCGATCGCTTCGGGAGACGTCAGCGCCGCCGATTTCGACGCCTGGGTTCGCCCTGAAGCGATGGTTCCGTAAGGGCGGCCAATTTCTGACGCGGTGCGAAAGTTCGAATTGCGCGCCGTCGATTCAGTTGATCGACCAAGCCTGTGTACGATGGCGCCGTTGCCCTCACGTGCCGGGACCCGGGGAGTTATCTCAATGAAAGTTGTTCGAATCCTGCTTTTGCTGGCCTGCGCGAACCTTGCGTTCGATGGCTGTACCGGCTGCTCCAAGAACCCGAACATTCAGAACAAGCTCAAGCCCGAGGGCGACAAGTGCGCGAAGGACGACGAGTGCGAGTCGGGCGTGTGCGACGCGGCCTCTGGTGACGAGAAGGTGTGTCTGCGCACGTGCAACGAAGGCTGTGACGCCACCGACGTCTGCACGCCGCTGACCGATGGCGATCGCTACGTGTGTCTCCCGGAGAAGCCAGGCCTCTGCCAGACCTGTCAGCTCGACGAAGACTGCCCGTACCCGGCCGACAAGTGCCTCATCATCGGCGGCACCAAGATGTGCGGCCGTGACTGCAGCAACCCGGCCGATGGAGTGCAGCAATGCCCGTCGAGTTACCGCTGCGCCGACGCGACGGACGCGAACGGCGGCCTGGTGACGAAGCAGTGCCAGCCGATTTCTGGAACGTGCGAGTGCACCGCGGCGAGCGTCGGGCAGACCAAGCCGTGTGAAGAGTCGAACTCCTTCGGTACGTGCATGGGCCAGCAGACGTGTCAGCCCCCGAATGGCTACACGGCGTGCAGTGCGCCTGTGCCCGCGGCGGAGTCGTGCAACGGCAAGGACGACGACTGCCACGGGAACATCGACGAAGGGCTCGGCGAGACGTCGTGTGGCACCGGCGCGTGCCGTCGCACCACCTCGAACTGTGTCAACGGACAGCCTTCGACCTGCATGCCCGGCATGCCGACGGTCGAGCTCTGTGACGGCATCGACAGCAACTGTGACGGCATCGTCGATACCGACATCGCGCAGACCGAAATCTGCGATGGCCTCGACAACGACTGCGATGGCCTCATCGACGAAGACTTCACGCTCGCCAGCGACGTCAACAATTGCGGCCAGTGCAGCAACGTCTGCAACATCTCGAACGGCAACATCGCGACGTACGCGTGCGTCGCGGCGACGTGCGGCATCGGCACCTGCAGCACCGGCTTCGACAACTGC
>JBEHYH010000331.1:0-7438 GCA_048498275.1 Myxococcota bacterium | reverse complement strand
ATCGAGCTCCGTCACCACCCGCTTCAGATGTTCCGCCCGAGCACCGCGGGCCAGAGCGTCTCAAACGCCTTCTCTCCATCTCCACGACGGGCCTGCGCCGTTCCGGTCAACACGCGCAGCGCCGGCCAGCGAGAATTCTCGCGCAGCATCGCCTCGAGCGCCGCGACGTCGCCCTGCCCGCCGCAGCGCAGATCGCGCGCCTGCGTGAGGAATCGAGCGAAGAACGCGCCCGCAGGTTCCACACGTTGGAGATCGAACGCGAAGTCATCGCTGCACGACTTCTCCGTCACCAGCATCGGCGCGCAGACCTCGAGCGTTCGCAACGGCGCGATGTTCGCACTCGCCCGCGCGAACGCCGCGTAGCGCGCGTTCACCGACACCGGCACGAAGTCGCCGAGCTTCATCACCGCGTCACACGCCTCACCGCGCTCCACCAGCGCCGCCTGCGCCTTCATCGCGTCGAGCGCGCGCCGCAGACACGCGGTGTTCGCGCGGCAATCGCGGGAGAGCGCGAACTCCGAATCGCCGAACAGCAACGGCGTGCGCGAGTCGATGGAGACACGGAGCTTCCCATCGGCGAGAAAACCCAGCGCAGCCCCGGGCTCGAACGCGGTCCACACCACGGAGCCGACGGGCAGCGCGCTCAACGCTCGAGCCGCTTCGCGCGGCAACTCGGTGGCGCGAAGTTCAAACGCGAGGAACGGCCCTGCGCGCTGCTCGAAGCGCGCGGTCACCGCGAACAAGACCGCGAGCGCTCCGGCGAGCCCCACACCATCACGCAGCGGCCTCGCGTCACGCCACGTGAGCGCGAGCTGCGGCACCAGGCACAGCGCCCACCACGCGACGCCGCGCACCGAGGTCGTCGCCAGCACCAGCCCGAGCACCAGAAACGCGAGCGAGCTCCATGACCAGCGGCTCGCGAACAGCCCGGGCAGCGCGGCCAACGTCAGCAGCGCCGCGATGAAATGGTACGGCTGCGACGCGGGGTTGAAGTCGCTCCACGCCGGAGCGCTCATGTCGATGATGTGCCGCACCGCATCGCCGGCGAGGTGACTCGACAAGAACGGCAACACGCCCGCGCCTGACGGGCCGCTCAACAGCATCAACGCGACCACCACGCCCGCGCCCACGAGCTTTCCACGCGACTCAGCCTTCGCGTCGAGCGCGCTCGCGATGAAGAACGGCAACGCCAACACGAACGTGCCGTGCGTCTGCGCCCACAGCACTTCGACGACCACGAGCGTGACGCCGAGCGGCCAGGTGAAGTTCGTCACCAGCCGGCGCGAGAGCACGATGAAGAGCGCGGCGAGCGCGAGCGCGAGCGTCTCCGGGCGTTCCTTGAAGCGCACCGACATCGCGCACAACACAAGCGCCGTCACCGCGGGCACCAGCGCGCGCACCTTCACTTCTGACGCGACGAAGAGCGCGATGGCTCCGGCCGCGAGCGCGCCGCACAAGGAGACGAAGATCGCCGCCGCAGTTTCACTCGCCGAGAACGCGCGCCACGCGAGCAGGTCCCACAGCCATTCGGGCACCGCCATCGTGCGCTCGACGCCCCAGTTGAACGCAGACGGTTCGACGACGACGCGTGAGCCCGCACGCGCGACTTCGCGGCCGAGCGTCAGGTGCCAGAAGAAATCGTTCTCGAAGAGCGGCCGGCTGAGCACCAGCGCTCCCCACGCGGCCGACAACGCGATGGTGAGGCGCGAGAGCTTCACTTGAAGTGGTAGCCAACACCCAACGACGCGTCGAACGCCACCTCCGTGGGCCGGTCGGTGCGAATCATCGGCCCCACGCGCGCTTTCAAACCAAGGGCGAGGTTCGAGGTGACGAAGTACTCGACGCCACCGCCGGTCAGAATCGGCAGGTTGAAACCACCGAACGGGCCGAACTCGACCCACATCGGCAGCTCAATCTGAATGCCGATGGAGAGCGCCGACGACGCCGCGACGCCGAAGCGGAAGCCGATGGGCAGATTCAACGCGCCGCGCGTGCCCTGCAGAGCCGACGACGCGACGAAGAAGCCGGGCTCGAAGGTGAGGCCCATCGAGATGCGGCCCGAATCGTAGAAGCGGAATTTCAGCAGCGCCTGCGCCTTCACGCCGGGCGCGACCTCGCGCGTGAGCCCCTCGACGCCCCACATGAACCCGACGCGGCCACCGAGGTTGAGGCCCGCGACGACGCCGCGCAGGTAGCTCACGTTCACCGACGGGAAACCCGCCTCGGCGACGAACAGATTTTCCTGCGGGGCGACGGTGCGCGCGCCGATGACGCTCCACGCCTGACCCGACTCTTCACGCGGCGTCGAGGGCTCTTCCGTCAGCTTCGACGGTTCTTGCGCGGAAGCGACGGTCGCGAGCAGCGCGACGACGCACCACTTCAAGGCAGCCCTCGTTCACGCGCGAGCGCGAGGAAGTCCTTCTCCAACGTCGCCAGCGCCGCCGCCGCGCGCGTACGCGCCGCCGCCATCGGCTCGCCGGCCTTGAGCTGCTCGTTCCACTCGAAATACACCTTCACCTTGGGCTCCGTGCCCGAGGGGCGCAGCGTCACGCGATGACCGCCGGCGAGCTCCCACGCGAGCACGTTGCTCTTCGGGAGCGGCAAGGTGCCCGCCTCGTAGTCTTTCGCCGCGGAGATGGTGCACGCGCCGATGCGCTCGATCGGCTTCGCGCGGAAGTTCGCCATCACCGCCTTGATCTGCGCGGCGCCGCTCGTGCCCGGCAACGTGGCGTTGAACTGCGAGGCCACGAACAACCCGTGTTCACGCTGAATCTCCTCGAGGTAGCCGAGCAGCGTTACGCCGCGCGACTTGCACCACTGCGCCATGTCGGCGGCGACCACCGCGGTGCCGACGCCGTCCTTGTCGCGCACCAGCTCGCCGATGGTGTAGCCGAGCGCCTCTTCGTACCCCATGACGAAGCGGTAGCCCTCGGGCTTGAGCTCCATCGCGCGATTGGCGATCCACTTGAAGCCGGTGAGCGTCTCTTCGAAGCGCGCGCCCTTCGCCGCCGCGATGACCTTCAACTGCGCCGACGAGACGATGGTGGTGAGCACCAACGGCTTGTCGACCTTCTGCTGCGTCAACATGAAGTGGCCGAGCAGCACGCCGACCTCATTGCCGGTCAGCATGCGCAGCGCGCCCTTCTCGTCACGCGCCATCACCGCGAGACGATCAGCATCAGGGTCGTTCGCGATGGCGATGTCGGCGTTCACCTGCTGCGCGAGCGCGGTCGACAGATCCATCGCGCCCTTCTCTTCAGGGTTGGGGAAGCGCACGGTGGGGAACGCGCCATCGGGCTCCTGCTGCTGCGGCACCGGCGTGACGTTCTTGAAGCCGGCTTCAGCGAGCGCCTGCACCACCCAGCGGCCGCCCACCCCGTGCATCGCCGTGTAGACGATGGACAGATCGCCCGCCTTCTTGATGGGCCGCAGCGCGAGGATCGCGTCGAGATATCTCCGCTCCAGCTCCGCGGGCACGTCGAGCCACAACTTCTTCGCGCGCGCGTCTTGCTCGTCGAGCAGCGCGATGTCTTTCGCCGCGCCGACGGCGTCAATCGCCGCCGCGATGCCGGAGTCATGCGGCGGAACGATCTGCGCGCCATTGCCCCAGTACACCTTGTAGCCGTTGTATTCGGGCGGGTTGTGCGACGCGGTCACCATCACCGCCGCCGCAGCACCGAGATACTCGAGCGCGTACGCGGTCACCGGCGTCGGCGAGACTCCCTCGAACACGTGCGCGGGGACTCCCTCGGCCGCGAAGACGGCGGCGGCTTCCCGCGCGAACTCGAGGCTCATGCGGCGGCCATCGCGGCCGACGACGACACCGCGCTTCACCACGTCGGGCACCTTCGCCTTCAGGTAGCGCGCGAGGCCCGCGGTCGTGCGGCGAACCACCGCGCGATTCATGCGGTTGGTGCCACCGCCGAGCGTTCCGCGCAGCCCGGCCGTGCCGAACTCGAGCGACGCGCCGAAGCGCTCCTCGAGCTCCTTCCAGTCCTGCTTCGAGAGCAGCGCGCGCACTTCATCGCGCGTCTGGGTATCGGGGTCGGCGTCAGCCCACTTCGCGGCGAGATCGGCGAGGCGTTGCGTGTCCATGGCCACGCAATAAGGCAACGCGCCAGAGCGCGGAAGTAATTGTCGAAGTGAGTGACACCCCTTCAATGTGATGCACCCGCCCCGGCCGCTCGCGGGGGGAGCGCGTCGGCACTGCGCATGCACGAGCCCGCCGCATGAAAACGCACCCGGCATTGGTTGGCATCGGGGTCGTGGCGATGATCCTCACGGGCATGGCGATGTTGATTCGCCGCGCGCGCGAGCACATCGAACCGGCTCCGACTTCGGCTGCGCGCGACGCCGCGGCCATTTCACGTCTCGAGAACGAAGGCGGTCACCCCAACCCGAAAGAGAGCACGTTATGAAAGAGAACCTCGAAGTGCAGTCGAACGGCTCGAAGCGCACGCAGCCTGAGCTCGAGAAGCAGACCGAGCTCCGGGGCGGCCATGACCGGCAGTCGGTCATCGCGTTGCTCAACGAAGCGCTGTCGATGGAGCTGGAGTGCGTGCTGCGCTACCGGCGCCATCACTTCGCGAGCCCGGGCGTGGGCGGCATCGCCGGCGTCACCGTCGCTCCGGAGCTGCTCGAACATTCGAACGAGGAGCTCGCGCACGCGGATCGCCTCGCCGCGCGCATCACGCAGCTCGGAGGCACGCCCATCTTCGTGCCCAAAGCCCTCGAGCCGCGCGCGCCCGGCGCTCAACCCACGCTGCGGGAGATGTTGATGGACGACCTGTCTGCCGAGCGGCTCGCGGTCAGCACCTACGCGAACTCGGTGCGCACGGTCGGCGACAGCGACCCGACCACGCGGCGCATCTTCGAAGACATCCTCGCGCAGGAAGAAGACCACGTGGAGGAGCTCGAAGACTTCCTCCGCAACCTCTCGACGCACGCGTGATGACTCCATCGAGGTGAACGAACACACCCATCACTCCGCTCTCACTGAACGCGTCGCAAAAGCCACCGTTCACCCGCTCCCGCGTGAGAGCGGAGTGAGGCATTCCGCGATCGAGGAACGCGTCACCGAGCAGCAACGCGCGCATTCTGTTGGTGGACAGGTCGCGTGAGCAGTCGCACCTTCTCCGGACAAAGGAGGAGTGATGACTGATTTCACCAATGAACGGCAGACCGAAGTCGAAGATGTCGGAGAGACGAACGATTGCGCTGGCAACGATGAACTCGCCGCGGGTTTCGAAGAACCAGCGGGTCTCATCATGCGCAGCCCGGCGATGAGGGCGGCGGTTGAGCTCGCACTCCGGGTTTCGAAGGTCGATGCGCGCGTGCTCATCACCGGCGAGAGTGGCGCAGGGAAAGAACGCATCGCGCGGCTGGTGCATGACGAATCGTCGCGGGCGCTGGGCCCCTTCGTCGCCATCAACTGTGGCGCCGTCACCGAGACGCTGCTCGAGAGTGAACTCTTCGGGCACGCGAAGGGCGCGTTCACCGGAGCCAGCCACGATCGCGCGGGGCTCTTCGAAGCCGCGCACAACGGCACGCTGCTGCTCGACGAGATCGGAGAGATCTCGCCGGGCATGCAGGTGAAGCTGCTGCGCGTGCTCCAGGAACACGAAGTGCGGCGGGTCGGCGAGACGAAGAGCCGGCGCGTCGACGTGCGCGTGCTGGCGTCGACCAATCGCGACCTCGCGCAGAGCGTCGCGGCCGGCACCTTCCGTCAAGACCTCTACTACCGCCTCAAGGTGGTGGAGATCACCGTGCCCTCGCTGCGCGATCGCCGTGAAGATCTGCTGCCGCTCGCGCAGCAGCTCCTCGAGAACGCGGCGAAGCACGAGAAGCGCACGTTCGAAGGCTTCTCGCCTGAAGCAGAAGAACGCCTGCTCCAGCACGCGTGGCCCGGCAACGTGCGTGAGCTCGAGAACGTGATGGAGCGCGCCGTGGCCCTCGCGCGCGGCCGGCGCATCGAGCTCGGAGATCTGCCGGACGAACTCTGCGCGCCTCCGACGATGGAAGCGCCGCTCACCGTGAAGGAGGTGCGCGCGCTCGAAGACGTGGTGAAGGACTACATCCTCGCGGCGCTCGAGAAGAACGACGGCAACCAGACGCACACCGCGCAGCAGTTGAAGATCGGCTCCGCGACGCTGTACCGGAAGTTGAAGCGGTACGGCCTCATCGGCGATCGCAACGCAAACTGAAGGACCGCGCTCTTCAGTTCGAAGGACCTCGCGTCACGCGCGCCCCCTCAACCGCGCGTGATTGCGAAGCCGGAGTTGGCCCGAACCGTGAAGTGCAGTGACTCCAACGCGCGAACTTTCTCGCGCACTCATCAAAAGGAGCTGCACATGACGTGGGATCAAGTGAAGGGCAACGCGAAGCAGGTCGGCGGCACGCTCAAGCAGAAGTGGGCGAAGCTCACTGACGACGACCTTCTGCTCCTCGAGGGGAAGAAGGACGTGTTCCTCGGCAAGCTGCAGGAACGCACCGGTCTGGCGAAGGAGGAGGCCGAACGGCAGTTCGACCACCTCCTGGGCACCATCGACGTGAAGAAGGAATAGCTCAGGGGCAACTGCACGTATTCGGTGCAGTGCTCGAGTTGCGCGGAGCCGTTGCGCCCACGCTCGACACCGTGAAGTCAGAACGGTTGTCGTTCGTGTTGGCGCAGCGGCTGTCGTTTCTGAAGATCGCCGTCGTGCCGCTGGGCACGCCCGTCGCGTTGCCCAGCGTGGTGCACGAAGCGCTGCCCCAGGCCACGAAGTCGGCGACGTTGTTCGACGCGCCGGCCGATGCCGGGCAACCCGACAGGGTCGATTGCGTCTTCACCAGCGCCAGCTTGCCGCTGCTGCCGCCGAGCGCGAGCGCGGGAGTGCCCGAGCTGTGGTCGATGTCGTAACTCACCGGCAGATTGACGTTGGGCACGCTCGTGCCTTCTTGCCCGCGCACCAGCAGGTAGCCGCCGGCGGCGATGGTGTTGCCGAGGTTCACCTTGGTGGTCCAGCCGTTGCCGCTGCCGGAGCCGTACTGCAGCGTCCACCCGTTCAGGGAAATCGGCGACGACGAGCGATTGTGGAGCTCGACGTAGTCGTACGAGTACGTCGCGTTGCTGTTGCCGCCGTTCGAATACACCGCGCTGATGACCACGCCGTCGGGAGGCACGCAGGTGCCGCTGCCGGTGCCACCACCCGTCGGGCCGCCGCCGCACGTGGCGTTGTTGCCGGGCGTGAGCAGGCTGGTGTCGCAGTCGAAGTCGCTGCCGTCATTCGCGCACGAGCCGCTGCTCGAGCAGTAGTCGCACTGGCTCACCGCGGCCGAGCTGCAGTCGGGGTCGACGATGCCGCAGCCGCAGTCGCAGCCGTCGTCGCCGTTGTAGTACTCCGGGTCGCACAGCCACCCGCCGGTGCCGCCACCGCCCCCTCCGGAGCCGCCGCCCGCG
>JBEHYH010000330.1:0-7447 GCA_048498275.1 Myxococcota bacterium | reverse complement strand
GACCCCGCGTCGCGGCCGCCGAACGCGCAGCACCTGGCGGAGCTGCTGGAGGGCATGACGCCGGTCTCCGGCACGTCGCGTTCGAACCCCATCGCGCCCCCGGGCACCTCGGCGCTCAACCCGGTGCCGCGCGCGAATTGGAAGTACGGCGCCGTGGTGCTGGGAGCGCTGCTGCTCTTCGGAGGTGCGCTCAAGTTCTGGCCGAAGAACGCGCAGCGGCCGCTCGTCGCGCCGGCCTGGTACCACGACAGTGACGACATCGAGGTCTTCTCCACGCTGACTCCGGCCGATGGCGGGTTCACGCTGGGCTTCGACGAGCGCTCGGGCGGCGAGGAGATCAACCTCCGCTGCGGCATGTGGAAGATGACCGAGGGGGCGCTGTCGTCGCTGCAGTACGGCGACGCGACCGAGAGCGAAGTTCTGCGGCCGCGCGCGTACGTCGCGAAGCGCTACTTCAAGGCCGACAAGCTCGACGTGAGCGTCGACATGACGCTCAGCGAGCTCCCCGAAGACTTCCCCGCGATCGACCCCGAGAAAGACCCGCACTTCGGGCAACTCACCTTCCGCATCCGCGACATGAACGTGAGCCTCAACGCGATCCCCGACGAGGGGTTGAGTCTCGACTGGCACTACTTCAAACCCGATGGCACCGAGGTCGAGGGCAGCACCGCCGACGCGAAGTCGATGCGCGACACGGCGCGCGTGCCCGACGGCAAGTTCCGTGTGCGCATGATGATGACGCCGCTGAAGAACGGTGATCTCAACCTCGAGGCATGGGTGAACGGGCATCGCTTCGGGCACGTCGTGCTCCCCGACTTCGGAGGCACGGTCGGCAAGGTCGCCGTCGGTTGCCGCAATCTGTCGTGCAAGTTCGACGATCTGACGATTCGTGGCGCCGAAGCGCAGCGGCCCGTCCCCAGCGAGTAGTCACTCTTCGCCGAGCTCCTTCAGCTTTCGCGCGAGCGTGTTGCGACCGATGCCGAGCCACTTCGCGGCCTGCGTGCGATTGCCCTTCGCGCGGTCGAGCACGGAGAGGATGTGCTGCCGTTCGGCCTCGGCGAGCGTGAGCGGCGCGCCGCTGTGTTTCTCGGTGGCGCGCGAGGTCGAAATCTCCGCGAGCGGGAGATGTTCAGGCAGCAGCTCGCCGTCGCTGAGCACCACCGCGCTCTCGATGCAGTTCTCGAGCTCGCGCACGTTGCCCGGCCAGTGCCAGGCGGTGAGGCGTTCGAGCGCGCTCCGAGTCAGCACCGGTTCCGAACGCAGATGGTGCCGCCGCGCCGCCGTCGCCACGAAGTGCCGCGCGAGCCGCTCGATGTCTTCGACGCCGCGCTCACGCAGCGGAGGCAGCATGAGCTCGATCACCTTCACGCGGTAATAGAGGTCTTCGCGGAACTTCCCCTCTTTGACCAACTGGCGGAGATCGCGATGGGTGGCGGCGATGATGCGCACGTCGACCTTCACGGTCTGCGTGCCACCGACGCGCTCGAGCTCACGGTCCTGCAGCACGCGCAGCAATTTCCCCTGCGCGGGGAGCGGCAATTCACCGAGCTCATCGATGAACACCGTGCCGCCGTTGGCGACTTCGAACTTGCCCGCCTGACGCGCCTCCGCGCCGGTGAACGCGCCTTTCTCGTGGCCGAACAGTTCGTTCTCGACGAGCGAGCCGGGCAGGGCGGCGCAGTCGACCTTGATGAACGGGCCGTTCTTGCGCCGCGAGTTCACGTGCAGCGCGCGCGCGAAGAGTTCTTTGCCGGTGCCTGATTCGCCACGCAGCAAGACGGTCGCTTCCGTCTCCGCGGCTTTCTGAATCGTCTTGTAGATGGCCTTCATCGGCGCCGATTCACCGATGACGTTGTTGAAGAAGTAGCCGACCGGTTGCTTCGGTTGCTCCTTTGCGCGGAGCAGCTCCGTGTAGAGCGAGCTGGTCTGGAGCGCGTCGCTGACCTGTGCGGCGAGCTCCGTGAGCTGCTGTTCGTCTTCGCCGGTGAAGACCCCGCCGCCGAGCCGGTTGAGCACCTGCAGCACCCCGAAGATGTTCTCGCGCGCATCGACGAGCGGCACCGCGAGCAGCGACGACGTGCGGTACCCGGTGAGCTTGTCGATCGCCGGGTTGAACCGGAGCTCTTCTTTCGTGGTCGGCAGATTCAACACGCCACCGCTCTGCGCGACGTGCCCCGCGGCGCCCTGACCGAGCTTGAGGCGGATCTGTTTCAACTCCGGCAGGTGCGCCGCGCGCGAGAAGAGCTCCCCCCGCGCGAAGTCGACGAGATACAGCGTGCCGCGATCGGCCTGCATGGCGCGCGCGATGCGATCGACGAGCTGATGGAGGAAGCCGTCGAGGTTGACCTCCTGGCCGACGAGGTCGCTGACCGACAAGAAAGCTGCCTTCGAAGTCGGCTCGCGTTTCGCCATGCGGAGGAGCATCGACTCCACCACAGTCACCCCAGCACCACCCGCTTGTTTTCACGCGCGGGCTCCGACGCCGTGAAGGAGTGGCGCGCTTCTTCGGCCATGTCTTCGACCTGCGCGTCGGTGTGCGCGGGGTCGTGGTGGAAGAGGAACAACCGGCGCGCTCCGACGGCGTTGGCGATCTTCGCCGCTTCGACGTTCGTCGAGTGACCCCAACCGATCTTCGGCGGGCCCACGCGGCCTTCGTATTCGTCAGTCGTGTACTGCGCGTCGAGCACCAGCGCGTCGACGCCTTCGAGCATGTCGCCGACCTCGCTGGTCAGCTTCGCGAGCGAGAGTTCGACGTCGGTGCAGTACGCGAGGCGCAGACCACCGGCCTCGACCATGTACCCGAGACAGCCCTGCGGGTGCGGCAGCTCGAACGGCGTCACGCGGAATGGCCCGGTCTCGACGACGTGGCCCGGCAGCGCATCGCGAAAATCCATCCGCGCGCGCATCGCCGAGAGCGGCACGGGGAAGTGCGGCGGCTCCATCTGACGCGAGAGCGCGTCACGCAGATGCATCGCGCCGTCGACGCCGGGCCCGTACATCACGAACTCATTCCCGGGGCGGAACGCGGGCGTGAAGAAGGGGAAGCCCTGCACGTGGTCCCAATGCAGATGCGAGAAGAACATCGTCGCGTTGACGGGGTTGCCGAGCGTCTCGCCGAGCCCGCGAAGGCCGGTGCCTGCGTCGAAGATGACGCGATGGCCTTCATGCTCGACCTCGAGGCACGAGGTGTTGCCGCCGATCTTCGCGACGTGCGCACCTGATGAAGCAACACTGCCGCGAACACCCCAGAAACGAACTTGCATGGTGCCTTCCTCTTCAGCGCCGCGGCGAGATGCCGTTGCGTGCAGAGCGACACAGCAGCTCTCGCGCCAACGCGAAGTGCCCGACATCAGGTGGTGCGCACATTGTCGCCGCGCCGAAATGGAGCAGGGGGCGATCCACGATGGGGCGCTGACGTAGGCTCCCGCGCTCCATGGCGTGCGAGATCAAAGGGCAGTCGTTCAACGGGCTGCTGGTGGGGCTGGAGACGCTGTGTGGGCCGGAGGCGCGCTCGAAGATTCTCCCGCATCTCAACCCGGAGTTGCGCCTGCTCGTCGAACGCGGCGCGGTGATGGCGTCGGGTTGGTACGCGCTGAGTTGGTATTCGGAGCTCACGACCGCGATGGCGCGCGAATTCCCGCAGGCCTCGGGGCTCGAACTCGGCCGGCTCGGCATGCGTCATGACGTGAATCGCTTCTCGCGCTTCGTGTTGTCGTTCGCGTCGCCGGCGATGTTGTTCAAGATGAGCGCGTCGTTGATGGGCATGTATTTTCGCGGAGACGCGAAGTTGTCGGCCGCGCCGAATGCAGGAGGCGGCGTCGCCAGGTTCTCGGGCATGGACGGCGCGTGCGACGCGACCTGGCAGGCGATCTGCGGCGCGGTGGTCGCGTTCGTCGAGCTGTCAGGCGGGAAGAACGTGCTGAGCGAGATCACCGCGGGCGGCGGCGATGAGACGTTCTGCGAGCTCCGCGCGACGTGGGGTTAGTCCTTCCAGAGCAGCTTCCACGGGTTCTGCCGGAGGTCGGTCAGCAGCGCGCGCAGATCGTCGTAGACCTGCTTGTCGTTGATCGCCGCGCCGATGGTGCCGTCGCCCTTGTCGATCTTCGCGAGCAGCTTGTCGGCGCGGTCGGCCATCGAGTCCAACTTCGCTGACGCGGTGTCGAGGCGCGCGATGAGGTTCTTCAACTTCTTGCCGTCTTCGGTGTCGAACTCGCCTGACATCTTCGCGAGGCCGCCGATGGCGACGCCCGCGTTCTGCGTGATCTCCGGCAGCTCCGTGCGCAGGCTCTTCGTCACCACCTGCGTGTTCTCGATGATCTGATCGCCGCGGCCGCCTTTCTGCAGTTCGCGATTCGCGACGGCGGCGAGCTCACGGAGATCTTTCGACGCGGCCGAGAGGTCCTTCACGAGGCCCGAAATGTCCTGCTTGTTCTCGGTGAGCACTCCATCGGCGTTGTTCGCGAGATTGCCGACGCCGAGCACCAGCTTGCGCAGCGACTCGGGATCGTCTTCGAGCACCTTCGACGCGGCTTCGAGAAAGCGCGCCAGCCGATTCGCGACGACATCGAACCGCGGCGAATCCGTTCCGCGGATCGCGACCTTCGGGTCGTGCGGCGTTCCCGCGCTCCCGGGCCACAGCTCGAGATACGACTCACCGAGCGGGCCGACCGACGACACCGTCACGCGCGCATCGGCACGCAACGCGGTCGCGGCTTCCTTCGTCACCGAGAGCGTCATCTTCACCGGCATCGATTCGCCGTCAGCATCTTGCCGGGCGGGAATCAGTTCGACGCTCTCGACCTTGCCGACGGCAATGCCACCGAGCTTCACCGGCGCGTTCTTCACCACGTTGCCGGTGTGACCGAAGTCGACCAGCACCGTGTTGCCCGAACCGAACGAGAGCTCGCCCATCAGCACGAGGAGCGCGAAGGCGCCGACCACCGCCGCGACCACCAGCGCGCCTACCTTCAGCTCTAAACGGCTCTCGTCCATGGTGTGCTTTCAATGCTGCGCGAGAAAACCGGCGGCGTCACCTTCGTAGCCGATGACGCCATTCTTCACTTCGACGACGTGATCCGCGAGTCGTTTGAGTGCCGGGTAGTCGTGCGACACCAACGCCACGGCGACGCCTTGCCCGCGCACCAGTTCGAGCGCTTCATTCACCTGACCCGCGGCTTCCCGATCGAGCCCCGTCGTCGGTTCATCGAGCAGCAGCACTTCAGGCCCGAGCACCAACGCGCGCGCGATGGCCGCGCGCTTTCGAATACCCGGGCCGACCTCCGGCGGGCGACGCTGTGCGAATTCCTGCAGACCCAACCGTTCCAGCGCCGCGTCGGCGCGGCCATCTTTCTTCGACGGAGGATCGGTCAACGCCACGTTGTCACGCAGCGTGAGCCAGTCGAGCAACGCCGGCCCTTGAACCAGATACGGCGCGCGCGCGCGCAGCGCCGCCAGCTTGCGTTCAGGCAGCGTGTCGACCCGCTCACCGAACAGCCGCACTTCACCCGCGTCGGGCTTCAGCAGCCCCACCGCGAGGCGGCAGAGCACCGACTTGCCGCTCCCCGACTGCCCGACGATGAAGGTGATGCCGCTCAGCGGGAGCTCCACCGAGAGGCCTTTCAGAATCGCCGCTGACCCGAAGCTCTTGAAGATGCCGGTCAGCGACAGCGTGTTCAGTGCTTGCACCATTGCGCGGTCGTCGAGGGACGGGCCCCCTCTGTACCGCCTTGGGGCGTCCCACTCTCGATGAAATATTGCGTGTCGTAGGCGTGCTCGACGCAGAGGTTGGTGGAGCCATCGCGGGTCGTGTCAGCCGTGTGCGAAGGCAGCGTGGTGATGGTGCAGCTCAGGTCGCTGCCGTTCACCGTGGCCTTGATGGTCGCCACGTTCCAGAAGTCGCCGTGGGTGTCCTGCCCGGGGGTGTTGAGGAGCGGGAACTGCGTCTGCCCGGTGGCCGGGTTGTAGCCCGCCGACAGCACGCGCTGACCGTTGCAGTACAGGTTGACGTGCGGGTGCGCGTTCGAGGTGCCGCCGTGGTTGCCGTAGTGATTCACGCCCACCACGAAGGTGTCGTTGTTGTTCGGGTTGTCGAGGTTGATGTTCTCCGGGCCGCAGAAGCCGCTCTGCGAAGTGCCGCCGGTGGGGTCGCTCGACGCCGGGTCGCAAGCGATGTTGTCGCGATCGAGGCGCGGGTTGGTGCACGGAGTCGACCCGCCACGCTTGCTCGACCAGCCGTGACACGCCGTGGTGTCTGAATCGGTGTAGCCCCAGCTCACGGAGCCCGCGCAGTTTTCATAGAAGCAGTCCTGCCAGTTGGCTCCCTGGCTGCCGCCGCACGAATTCACCCAGCCCTCGTTCGAGCAACTGACGCCCTGCAGGCGCGCGAAGTGGAGGTCGATGTCGTTGCCGCCGGTCGCCGCGCCCGCCGCGCCGCCCACCGTGTCCCAGCAGAGCTCGGCGCGAATGCCGGGCGCGCGCACTTCGACCTTCTGCGTGCACGTGTAGTGCGTGCCATTCACGTCGAACTCGCCCTGCACGATGTAGTCGCCCGACAAACCGAACGCCGGGTAGATGGTCGACGACGCTCCGGTGGCGCGAAGGCTGATCAGCTTCGATGCGGAGTCGGCGACGTAGTGGTTGCTGGCGTCGAGGCTCACCGCGGTGCGCGAACCGATGCGCGAGGCGGTGTTGGAGTTGGCGCCGTTGTAGACGGCGTAGCTCGGGTGCGGCAGCACGTTGTCGCAGTCGCCGCCGATGACCGTCCATGTCCAGTTGGTGGCGGTGCCGTTCTTCACCCAGCCCGCGCCGCTGAGCGCGGGGATCGCGGCCGGTGCCGGGTAGGGCGCCGCGACGATCGAGCTGGTCGGGCACTGCACGTCGTCGGTGCCGCACGCGCAGCCTTGGATGCGGTTGTTCGCGTCGAGGCCGTCGCAGTTGAAGTCACCCGACGAGCAGGTGTCGTTGAGCACCGGCGCCTGCGCGCCACGGCACACGCCCGACCACGTCGAGAACTCGCTGCCCACGCAGTCGAGGCTGCCCTTGGCGTTGTTGGTGCACCAACCGACCGGCAGACCGCTCGCCGCGCCGACCTGCGTCGCGGGCACGAGGTAGCAGTCTTTCGTCACGCCGTTCGACGGGCAGGTGCAGCCTTCGTCGACCTGACCGTCGCAGTCGTCGTCGAAGCCGTTGCCTGACGAGCCGTTCAGGCGCTCGCTGGGCACTCCACCTTGCGTCAGCAGCGCGTCGGTGACGCCGTCACACTCGGTCGCGGTGGCCGTCGCACAGAGCCGGCGGATCAGCGGGTTCCCTCCGTCGGGCGCGCCGCAGCCACCATCGAGAATCGGCTGCCCCGCGTCGGGCTCGATGAGCCCCGCGTCGGGAGGAATCACCACCGCCGTGCCGCCGCCCGTGTTGCCGTTGCCGCCACCGGTGTGCGCCGTTCCTCCGC
>JBEHYH010000329.1:0-7474 GCA_048498275.1 Myxococcota bacterium | reverse complement strand
TCTTCGTGGTGGCGACGCAGAACCCGCTCGAGCTCGAGGGCACGTACCCGCTGCCCGAAGCGCAGCTCGACCGCTTCCTGATGCGGGTGCGCGTCGGCTACCCCGATGAAGCCGCCGAGAAGTTGATGCTCGAGCGCACGCATGAGCGCAAAGGCGCGCGCCCGCAGGTGCAGCGCGTCGTGACGCTCGAGGAGCTCACGGCGCTTCAGCGCGCGGCGGCCGAGGTGAAATGCGAGGCGAGCATCTTCGACTACGTGCTCAAGCTCGTTCGCGGCACGCGCGAGGCGAAGCCCATCGAGCTCGGGGCCTCTCCGCGCGCGGGGCAGGCCCTGCTCGCCGCCGCGAAGGCCCGCGCCGCGCTGCTGCACAGAGACTTCGTCACGCCCGATGAAGTGAAGGCCGTGACGCACTCGGTGCTCAATCACCGGCTCAAGCTCCGCCCCGAAGCCGAGATCGATGGAGTCACCGTCGATCAGGTCATCACAAAGCTGCTGGAGCAGGTGCAGGTCTCGCGGTGATCCCCACGGCGCGCGCCATGTGGCTGGCCGCGCTGAGCCTGATTCCGGCGGCGGTGGCGATGCTCGAAGCGCGCGTCGCTCCGGCGTTGTTCATCTTCGACGGCGTGTTGCTCTCGCTGGTGTTCATCGACTTCATGCTGGCGCCGCGAGCGAACGCGTTGAACATGCGTCGTGCGGTCGACCCCGTGATCTCTGCGGGCCGCGAAACGACCGTCGAACTGCGCGCCACGCTTTCGCCCGAGCACGCGCCGGTTCGTGGAGAACTTCGCGACTTCGTCTCCCCCGGCCCGGCGGTCGACGGGCATCGTCAACACTTCACGCTGCAGAACTTCCTCACGCTCAACTACCGGCTCACGCCGTCGACGCGCGGGGTGATCACCCTGGGCCCGCTGAGCGTTCGACTGGAAGGCCCGCTGGGGCTCGCGGCGCGGCAGTTCACGATCGACGCGCGCGATGACGTGAAGGTCTTCCCCGATCTCACCGCGCTCTCTCATGACGCGCTCACGCTGGCGCGCGCTGAAGCGAACCCCTCCCGGGTACAGCGCGTGCGCGCCGATGGCCGGGAGTTCGAATCACTCCGCGAATACCGGCCCGGTGATGAACCGCGCACCATCGATTGGAAAGCGTCTGCGCGCCGGGGGAAGACGCTCATTCGCCGGTACCAGCCTGAGAAGAATCAGCAGGTGCTGCTGCTGCTCGATTGCGGGCGGCACATGACCGGCGAAGTCGCGGGGCGCACGAAGCTCGATCACGCCGTCGACGCCGCGCTCCGGCTCGCGAAGCTCGCGCTCGATCAAGGCGATCTCGTCGGAGTGCTCGCGTACGCCTCCGAGGTGCAGGCGTTTCTGCCTCCGCGCAAAGGCCTCGCGCAGCTGCAGGCGCTCGCGCAGACGCTGCATCAGGTGCGCGCCAGCCTCGAGGAGAGCGACCTCGACGCGGCGCTCGCCACGGCCTTCCGCCGCGGAGCGCGCCGTTCACTCGTCGTGGTGCTGACCGATCTCTTCGATTCGGTCGCCGCGCGCGCGCTGGTGCTGCGCACCTCGAAGCTCACGCCGAAGCACCTGCCGCTCGTCATCTCGCTGCAAGATGAAGACGTGCATTCGGCGGCGACGGCGGTGCCAGTGACCACTTCGCAAGCCTTCGAGCGGGTGGCCGCGACGCGACTCGAGCGGGAGCAGGAAACGACGGTGAGTCAGTTGCGCGCGACGGGAGCCCACGTGGTGCGCGGGCCGCCTTCGTATTTCGCGAGCGCAGGCGCCAGCGCGTACCTCGACATCAAGGCCCGCGGGCTGCTCTGAACATCAGACGAGCACGGTGCCGTTGTTCTTCTTGCCGCCGGGCGTGGTGTTGATGCCCACCTCGATCGTGGTCGACGTACCCGGGTGGTACACGCCGTCGTTCACGTTCACCGTCGGCTGCTTCGGCCCGGGGTGAATCGGCGGCCGCGAATGGAAGAGGTGCTGGAAGAACTCCTTCAGCTTGAGCACGAAGTCTTTCTTGCCCTCGGGGCGGGTGTTCGCGCCGCGCGTCGGCTCTTCGCCGTTCGCCTCGAGTGATTGACGCGCCCGATGACCGAGCGCACGCAGGCGCGCTTCGAGCGCCACGTTGGTGAGGCTGCGGGGAGCGACGGCCGCAGTCGCCTTCGTCGCCGCGCCGGGGAGGCACTTCTTGCCGCCGGGGACCGTGTTGACGCCGATTTTGATTCCGAGAGGCATGACGACCTCGCTGCGTAAGGGGTGCTCTGCAACCGCTACGAGTTCGTTATCGGCACGCGCGTGCTCCACATTTCGGGGCTTTCACGTAACGCTATTTGACAGTCTTCAACCACCGGGTGATCTGCGCCAACTGCTCGGAAGCAGACGCGTTTTTCTCAATCGAGACCTTCGCGCGGATCGCGAGCTCCCGCGCCTCGACCTTCTGGCCGGTGCCCCAGAGCGCCTGCGCCAACGCGAAGTCGGCGCGCGCGAGCTGCAGCGCATCGACACCGAGCGGCGCGTAGAGCACCTTCGCTTCCTGCGCCGCCGACAGCGCCGCCTGGGTGTGGCCACGCAGCAACGACGCTTCGGCGAGCCGCACCAACACGGCCGCCAGCCGCGCGGCGGAGTCGTCGGCGCCACGCAACTGCCGCGCGAGCGTCGTCAGCAGCTCCTCGGCCTCGGCGCCCTTCCCGAGCTTGAGCAACAGCTCCGCCTGCATCTGCCGGCCGAGCAGCACCTCGCGCGCGTCACCGCCCAGGAGCCGTTCGAACAACTTCACGGCATCGCCGAAGTGACCGAACGCGGCGGTGGGCTGGTTCGATTCCTCCTCGACCTCCGCGACCGACCACAGCGCTTCCGCGCGCGCCTGCGTGCCCTCCGGCGCGCTCGCGGCGACCTCCTGCGCGACGGCGCGCGCCTCCGTCAGCCGATGCGCCGCGCGGTAGTGATCGACGAGCGCGAGGCGGCTGCGCACGGTGCGAATGTTCGCCGGCCCGAGCACCGCCGCGAGAATCGAGTGCGCGCGTTTCACCGTCTCGATGGCCTCGTCATGCTTGCCCTGTTCTGAGAGCGCCCACGACATCGCCCACAGCGTCGACGCGACCTCGGGGTGCGCCGGGCCGAGCAGCGCCTCGTAGATGGCGAGCGATTCACGGTGCAGCTTCTCCGCTTCTGCGGTGTGCCCCTGCCGAGACAGCACACTCGCGAGGTTGTCGATGACGTTCGCGGTCTCCACGTGCCGCAGGCCCAGCGTCGCCTCACGGAGCCGCCGCGCGCGCGTGTAGTGCGTCACCGCGTCGTCGAAGCGCTCGCGAGACAGCGCCATGTTGCCGCGCACGTTCTCGAGCCGCGCTTCGATGAGCTGATTCCCCGAGCGGCGAAGCAGCGACGCCACGAGTTCATCGGCGAGCTGCGCTTCGGAGAGATCTCCGAGCTCGGTGCCGGTGATGTGGACCAGCTCGCAGCCGGTGATCGCCGCGAGCTCGAAGTCTCGCGCCGCGAGCGCGGAGCCCAGCGTGCCACGCAACAGCTCGCGCATCCGCCGGGGGTTCGCGTCTGCGTAGAAGGCGTCTTGCGCTTCGGCGAAGCCGAGCTCGGCCTTGAGACGCTCGTAACCGGAGTCGGCGACGGGTTGCCGCAGCTCCGCGAGCATCGTCTTCGCTTCTGAATAGCGGCCGAGATCGATCGCCACCCGGGCCGCGAGCACCTTCTCACGCAGCGAACTGATCGCGGCGTTCTTCTCCGGAGGTGGTGACTCGACCAGCAACAACGGCTCGACCGGCAGACAGTCAGCGGGCCGCGGACCTCTCTCGAGTTGGTACAGCGCATCGGCGCGCGCGAGCGCGTCGGCCTTCGCGAAGCTGGCGAGCACCAGCTCGTAGCGGCGCTCCTGCCGGGCGAGGCAGTCGTTGCGCAGCGCGAGCACCTCAGGCGGCTGCTCTTTTCGCTCGTGGGTCTCGACGCACGCCTGTGTCCACGCGTCGGCCCAGCGCGCTTCGAATTCTTCACCCGCGGCGCTCACGCGACTCGCGACGTCGTCAGGCAACGCGCCGAGCTCCAGGCGCGGCGCACGCACACGTTCCAACGCGCCATGACACGGCGAACGCAACGCGAAACCCGCCGCGGGAATCGAGAGCAACGCGAGCGCTGCGGTGCCGACGTAGAACGGAACACGTGACGGCCGGCGCGCGCGTTCGAGCTCGACGAGCAGCGCCTCCATCGAGGGGAACCGCTGCGAGGGTTCGAGCGCCAGCCCGCGCGTCAGTACGAGGCGAATCGGGCGCGACTGTTCCTTCAGCTTCTTGAGCGCTGACGGCGTGCGTTCGAACGTCGGGCGCGAGCCCTTCACCTTCGGCTTGATGAACGGGCGCTCGCCCAGCAGCGCTTCATGGAGGGCGACGCAGAAACTGAACTGATCGCTTCGCGCGTCGGTCGGCTGCGCGTCCCACTGCTCTGGAGGCATGTACGCCGGCGTGCCGAGCACCGCGCCACGCTGCGTGTTGAAGACCTCCTGCGTCTCAGAATCGGAATGCGGGCGTTCCGACGGCGTGCGCTCGCGCTCGGGCGCGTCTCCGTGCAACGTCGCGAGCCCGAAGTCGGTGACGTGCGCGACGCCCTTCTCGTCGATGAGCACGTTCTCCGGTTTGAAATCGCGGTGCACCACGCCGACTCGATGCGCCGCCGCGAGCCCCTGCGCCGCTTCGGTGAACACGCGCAGCACCTCCTTCGCGCCCCGCGGAGTTCCCAGCCACGCCTTCAACGTCGTGCCGGGCACGTACTCCATCGCGACATACGGCCGGCCATCGACGCGGCCGGTGTCGTAGACGGCGACCACGTGACGATCAGCGGCGCGCGCCAACGCCTGCGCTTCTCGTTCGAGCCGGCCGTCGAGGCCCTTCGTCTCGCTGCCGCCCGCCTGCCGCTGCGAAACCTTGATCGCGACGCGGCGGTCGAGGGCGGGGTCGTACGCGAGCAGCACTTCACCCATGCCGCCCGCGCCGATGACGTCGAGCACGAGATACCGGCCGAGCCGCTGCGGAGTCGCGTTCGCCTCCTGCGCTTCGGCGCGGCGCTCGGCAGCACGCGGCGAACCATCGAGCGTGCGCGCCTCGCCATCACGCGTCTCGGCATCACGCGCGTTGGCCACGACCTCCGCGGAAATCGACTGGCACTCACGGCACCCGCGAAGGTGCTCCGTCATCGCCTCGCGGGTCTCGAGGTCGAGCGCGCCCGCGGCGAAGGCCTTCCATTGCGATGCAGGAGGGTGCTGCGCGACGCGGCCAGCCACGCGGCCAGCTTACCCAGTCTCAACGGCAGTCGAGCGGGAGGTCCATCATCTGTCGCAGCGCGACGTGGGCGTCGTAGCCATTCGCCCGGTGATCAGCGGCCGAGTACACGACCTTTCGCCCGCGCGTGATGACCAGCCCGTGGCTCTGCCACTTCAGGTTGGCGACGGCCTCTTTCGCTTCGGGCGCGAGGCTCTGCACGGTGCGCACCTTCACGTTGCCGTGAAATTCCTCGGGCAGCCGGCTCACCTGCGCGCGCGTGTTGTCGCAAACGCGGCAGTACTGCAGGTAGTAGTAGGTCAATTCGACTTCTTCATCGCCCTGCGTCGGAGCGCACGCCGCGAGAGCCAGCAGACTGAAGACGAACCAACGCACGCGCGCGACTCTCGCAGAAAAAACGAAAACCCTCTCCCTGCGCGAGCGGGGAGAGGGCTTCTTGAGGCGATTCGGTGCGCTTCAGTTCAGGTCGAAGGCCTGCTTCTGCGCCTGCTTGCGCGCCGACTCGACGACCGCGTCATCCATCGTCTTGCCGCCGGCGACGGCCTTCTTCTTCGCCTCGGCGGCGACGTACGCATCGCGTTCAGCCGACAGCTTCTGGATCTTCGCGGTGATGGCGGCGCGTTCACCGGCCTTCTTCTCGACGTACTGCTCGCGCTCGACGGTGTTCATGCTCTGCATCTCGACGGGCAGCGCGGCGACGGGCACTTCCTTCATCGGCTTGCCTTCCTTCTTCGCGTCGACGAGATCCCAGTCGTCGTTGCGGTAGTTGGCCGAGGCCTTCGCCGTGGCGCGCGTCGACAGCGAGCCCGCGCTCATGCCCGCCGCGTTCTTGTCCTGCGCGGCCTGACGAGCGACCGCTTCTCCACCCTTCGGCCCGTACGCGATGTACGTGTTGTTCAGATCTTGCGAGAGCTTCGCGAGCTCCGCGTCTTGCGGCGCGTCGATGCGGGCGACCGCGCGGTTCGAATCGATGAAGAGGTAGTTGCCGTCAGCGAGCTTCGCGGCTTCGGCCCACTGCTGCGCGACGCCCGTCGCCTCGTCGCCGGCGTGAATGGTGTTCACCACGATGCCCCTGCCGATGGCGGCCTTCACCGTGTCGCGGAAGTTGATCGGCCCCTGCGTGAAGGGCTCGTTACCGGCGATGTAGATGAGCTTCAGGTCCTTCGGGTTGGAGCTCCATTCCAGCTCCTTCGTCGCGTGCTGAATCGCCGCGCCGCAGTATTCCTCACCGCCGTTGGTCGTCAGCTTGAAGAGCGCCTCCGACACGCGGTCGAGGTCGGTGGTCAGCGGCACGAGTTGCTTCACGTAGTGCTGCGCGCTGGGGATACCGTCGTTGCCGTAGTGGTAGAGCGCCAACTCGAGCCGCGGGCGCTTGCCGTCTTTCTTGGCCGTTGCGAAGGTATTGACGATGCGCCAGAGCTGCTCCCGCGTCTGGTTGATGAGGCCGTCCATCGAGCCCGAGGTGTCGAGCAGAATGGCGATCTGAATCTTGGGGTCATTGGCCTGCGCGACGACGGCGGGTGCGACCTTGTCGGCGACGACGGCATCAGCGGCAAAAGCGGGCGCGGCGAAGAGAGCGGCGGCGAGCAGCGAGCGACGGAACATGAGGAATCTCCTGGGGAAACCCGACGCTCCGTGCGCCGGTTTCTCCATGAAACGACCCATGAATGAATTCGATCTACCCTTCTCGACCACGCACCGCCGTCGCGAGGTCGAGCCGCATCACCGCGCGAATCGAGGGCCACTGCGCAATGAGCACCACCGCCACGCAGCCACCCAGCGCCGCCACCCAGGTGCGCGTGCCGACGACCGCCGGCAACGAAAACAGCTCGCTGTTGAAGAGCGCCATCACGCGCGGCACGGCCCACAGGCTGGGGCCGATGCCCAGCAACAGGCCCGTCACCGCCAGCGCGAGGTTGCCGAAGGTGATGGTGCGCACCACCTGCGCGCGCGGGCACCCCATCGCGCGGAGCGTGGCGAGCTCGCGCGTGCGTTCCAGTACCGACAGCGTGGCGACGGCGTAGAGCACCGTCGCCGCCAGCAACCCGCCGAGCAGCACCATCACCCCGATGAAGAAGTCCATCAGACCCAGCATCTGACTGATCTGCGACTTGAAGCTGGCGGCGTCCTGCACGCGCGCGACGCCCGAAAATCGCGAATAAGGAACTGCGCGTAATCATGAACAGCGACGGAC
>JBEHYH010000328.1:0-7479 GCA_048498275.1 Myxococcota bacterium | reverse complement strand
AATTGCGTGCCCTGGTTCGCGCTTTGTCGAAAAACCGTGCGGGCTACGGTTTTTCGACAGCGCGTGAGCGGGACATGCGGTGAACGTGGTCAGCTTGACGACTTCTGCGCGAAATCGAGGGCCTGCGCGGCTCGCGCGCCGCCCTGACTGGAATCAGCGCCCGCCATGCAGGCGTCGGCGCGCGAGGGCGAGCAACCCGAGAAGCAACACGGACGGGCCGCTCGAACAGCCGCAACCCTGGGGCGGGTGCTCGGAGTCAGGCGACCCCGCGTCTGGAAGAAGAGCTCCCGCGTCCGGCGTCACCTGACCGGCGTCGGGCGTTTCGATGTGCCCCGCGTCTTCGGAACCGGCGTCGACTTCAGTGCCCGCGTCGAACGTCGTGCCCGCATCGACCTCGTCGAACAACCCGAAGAACCGCGCGCCGATTTCCGCCGAGCACACGCCGACATTCAGAATGTACGCAGCCGTGGAGCCACACCCGTGCGCCGCATCAATCGGCGCGCCGTGGCCCATGTTCGACACCTTCCACACTTCGACCAGCGTCACTCCCGCGGAGTCGTTGAACGCCTGCCGCGTCGCGGGCCCGGTCGTCGACGTCGCATCAGCGGTCGTGTCGATGCCGTTCACGCCGGCCCACTGCTTCAGCTCTTCATCGACGTTGCCGACGTTCACCGTGTTGTCAGACGTACCGTGCCACAGTTGCACGCGCGGTTTCGAGCTCGACGTCGGCACCAGCGCCGCCCACTGCGACGCGGTCTTCGACGGCGGTGACGACATGCACGAATACCCGGAGAACGAATCAGACGCGCACTTGAACGGCACGCCCGCCAACACCTGCCCGCGCGTAAACACGTCGGGCGCGACGGCGAGCAAGACGTTCGCGAACGCCGCTCCGCTCGAGAGGCCGCTCACGTAGACGCGCGATGCATCGACACCGTTCGTCGACTCGAGCTTCGTCACCATCTGCAGAATCGACGTCACTTCATTGCCGCTCGCCGACTGCTGCGACGAATCGAACCAGTGCAGACACCCGAGGTTCGCGTTCATCTGCGGGTACAGCACGATGAACCCGCGCTCGTCGGCCAGCGTGTTCCAACCGACGTCGGTGTAGTCCTCCGCGGTCTGCGAACAGCCGTGCATCGCGACCACCAGGGCGGGGTTCGCGGGGAGCGACGCCGGCACGTACACGAACATCTTCAGCGAGCCGGGGTTCGAGCCGAAGTTGGTGACTTCGGTGAGCGCCTCCGCCCGGCACGACAGCAACAGCATCAATGGAACGAGCCAGCGCATGGCGCCCGTCTCTCACATTGAAAGCCCGGGAGCTTCGCGTAGTTTCAGCGCCCTTCATGGCGATAAGAAAAGTCGGCGACTGCCGCATTCTCGGCCCGCTGGGACAGGGCGGCATGGCGCAGGTGTACCGCGCGGTGCACGAGGGTCTGCAACGCGAGGTCGCCATCAAGGAGCTCACGCCCGACTCGGCGAAGAGCAAGGAACAGCTCTCCCGTTTCAAGCGCGAAGCGATGGCGCTCGCGAACTTCCACCATCAGCACATCGTCACGCTCTTCGACCTCATCGAGAAGAACGACGGGTTCTACATGGTGATGGAGCTCGTCGATGGGCCCAGCCTCTCGGAGCTCATCAAGGAAGAACCCCTGCCCCCCGACGCGGTGTGCGTCATCGGGCTGCAGCTCGCCGCGGCGCTGGAGCACGCGCACTTCCATCGCGTGGTGCATCGAGACCTCAAGCCCGCGAACGTGATGATCAACTCGTGGGGCGACGTGAAGCTGATGGATTTCGGCATCGCGCAGCAGGAAGACCTGAGCCGCCTCACCAAGACCGGCATGGCGGTCGGCACGCCGGCGTACATGTCTCCGGAGCAGGTGACCGGCGGCGCGGTCGATGGCCGCAGCGACATCTATTCACTCGGCGTGATGCTCTACGAAGCGCTCGCCGGCAAACGCCCGTTCAACGGCGCGAACCCCGCTGAGGTCTTCGCCAAAATCACGACCGGCAAACACGACGCGCTCCACAAGGCGAGCCGCGCACCGAAGGCGCTCGCGATGGTCATCGAGAAGGCGATGTCGCGCTTCCCCGATGAGCGCTTTCAAGATGCGTCGGCGTTGCGGCGCGCGTTCGAAGAATTGTTGTCGAGCTTCGAGGCCAGCCCGTCGTCGGTGCTCGTCGCGTTTCTGCGTTCGCGTTCGAAGCTGAGTGAGAGCGAAACGCTCGCGCGCTTGAGCAAGACCGAGCTCGCTGAACTCTCTCAACTCGTGCCGGCGCAGTTGAAGCCGCGCAAATCTCGCTGGGGTTGGGCCATCGTCGCGGGCGTGCTCCTGGGCACCGTCATCGCGTCGTATTCACAGTGGTGGCCGCATCTGTCGCCACTCATCGAAAGTGTACGGACTAAAAAATGAGCAAACGCCGCTTCGTTCTCTCGATTGATCAAGGCACCACCTCATCGCGCGCGAGCGTGTTGGACGCGCAGTTGCGCGTGGTCGGCGTCGGCCAGAAAGAATTCACGCAGCACTTCCCGAAGCCGGGGCTCGTCGAACACGACCTGAACGAAATCTGGGCGACCACCGAATGGTGCATCGCCAAAGCGCTCCGGGTCGCCGGCATCAAGGGCAACGACCTCGCCGCCATCGGCATCACCAACCAGCGCGAGACCACGGGGCTGTGGAATCGCGCGACGGGCAAGCCGCTCCACAACGCCATCGTCTGGCAAGACCGGCGCACCGCCGACTTCTGCGCCGAGCTCAAGGCGCGCGGTGAAGAAGCGCGCGTGCGTGAAGCGACCGGCCTCGTGTTGGACCCGTACTTCTCCGGCACGAAATTGAAATGGCTGCTCGACAACGTGAAGGGCGCGCGGGCGAAGGCAGAGAGCGGTGAGCTCGCGTTCGGCACCATCGACACCTGGCTCGTCTACAAGCTCACCGGGCACTCAGCGCATGTGACCGACGTGTCGAACGCGTCGCGCACGCTGATGATGAACCTGCGCACGCTGGAGTGGGATTCGTCGCTGCTCTCGATGCTCGACGTGCCGAAGAACGTGCTGCCGCGCATCGGCGCATCTGCGGAGCTGTACGGCGTCACGCGTGGGCTCAAGTCGCTGCCCGACGGCATCCCCGTCAGCGGCATGGCGGGTGACCAGCAGGCGGCGCTCTTCGGTCAGGCGTGCTTCACGCCGGGCGAAGCGAAGTGCACCTACGGCACCGGCGCGTTCCTGCTGATGAACGTGGGCAACAAACCCATCGCCAGCCGCTCGGGGCTGCTCACCACCGTCGGCTGGAAGCTCGACGGCGAGACCACGTACGCGCTCGAAGGTTCGAGCTTCATCGCCGGAGCCGCCGTGCAATGGCTGCGTGACGGGCTGCAGTTGATCAAGAACTCCGCCGACGTGGAGGCGCTCGCGAAGACCGTCGACTCGACGGGCGACGTGGTGTTCGTGCCCGCGCTTGCGGGGCTCGGCGCTCCGCACTGGCGCCCTGATGCGCGCGGCCTGTTCGCGGGTATGGACCGCAGCACCACCAAGGCGCACCTCGCGCGCGCGGTGCTCGAAGGCGTCGCGCTGCAGATTCAAGACCTCGCCGAAGCGATGAAGCTCGACTCGGGCCGCGACATCCCCGCGTTCAAGGTCGACGGAGGCGCCGCGCGAAACGGGCTGCTGATGCAGTTCCAGGCCGACATCCTCAACACCAACGTGGTGCGCCCGAAGAACGTCGAGACCACCAGCCTCGGCGCCGCCTTCCTCGGAGGCCTCGGCGTCGGCTTCTGGAAGTCGCCCAACGACATCCGCAAGGCGTGGAAGGCCGACAAGGTCTTCAAGCCGAAGATGAGCTCGGGCGAGCGCGCGAAGCACCTCGGCAAGTGGCGTGACGCGGTGAAGCGCGCGTGAGGTTCACGGTCGCATGTCTGTTGGTACTGACGAGCTGCGCGAAGTGCGGAAGCACGAAGGCGGCTCCCGATGCCGGGCGACTCGAGGGCGCGAAGCGCGTGGCGAGCGTGCACAACGCGCTCATCTATATTTTCCCCGAGTATCGCGGCGTGGCGGTGCTCGACACCACGGCGCGGGTCACGCGCACCATCCCCGGGCTCACCAACGAAGCGCGCGACGAGGCGCTCGCGAAGTTGAACTGGCGGCGCGGTGGGCCCGGCTGGCAACTCCAGTCGTTCGTGATGACGCAACCGGCGGTCGACCAGCTCGAGGTGAGCATCCCCTACGACGCGGAGCAGCTCGGCCGTCAGTACCTGATGTCGGCGAGCCTCTCGTCGCAAGACCTCGCCGCGTATCTGCCGCGTGAATTGCCGGCGGGTGACGAGCGCTTCGTGGTCGACCTCCACTACGCGACGTCGCCTGAGCTGGCGGCGCGGCTGGTGAAGCAGGCCCAACGGCTGCTGTTGGAAACGACCCAGTGGCACGTGACCCGCACCATCGATTGGGACGCCGGCGTGCCCGACGAGTTCACCGTGGAAATGCAGAACGATGACCACGCCCGCGCCGTCTGGGAGCGCGTGCGTGGCCGAGTGCACACGTTCTACGAGTTGGACACCCGCGCTCCGTAGACGTCGTTACGCTGCGGCGCATGGCACGCATCGTCCGCATTCATCGCACCGGTGGCCCCGAGGTCCTCGAGCACGAGGAGATGACGCTTCCGCCTCCGGGCCCGGGTGAGGTGCAGCTCAAACAGACCGCGCTCGGGCTCAACTTCATCGACGTCTATTACCGGAGCGGGCTGTACACGCCGCCGTTGCCGATGACTCCCGGGCAGGAAGGCGCGGGCGTCATCACCGCGCTGGGCTCCGGTGTCGCCGGGTTCGCGGTCGGGCAGCGCGTCGCCTACGCCGGAGCGCTGGGTGGTTACGCCGACGTGCGCAACGTCCGCGCGGAGGTGCTGGTGCGCGTGCCCGACGGCATCGATGACGTGACGGCCGCGGCGGTGATGCTCAAGGGCATGACCGCCGACATGCTGCTCAATCGCGTGCAGCAGACGAAGCGCGGTGACGTGGTGCTCATCCACGCGGCCGCGGGCGGCGTCGGTCAGCTCGCCACCCAATGGGCACGGCACCTCGGCGCGACGGTCATCGGCACGGTGGGCCGCGCGGAGAAAGCGGTGCTCGCCGCGAAGAATTGTCATCACGTCCTCGTGACCGGTGAGGGGCCGTGGGTGGAGAAGGTCAGGGCGCTGACAGGAGGGAAGGGCGTCGACGTGGTGTTCGATTCGGTGGGCAGGGACACCGTGCCGCAGTCGCTCGACGCGCTGCGAAGCCGTGGTCTGCTGGTGTCGTTCGGCCAATCGAGCGGCAGACCGGAGCCGCTCGACATCGTGTCGCTCGGCGGGCTGCGTTCGTTGTTCATCACGCGGCCGTCGCTGCACGCGTGGAATCACACGCGCGAAGAGCTGGAGCGCGCGTCGGCGTCGTTGTTCTCGGTGCTGACGTCGGGAGCGGTGAAGGTGAGCGCACCCACGACGTTCGCGTTGGCTGAGGTCGCGAAGGCGCATCGCGCGCTCGAGAATCGCGAGACGACCGGTTCTGTCGTGCTCATTCCCTGAAGGTTACGGAGGCGGCAGCGCGGCGAACGCCTCGAGCGCTTCACCCAGCAGCAGGTCGTTGGCGATCTCCGGGAGCTGCCCCGGCAACCGCCGCGCTTCTTCACCCGCTTCGAACGCCGTCTTCAGCACGCGCATCGGCACCAGTCCGCCGCCGCGCAGCAACGCCACCGTCGCCAGGAAACTCCGCGCGATGATGGCGCCCAGCCCCTTCGCGCGCAGCACCACGAAGTCTCCGATGCTCTGCTTCTTCAGCGCCTCGAGCTCGACGGCGACGCGCTCCCGCAACTCGGGGCTCGGCGGCGAACCCAGCCGCTGAACGATCGACACCATCGTCACCTTCGGCCCGTAGTGCGCGGACAGCTCGCGATGCCGCCGCGCCATGGTGTCGAGCCCGCGCAAGGTCAGCGGCGCGTACCAGACGCTCACCAGCACCGGGCCGATGTGGCCGATGCGTCCCTCCGCCAGCGTCTCGAGCAGCTCGACAGCCATGACGGCCAGTGTGGACCCGTACGAGGCTCAAAGTCGCCTGGGTCGCCCTCACACCCGGGCCACGTGAACGGTCTGACACAAAGAATGTTGATCAGTCTGACGCCGTCCGTTATAACGGACGAGTTGTTGATGAGCGCCGCACGGAATCCCCCCGAGCCTGTCGCAGCGCGGGAGTTCACCATCGGCCGGGATGGTGAATGTCTCCGTTAAAACAGACGGTGTGGGGCGGGAATGAAGTGACGTCGCGCGGGTGTTGAACAACAGAATTTTCCGGGGCACGTGGAGACGCGTGCGTAGCTGGCTGGCGTCGTCTGTGAGGGGACGGCGCCGGCCGCTTTTTTTGTCGCAGAGAAACCGGCTTGGCATGAAAACGGGTGCGGATGAACCCCGCGCCAGAACCCGTCGTCTTCAGCTCCATCATCGAGGGGGCGCACCGCGCGTTCGGCGACAAGCTGACGCCGCAGGTGAAGGAGCACGTCCGCAAGCTCGGGCTCGATCTCGACGCGAAGAAGGCGGCGTACCCGGTGAACGAATTTCTGCCCGGGTTCATCGCGCTCGCCGACGCGGTGGTGCCGGGTGAGGGCACGCAGGCGGCGCGGCTCCGGCAGTTCGGTCACGAGTTCATGAATGGCTTCGCGCGCACCGCCATCGGGCTCGCGGTGTTCACCATGGCGCGCACCATCGGCATCCGCCGCGCGATGGAGCGCATCGGCCGCAACGTCCGCACCACCGGCAACTTCATGGACGCGACGTGTGAAGTGAAGTCGTCGAGCGAGGTGTTGATCACCACGGTGGTGCAGCCCGAGTTCCGCCCGCATGTGACGCCCACGTGGGAGGTGATGGCGCTCTACCGGCTGGGAATTTTCGACGGCATCTTGAGCAACCTGAAGGCGGAGGAGCCGTTCGCTGAAATCGTCGACCACCAGCCGTTCACGACGGTCTTCCGCGCGAAGTGGAGCGAATGAGTGCTCAGTCGGTGAGCGGGCGTGGGCGTGATGAACTCCAGGCAGCTTGTCTCCATCGTGCCCTCGACTTCGGGCGAACTGATTCAAGCTGCGTGTGTTCTGGGCGCGTTTTCTGTTGTCCCCACGACAGAAATCGACCCCGGAACCGGCTTGCAGAGGTTCGTTGGAGATCGAGGGCCGATCGGTGTCGAGCAACCAGCGAAACCGCGCGACCACCACCCTCGAGGCTGATTGAACCGGTCTTCGTTCAGCGCGCCTTCGGCAGCCCCGCGAGAAACGGGCGCAGCAGCGCGGTTCGACCTTCCGGCCGCCAGATGGCGGTGACGCGCAGGTCGTTCTCGAAGCCGCTGATCCGCTTCATCACCGCGCCGCGCGGCGAGTCTTGAATCACGTAGCTCCCGACGAGGAAGCAGCCCATGCCCTGCAGCACGAGCGGCACCCCATGCTGCGGTTGCGAGACCTCCTGCGCGATC
>JBEHYH010000327.1:0-7500 GCA_048498275.1 Myxococcota bacterium | reverse complement strand
GCTCATACGATTCTGGCTCGAACCGCGCCCAGAACGGCTTCCCCTCGGCGCCGAAGATGAAGATCTGATTGCCCGGGTGGAAGGTCGTCAGCCGCTCGATGGCGACGTCGACCGTGGCCTCCTCCACCGAGCGATTCATGACGCCACGCTACCGTACCGACGCCTGCTTGAGACCGAGCCCCGAGCGTTCTCCCATGGCACGTCGAATGCCGTGAGCCGCTCGATGGCGACATCCCTGCTCCGTGCGGTTCATGGGGTGACGCTGGTGCGCGGGGATGCAATCGCCGCCGCCATCGCCAGCTTGTGGTCCTTATTCCATGGCGAGCCGAGGGCCTTGCCCGTCGTCGCCACCAGCGCGCTGATGGACTCGTCGTCGAACACCCGCTTCGGGTCGAACCAACTGACGCTCCAGCCGCGCGCTCCGGCGGCGGACGCCAACGCCTGCCGGTACATCACCCAATCGGCGACGCACATCGCCCGGTAATCGCGAATGCGTTCTTCGATGGTCGGCGGCAACGGAGGGCACACGCGCAACGCGATGCCGTGCGCGTCGACCGCAGCCAGGGCCTCGAGAGCCCTTCGCTCAGCCGAGGCCCGAACGCGTTCGACGAGCGCGACGCCTTCCCTCAGTGGCAGCTTCTGCGCTTCATGGTGGTGCGGCATCGGCGGCAGGTCGGCGTCGACCAGCTCGATGCGGGTCCGCGAAATGAACCGCCCTCTGGAGCTCGCCACCACGAGCACCGCCCAGCCTCCGTGATCGGAGACGCCGACGACGACCCGCTCAGCGGCTGGCGAACGCCCAGTCACCAGACTCGCCGAGGCTCCGCTTGAGCACCGCGTACTCCCGGCGGATCGCGTTCAGATAGTTGAGCCACTGATCGCCCTGCCGCTGCTTGAGCGCCGCGTTCAGCTTGTTGGGGCCCGCGTTGTACGCCATCAGCGCGAGGTCCAACCGGCCGCGGAAGAACTCGCGGAGGTACTTGAGATACCGAACCCCCAGCCGCACGTTCAACGAAGGGTCGGCCGTCAGCTCCGCCTGCGACAACTTCACGCCCTCGCGCTGCGCGACCCACGTCAGCGTCACCGGGCGCAATTGCATCAGGCCGCGCGCGCCGACGATCGACGTCGCGTCTTCGCGGAACTCCGATTCGACCTGGATGATCGCCATCACCAGCATCGGGTCGAGGCCCGCCGCCTTCGATTCTTCTTCGATGGCCTGCGCGACGTGGGCGCGGAGGTCCATACCCCAGCCGGGAGCGCGCTCACTCAACACGCCCAGGATGCGCTCGTAGTCAGCCGAATGAACCGGCTGCACGGCCACCTCGAGGCGCGCCGGCGCCGGAGCCTCGGTCAGAGGCTTCAGGCACCACCCGATAGTGGCGACGCTCATGGCCGCCACAACTGGGAGCATCCATTTCACTTCGTGAGGCTCTCCGCCCGCTTCGAAAGCTCTTCGAGACGGGTGTTCAGCTGCGCCAACTGCGCGCGCGTGGGCACGCGCAGGCGAGACAGCGAGGTGGTCACCACTTCATCCAGACGGCGCTCCAGCTCCTTGCGCTGCATGGTCAGGCGCTCGCCCAGCTTGCGGGCTTCTTCCTGACCGACATGCTGCATGCGCGCGACGACCTTCTGCGCCTCGTCTTCAGCGCCCTGCACGGTCGTCAACGCCTGGCTCCACATCTGCTGAAAGTCCATAACGGTTACCTCCAACCACATGTCGCCACAGGGGAGCAACCCCCAAACGGATTAAGCCGACGCCGTGGTCTTCCTGGTGGAAACGAGCGCGTCGACCTTCTTCGACAGCTTCGCAAGCTCGCGATTCAACTTGGAAATTTCGCTGTGGGTAGCGACGCCGAGCACGCTCAGCACCGAGCCCTGGAGCCCGTCGAGGCGCTTCTTCACTTCAGCCGAGGCGGCATTGACCGACTTCTCGACCTGCTTGATGGGAGCGCCACCGCGAACCTGCTTGAGCAGCGACTCGAGCTCCTTCTGCTGCTGGCGGCCGCGCTTCACGAGCTCCTTCTCCAGCGTGATGAAGCGCTTCTTCGCGTCTTCGAGCTGAGAGGTCACCTTCGCCTGCACACCGGCCACCGACGACGAAACGACATCCTGCGCACTTTGCTTCCGAGCCATGGGCATCTCCTTGGGGTGAGAAACTGCGAGTTGTCTGACGCATCGCAACATAACGCAAGGCGTCAGCGCCGCAAGAGCTTCGGGAAAGAAAACGGCCTCCCTCAGTTTCCCGAGGAAGGCCGCGTACTTAGAGAGCTAAGCGCTCAGGTTCAGTAGATCGAACCCGACTCCGCGCGCGCCGGAGCGGCGGGCACGGAGAGCGCGTCTTGACCGTGGGTCGCGGCAAGCGCGTCTTCGAGGTTCTGGACCTCGTCGGCGGGCGAGTCGACCTGGATGTCGAGGTGCTTGTAGTTCGGCAGACCCGTACCAGCGGGGATGAGCCGGCCCATGATGACGTTTTCCTTGAGGCCGCGCAGGTAGTCGACCTTGCCGCTGATGGCGGCTTCGGTGAGCACCTTGGTGGTCTCCTGGAACGACGAGGCCGAGATGAACGACTCGGTCGACAACGACGCCTTCGTGATGCCGAGGAGCAGCGGCTCGCCCACGGCGGGACGCTTGCCGGCGTTGAGCGCCTTCTCGTTCTCCTCTTCGAAGACCCACTTCTCGACCTGCTCATCGACGAGGAACTCGGTGTCACCCACGTCAGTGACGCGCACGCGGCGCAGCATCTGGCGAACGATGACCTCGATGTGCTTGTCGTTGATCTTCACGCCCTGGAGTCGGTAGACCTCCTGCGTCTCGTCGACGAGGAAGCGCGCGAGTTCCTTCTCACCGAGCACCTTGAGGATGTCGTGCGGGTTGGCCGCGCCGTCCATCAGCGACTCACCGGCGCGCACGCGGTCACCCGAGTGCACCGTGATGTGCTTGCTCTTGCTGATCAGGTACTCCTTCGCGAGGTCAGCGCGCGCTTCACCGTTCACCTCGGGGGTGATGATGAGCTTGCGCTTGCCCTTGGTGTCCTTGCCGAACGACACCACGCCGTCGATCTCCGCGATGATCGCGTGATCCTTCGGCTTGCGGGCTTCGAAGAGCTCGGCGACACGCGGCAGACCGCCGGTGATGTCCTTCGTCTTCGTCGTCTCGCGAGGCACGCGGGCCACGACTTCACCAGGCGTGATTTCCTGGCCGTCGTCGACCGCGAGCGCGGCGCCCTGCGGCAAGAAGTAGCTCGCCGGCTGGCCGTTGGGGAGCGTCTTCACCTCGCCCTTGCCATCACGGATCGTGATGCGCGGGCGGGCCTCGGGGTCACGCGACTCGATGATCGTGCGGCGGGAGAGGCCGGTGACCTCGTCCGTCGATTCGTTCATCGTGACGCCTTCGATGATGTCTTCGAACTTCACCGCGCCGCCGACTTCCGACAGGAGCGGCATGGCGAAGGGTTCCCATTCGGCCAGCTTGGCGTTGGCGTCGACCTTGTTGCCCTCGGCAACCATCAGGCGCGCGCCGTAGACCAGGCGGTGACGCTCGCGCTCACGGCCGGAGTCATCGACGATGATGACTTCGCCGTTGCGGCTGGTGACGACTGCTTCACCGGCCGTGCGCTTCACGCTCGAGAGCCCCTGGAACTTCACGGTGCCCGCGAAACGCGCGTTGAGCTCAGACTGCTGCGACTTACCCATGGCCGCGCCACCGACGTGGAACGTGCGCATGGTGAGCTGCGTACCGGGCTCGCCGATGGACTGGGCGGCGATGACGCCGACCGCTTCACCGACCGAGACCTTGCGGCCGCGGGCCAGGTCACGGCCGTAGCACTCGACGCACACGCCACGCTTGGTCTGGCAGGTCAGACCCGAGCGGATCTTCACCTGATCGAGACCGGCGTTGATGACCTTCTGCACGCGGGCTTCGTCGATTTCCTCGTTCGCGCGCACCAGCACTTCGCCGGTGACGGGATCGTGGATGTCGTCGAGCGCGACGCGACCGAGGATGCGCTCGTGGAGCGGTTCGATCTCTTCGCCACCTTCGACCAGCGCCGTGATGACGATGCCGTCGAGCGTGCCGCAGTCGTACTCGGTGATGATCGCGTCCTGCGCGACGTCAACCAGACGACGGGTCAGGTAACCCGAGTTCGCCGTCTTGAGCGCGGTATCGGCCAGACCCTTACGAGCGCCGTGCGTCGAGATGAAGTACTGCAGAACCGAGAGACCCTCGCGGAAGTTCGCGGTGATCGGGTTCTCGATGATCTCACCTGACGGCTTCGCCATCAGGCCGCGCATGCCGGCGAGCTGACGAATCTGCTGCGTCGAGCCACGAGCGCCGGAGTCGGCCATGATGAAGATCGGGTTGAACGACTTCTGGGTACGGGTCTCGGTCTTGCCCTTCTTGTTCTCGCCGGTGACCGTCTCCTCGGAGATCTGCTCCATCATCTTCTTGGTGATGGCTTCCGTGGTCTGCGCCCAGATGTCGATGACCTTGTTCGAACGCTCGCCGACCGTGATGAGGCCTTCGAGGTACTGGTTCTCGACCTCGGTCACTTCCTTCTGCGCCGCCTCGATGAGCGTGTACTTCGCAGGAGGAATGATCATGTCCTTCAGCGCGATCGAGATGCCGGCGCGGGTCGCGTTCGTGTAGCCGTGTGAACGGATACGGTCGGCGAGGAGCACGGTCTCTTTTTCGCCCGTGAGGCGGTAGCAGGTGTCGATGAGGTTCCCGAGCTGCTTCTTGTCGAGGACCTTGTTGACGTCGTCGAAGCTGACCTTCTCGGGCACGATGTCCGACAGGAGCACGCGGCCCAGCGTCGTGTCGTAGAGCTTCCCGCGGACACGGCACTTGATCTTCGCCTGGAGGTGAACGGCGCCCTGGTCGTAGGCCGCACGGGCCTCCGCCGACGACGCGAACACCATGCCTTCGCCGGTCGCGAACTCGCGCGGGCGGGTCATGTAATAGATGCCGAGAACCATGTCCTGCGTGGGGACGATGATCGGCTTGCCGCTCGCGGGGCTGAGGATGTTGTTCGTCGACATCATCAGCGTGCGCGCTTCCATCTGCGCTTCGATGGACAACGGCACGTGCACGGCCATCTGGTCACCGTCGAAGTCGGCGTTGAACGCCGTGCAGACGAGCGGGTGCAACTGGATGGCCTTGCCTTCGATCAGCACGGGCTCGAACGCCTGCATACCGAGGCGGTGGAGCGTCGGCGCACGGTTGAGAATCACCGGGTGCTCGCGAATGACCTCGTCGAGGATGTCCCAGACCTCCGGGCGCTCCTTCTCGACCATCTTCTTCGCAGACTTGATGGTGGTGACGTAGCCCTTCTCTTCGAGCTTGTTGTAGATGAACGGCTTGAAGAGCTCGAGCGCCATGATCTTCGGCAGACCGCACTGGTGCAGGCGGAGCTCGGGACCCACGACGATGACGGAACGGCCGGAGTAGTCGACGCGCTTGCCGAGCAGGTTCTGGCGGAACCGACCCTGCTTGCCCTTGAGCATGTCTGACAGCGACTTCAGCGGGCGCTTATTGGGGCCCGTGATGGTCTTGCCACGGCGGCCGTTGTCGAACAGCGCGTCGACGGCCTCCTGGAGCATGCGCTTCTCGTTGCGGATGATGATGTCCGGCGCGTTCAACTCCTGAAGACGCTTCAGGCGGTTGTTGCGGTTGATGACGCGGCGGTACAGGTCATTCAGGTCAGACGTCGCGAAACGGCCGCCGTCGAGCGGCACGAGCGGGCGGAGATCGGGCGGCAGCACCGGGATCACGTCGAGCATCAGCCACTCAGGCAGATTGCGCTGACCGGCGGGGCCCGACGAGCGGAAGCTCTCCAGCACCTTGAGGCGCTTGGCGTACTTCTTCCGCTTCGCCTCAGACGTGGTGACCTTCATCTCTTCACGCATCTGGCCGGCGAGCTCGTCGACGTTGATCGCCTTGAGCATGTCGCGAACGGCCTCGCCACCCATCGCGGCGACAAACGATTCGTCACCGTGCGCGGCGACCAGCTTCTGGAACTGATCTTCGGTGATCAGCTCACCCTTCTCGAGCTCGGTGCTCTTGGGGTCGAGAACGATGTAGCTCTCGCAGTACAGGACCTTCTCGAGGTCCTTCAGGGTCATGTCGAGCAGCGCGCCGATACGCGACGGCAAGCTCTTCAGGAACCAGATGTGCGCGACCGGCGTGGCGAGCGTGATGTGGCCGAGGCGCTCACGACGCACCTTCGACTGGATCACTTCGACGCCGCACTTCTCGCACACCACACCGCGGTGCTTCATGCGCTTGTACTTGCCGCAGTTGCACTCGTAGTCCTTCACGGGGCCGAAGATGCGCGCGCAGAACAGACCATCACGCTCAGGCTTGAACGTGCGGTAGTTGATGGTCTCCGGCTTCTTCACTTCGCCATGCGACCACTGGCGAATCTTGTCGGGCGACGCCAGCGCGATGCGAATCGCCTGGAACGAGAGGGGGTCTTTCGGCTTCTCAAAGAAATTGAAGATGTCTTTCACGGATTCACCTTAAAGAAATCGTTTCCTTCAATTGGGCGCGTCGAGCAACTGCTCAAGCGTCCGTCCCCGTACCGGCAGGCTCATCGCTGACGATGACCGCCGTGCGCCGGCGCTCGGGCGGAGCCTTCTCCAGCAGCTCCACGTCGAGACCCAGCGCCTGCAGTTCCTTCAGGAGCACGTTGAACGACTCGGGCAGGCCCGATTCCAACGTGTAGTCGCCCTTGACGATCGACTCGTACATGCGCGTGCGGCCGACGACGTCGTCGGACTTCACCGTCAGGAACTCCTGCAGCGAGAAGGCCGCGCCGTACGCTTCCATGGCCCAGACTTCCATTTCGCCGAGACGCTGACCGCCGAACTGCGCCTTGCCGCCCAGCGGCTGCTGGGTGACGAGCGAGTACGGGCCAATCGAACGAGCGTGGATCTTCTCGTCGACCAGGTGGTGCAGCTTGAGCATGTACATCACGCCGACGGTGACGTTCTGGTCGAACGCTTCACCCGTGCGGCCGTCGAAGAGCACCATCTGACCGGTCTTGGGCAGATCAGCACCTTCGAGCATGCCGTGGATTTCGCTCTCGAACGCGCCCTCGAACACCGGGCTGGCGACGTGAACGCCCTTGTGCAGCCGGCGAGCGAGGTCGACGACCTCCTTGTCGGAGAGCTTCTCCACGAACTCGTGGAACTTCTCGTCGTCGTACACGCCGCGGAGCTGCTTCTTGACCGCGTCGGCCGAGCCCTTCTCCACGAACTGCTGGAGCTTCTCGCCCATGCCGCGCGCCGCCCAGCCGAGGTGAACCTCGAGGATCTGGCCGATGTTCATGCGCGAAGGCACGCCGAGCGGGTTGAGCACGATGTCGACCGGGCGACCATCTTCCAGGTACGGCATGTCTTCGATCGGGAGGATGCGGGACACGACGCCCTTGTTGCCGTGGCGGCCGGCCATCTTGTCGCCGACCTGCAGCTTGCGCTTGATGGCGACGTACACCTTCACCAT
>JBEHYH010000326.1:0-7507 GCA_048498275.1 Myxococcota bacterium | reverse complement strand
CGGTTGGTCTTCTTTTGGCGAGAACAACGCGATTTGCGCGGCGAGCCGCGCGACTTCGAGCTTCACCGCCCAGCGCTTGCTCTCGAGCATGCCGCCCCACACCGTCGCCGCCGCCCAGAGCACCATCGACAACAGCACACGGTCCAGAGTGGTGAGCGTGGTGTCGCTGCGGGTGACGAGCAGCATCGCGGGGAACGCGAGCAGCACCTGCGCGACGAGGTACGGCTTGGCACCCAGCAGCGGAGTCGACTGGAACTTGATCTCCTGGCCGTCGCGCTTCCATTCGCTCTTCGGCAATGGGCGCGCGCCTTCAGGGCGCCAGCCGGTCGGCATGAACCACACGCGAAGCTTGTCAACGAGACGAGTGGCGTCCCACGCGTCGCGGGCGATCACGCGCCACACCTGAAAGTTGATGAACGTCGGGTCCCACGTGTTCGGAGGCGACGTCACGCCGTAGCTCGCCTCTTCGCTCTCGGGCTCGAAGGTGCCGAACAGCTTGTCCCAGATGATGAGGAAGCCGCCGTAGTTCTTGTCGAGGTACAGATCGTTGCGCGCGTGATGCACGCGGTGATGCGAGGGCGTGTTCATCCACGACTCGATGAAGCGCGGCAGCTTCGGCACCACGCGCGTATGCGGAATCAACTGCAGCACGAGGTGGAAGGCGACCATCGCGATCACCTCTTCAGGGCCGAACCCCAGCGCGCACAGCGGCCAATAGAAGAAGAACGAGAAGAAGCGCTGCGTGACCGACGCGCGCAACGCGACCGCGTAGTTGAGCTCCTCCGTCGAGTGATGCGGCATGTGCGCGGCCCAGCCGATGTTGGTGCGGTGACCGAAGCGGTGGAACCAGTAGAAGAGGAAGTCGACGCCGAGGAAGAGCCACACCGCGTTGAGAATCGTCTTCTCGAACTTGAACGGCGCGTGCGCGGTCAGCCACAGCAGCAGCGGGAACCACATCGCCGCGACCAGCACGTTCACGCACTGATTGATGATGGCGGTGCCGAGGCTCGCGATGGAGTCCTGGAATTCGTAGTACCCGTTCTTCTTCCAGAGACACCAGACGATCTCCGCGACGATGAGCAGCAGCACGAACGGAGTCACCAGCGCATAGACATTGATGGGCGTCGACATGTGGGTGTTGTCGCAAGTCGCGCCGGGCCGCGCGTTAACCCGGGTTAAGAAGTGAACGTGGATCTCGCGGAGCGCCTCTCACGCCTCGGGTTGCCGACAGCGGCGCTCGCGCCCTTTCTCGCGCTGGGCGAGCCAAGGTCATTCGAACAGCACGCGTTTCTCTGGAAGCCGGGCGAGGCCGCGACGCACTTCGCGATTCTCGAAGAGGGGCTGGTGCGTCACTACTACGTCGACGCGCAGGGCCGTGAATCGGTGAAGGCGTTTCGCGGGCCCGGCGAATTCTCGACGCCGTACGCCGAGCTGATTCTGCGCAAGCCGTCGCGCACGTTCGTGCAGGCGCTGGCTCCGACGAAGCTGCTGCTCTTCTCGTTCGAGCAGTTCGAGAAGCTCGCGGAGAACTCCCTCGAGTTTCAGCGCGTGGCGCGCCGCTTCGTCGAACAGCACTTCGTCGCCAAAGAGCAACGCGAGTACGAGTTCCTGCAGCTCACCGCCGAAGAGCGCTACCTGCAGTTCTGCGCTGAACGGCCGGAACATCTGAGCCACATCCCCCAGCATCAGATCGCGTCGTACATCGGCATCACGCCCGTCGCGCTGAGCCGAATCCGCGCGCGTGTCGCGAAGGCGCCGAAGAAGCGTCCGCCCGTAGCGAAATGACGTTTCGGGCTCACCCCGCTCGCTGAGCGTTCGCGCGCATCTGGCACAATGCGCGTCATGACCGAGCACGTTCAAGAACGAATCTCGGCGATGCACGGGCTCAGTGCAGATGAAGTGCCCGAGCTGCGTCAGGAATCGTGCACGTTTTTTTCGGCGGGGAAGCTCCACTTCGCGTCGCTCGGAGGCGAGTTGCTCGACCGCAACACCGAAGACGCGGCGCTGCGGATTCTCAAGAGCTGCGGCGCGAGCGCCTCGGCGCTCTGGCAGGCCGAAGTCATTGCCCGGTTTCACCCTGACGTGTCGGGCACCGTGCTCTTCGAAGATCGCAACGCCGACGTGATTCGCGCGCTCGCGCACTTCCGCAACCCGGAGATCATCGACGGTGTGCTGCGCTTCTTCGTCGTCGACCCCGAGTCGCTGGAGGTGTCGTTCGTGAAAGCCATTCTCGGCGATACGCTGCGCGTCGAAGTCGTGCGCGTCGAAACCGGGCCCCGATAGGGTGCGCGGCCATGAGCCGCAGATTCGAAAACAAAGTGGTGTGGATCACGGGCGCCTCTTCGGGCATCGGCGCGGCGCTCGCTGAAGCGTTCGCGCGTGAAGGCGCGTCGCTGATTCTCTCCGCGCGGCGTCGCGAAGAGCTCGAACAGGTCGCGAAGAAGTGTGGTGGTGAGGCGCTCGTGCTCCCGATGGATCTCGCGAAGACCGACTCGCTCGCGGCGCTCACCGAGCAGGCGCTCCAATGGAAGGGCCGCATCGACGTCGTGGTGCACAACGGCGGCATCAGCCAGCGCTCGGTGGTGAACGACACGAAGCTCGACGTCGATCGTCGCGTGATGGAGGTGAACTACTTCGGCGCGGTCGCGCTCACCAAAGCCGTGCTCCCGTCGATGCTCGCGGCGAAGTCGGGTCAGTTCGTCGTCATCTCGTCGGTGATGGGAAAAATCGGCACCCCGTTGCGCTCGGCGTACGCGGCCTCGAAGCACGCGCTGCACGGCTTCTTCGATTGCCTGCGCGCGGAAGTGACCGACGCCGGCCTCGCCGTGACCATCATCTGCCCCGGCTACATCCAGACCGACGTCTCGAAGAACGCGCTGACCGGTGATGGCTCGCCGACGAACAAGACCGGCGACGACATCGCCAACGGCTACCCGGCGGACCTCACCGCGAAGCAGATCGTGAACGCGGTCGCGGCGAAGAAGAGCGAGGTGTTCGTCGGCCGCCTCGGCAAGGAATACCTCGCGCTGGTGCTCAAGCGATTCATGCCCGGAGTGCTCGAGAACGTGGTGCGCACCGCGGTGCCGAAGTAGCGCGCCGCGTCGTAAACGAATTCACCTCGTGACCGAGCGCGTTGAGTACCTTCGCGCTCCGCGTGAGTGACGTTCGCCTCGTCGGGATCAAGAAGAGCTTCGGCACCAACGCCATCGTGAAGGGCGTCGAGCTCGACGTTCACGCCGGCGAGTTTCTGGTGATGGTCGGGCCGTCGGGCTGCGGCAAGACGACGCTGCTGCGCATCATCGCGGGGCTCGAACACGCGGATGCCGGCGACGTGATCCTCGGAGGCACTTCGGTGAAAGACGTGCCGCCGCGCGAACGCGACGTCGGCATGGTGTTTCAGAGCTACGCGCTCTACCCGCACATGACAGTGCGCGAGAACCTCGCGTTCGGGCTCGAGCTGCGCAAGTTGCCGCGCGCTGACATCGATGCGCGAGTCGCTGAAGCCGCGCGCATGTTGGAGCTCGGGCCGCTGTTGGATCGCAAACCGAAAGCGCTGTCGGGTGGTCAACGTCAGCGCGTCGCGATGGGCCGCGTGATCGTTCGGCGCCCTCGCCTGTTCTTGTTCGACGAACCGCTCTCGAACCTCGACACCGCGCTGCGCGTGCAGATGCGCGGAGAACTCGCGCGGCTCCATCGGCAGCTCGGCGTGACGATGATCTACGTCACGCATGATCAAGTCGAAGCGATGACGCTCGCGACGCGGGTCGCGGTGTTCAACAAGGGGCTGCTGCAGCAACTGGGCGCGCCGCTCGAGCTCTACAATCGCCCCGCGAATACCTTCGTCGCGCAGTTCCTGGGTTCGCCGTCGATGAACCTGCTCGATGCGAAGCGTGAAGGCGGCGAGTTCAAGGGCAACGGGTTCACCTTGCCCGCGCTGGGCGATGCGAGCGGAGAGGTGAAGCTCGGCCTCCGCCCGCAGGATCTGCGCGTGAGTGACGACGGCCCGATTCGCGGTGAAGTCGAAGCCGTCGAGCGCCTCGGGTTCGATGGCTATGCGTTTCTGAAAACTGCTGCAGGTCCCGTTGCGGCGCGTTTCGAAGGCGCAGGCGTGGAGGTCGGTCAGAACGTCGCGGTGAAGCCCATTGGCGATGCGCTGCACGTGTTCTCGGCTGATGGGTCGACGGCGCTGAGGCATCCGCAGTGATCGGTGGGAAAATGAGGGAGCCCCTCACCCCAACCCCCTCCCGCTTGCGGGAGCGGGGGTTCGCGCTGATTGTTGCGCTTGTTGCAACTGTCGCATCCGCCGAGCCGCTCAAGCTCTGGCACGGCTACCGGGGCGGCGAAGAAGAGGCGATTCAGCGCATCACCAAGCAGTTCACCGCTGAGACCGGCATTCCCGTCGAGGTGCTCGCGGTGCCGTACGACGCGTTCAGCTCGAAGATCACCTCCGCGATTCCGCACGACGCAGGGCCGGACGTCTTCATCTTCGCGCACGAACGCCTTCGCCAGTTTCACCGCATGAAAGTCGTCGCGCCTTCGCACTTCGACCACTCGAAATATCTGAAGGCCGCCGGAGACGCGCTCGAGCTCGATGGAGAGACCTGGGGCTACCCGCTCGCGATCAAGAACCTCGCGCTCTACGTACGCGACGGCGTGCCGGTGCCCGCGACGACTGACGAATTCGAACGCACCAGAGATGGCGTCGCGTGGGAGGCCGGCGACTTCTATTTCCACGCGCCGATTTTCTACGGCTTCGGGGGCAAGCTCTTCGACGAGCACGGCCGCGCGCAGTTCGACACGCCGCCGATGGCCGCGTCGCTCGCGTGGGTGAAGTCGCTGCAAGACCGCGGGTTGATGCCGCAGGAGGTGAGCGGCGGGCTGGTGAAGACGCTCTTCAATGAGAAGCGCGTCGGCATCGTGATCAGCGGCCCGTGGTTCGCTGGAGAGATCGACAAGTCGATTCGATACTCGGTGCATCCACTGCCGGTGGTGAGCGCGACGGGTCTGCGGATGACTCCGTATCTCGGAGTCGAAGCCGCGTTCGTTTCGTCGCGCACCGCGCAGCCCGACGCCGCACAACAGCTCGCGAAATATCTCTCGGAAGGTCGGGCCACCGTCACGCGCGTCACCTTCGGCCGGCAGATCCCCGCGGAGCTCGCTGCGTACGACGTGCCCGCGGTCGCGCAAGACGAGCTGGTGACCTCATTCCGCAAGACGGTCGACACCGCGGTTCCTCCACCGAACACGCTCGAGATGGCGCGCGTGTGGGAACCGATGAAGCTCGCGTTGAAGGCCGTGATGCAGGGTGGCGTCTCGCCTGCAGAGGCCGGTGCGCTCGCTGATCGCCGGTATCGCGCGTTGAATCGTGAGGCGCCTCCGCCGGCGAGCCCGATTCCGTGGGTCGTCGTCACGGCGTTCGGGTTGCTCGGCTTCATTCTCTGGCAACGCCGTAAGCCTCGCGCTCCATACGTCGACGCGGCACGCGGAGTCGCCTACGTCGCGCCCGCCGCCATCGGCCTCTTCGTGCTGGTGATCATTCCGTTCGTGATCGGGCTCGGGCTCTCGCTCTTCCACCACGACGCGGGCGACTACACCTTCGTCGGAGCCGGCAACTTCACCGACATTCTCTCGTCGCGCGGGTACCGCTTCGATGAACCGCTCTCGTTCTATTTCACGCTCGTCGTCACCCTGTTGTGGACCGCCGCGAACGTCGTGTTGCACGTGAGCATCGGGCTCTTCCTCGCGATTCTCCTGAAAGAGCCGCTGCTCAAATTGCGCGCGGTGTACCGCGTGCTGCTGATCGTGCCCTGGGCGATCCCCAACTACATCACCGCGATGATGTGGAAGGGCATGTTCCACCGACAGTTCGGGGCGATGAACGCGATCCTCACGGCGCTCGGCATCGAACCGGTGAGCTGGTTCACCCACTGGAGCACGTCGTTCGCCGCCAACGTCATCACCAACACGTGGCTCGGCTTCCCCTTCATGATGGTGGTGTCGCTGGGCGCGCTGCAGTCGATCCCCACCGACCTCTACGAAGCCGCCGAAGTCGACGGCGCCTCGAAGTGGACGCAGTTCCGCCGCATCACGTTGCCGTTGCTCCGCCCTGCGCTGCTGCCCGCGGTGATTCTCGGCAGCGTGTGGACCTTCAACATGTTCAACATCATCTACCTGGTGTCGGGCGGCGAGCCGGGCGGAGCCACCGACATTCTCGTGAGCGAGGCGTACCGCTGGGCGTTCCAACGCAATGAGCAGTACGGCTTCGCGGCGGCATACTCTGTGCTGATCTTCTGCGTGCTCTTCGCGTGGTCGCGCTTCACCAGACGCCTCGCCGGCGAGGAGGCCGCATGAGCCGCACGCGACTCTTTCTGTTGAACGCGGGGCTCACGCTGCTCTGCGTGCTCACGCTCTACCCGGTGCTATGGGTCGTGAAGATGGCGCTCTCACCGACGCAGGCGCTCTCGCTCAGCGCGAACCCGTTCCCCGACGCGATCACGTTCGATCACTTCCGAGACGTTCTGAGTTCGACCGACACGCAGGGCCGTTGGCTGTTCGGGCGGCAGCTCCTCGCGAGCATCGTCGTCAGCGGCGCCACCACCCTCGTCGGCCTCAGCCTCGCCGTCACCGCCGCGTACTCGCTCTCGCGCTTTCGCTTTCCCGGGCGGGAAGGCGGCATGCAGTTGCTGCTCGTCACCCAGATGTTCCCCGCGACGCTGATGCTGGTGCCGCTGTATTCGATTCTGCAGAAGCTCGGCCTGCTCGATTCGCTCGGCGGGCTGGTGCTGGTGTACGCGACCTCTTCGCTCCCGTTCTGCGTGTGGATGCTCAAGGGCTACTTCGACACGTTGCCTCGCGAGCTCGAGGAAGCCGCGTTGATGGACGGCGCGTCGCAGTGGCAGGTCTTCGTGAAGATCGTCTTGCCGCTCGCGCGCCCTGCCCTCGCCGTCACCGCGCTCTTCAGCTTCATGCAGGCGTGGAACGAGTTCATTCTCGCGGCGACGCTTATCAACGACGAAGCGCGCTTCACGTTGCCGGTCGCGCTGCAGCGCTACGTCGGCGAATACAAGACCGACTGGGGCCACTTCGCGGCGGGGGCGCTGTTGATCTCCGCGCCGGTGATGGCGCTCTTCTTCGCGCTGCAGAAATATCTCGTGGGCGGGCTGACCGCCGGGGCCGTGAAAGGTTGAACATGAAACTTCGTGCACTTCTCATATCGTTGCTGTTCGCCGCGTGTCCTCCGACCAACAACGGAGAAGACGGCGGTGCGAAGCCCGCGCCGATCATCACCTCGATCAGCCCCACCAGCGGCACGCTCAACGGCGGCACGACGATCACCATCAACGGCGCCAACTTCGTCGCGGGCGCGACGGTGAAGGTCGGCGGCGTCTCGTCGATCAACGTCAGCTTCGTCGACGCGAAGAAGCTCACCGCGGCGACGCCGCCGGGTCTGACGCCCACGGCCGTCTCGGTCACCGTCACCAACCCCGATGGCCAATCGTCGACGCTG
>JBEHYH010000325.1:0-7522 GCA_048498275.1 Myxococcota bacterium | reverse complement strand
CGGCGCGAAGAGGCACTCAGACCTGACTCCGAGTGCTGACGGTGAGTGCCGACGGGTCGGCACGTGAGTTCGCGATCACGATCAACGGGCCTTCGCGAACGCAACCGTGAAACGGCATGCGGCATACCTCGACGTTCCAATCGAGCTCGAACTCCCGGCACACAGGAACCCGTTCCACGCGTCGTCGCTCGAGCGTCCCGCGCGACGCTCATGCCTCCTTTGGGAGTCTCGCGCGCGTCGAAGCCTTCTACTTCGTAAGCGCTGCGGCAAAGAACGCAGGGACCCGGCCGTGTTTCTGCCCGGTCAACTTCGCGAACAGAGATATCTTGAGCCGCGGCTCCGGCGTCGCCGATGCGAACCTCGAGGCGGATGCACTCGATATCGTCGAAGAGAGCCCGCTGTTGCCATTCGCCCGTTCAATTCAGCAAACGCTTCTCGGGTCGAAATTCCTGCGTTCAGCTCCCGGTGACGACGACTTTGAGCACTTCACTCATCGCGGAAGACATGCCGAGTTTTGGAACTTCATCACGGGGGACCCAACGCCACTCGACGTAGCCCTTCGGCGGTTTGCCCAGCTTCGCGGGCATCGCCACCGGGTGAATGCGCAGCACGAGATCGCGATGCGTGAGCGTGCGTTCGAGCACCGTGAGTTCAGGCCCGATGTTCGCGCGTTTGCCGAGGAGCGTTTCCAGTTCGCCTTCGGCCGCGGGGAGTTCCCACAGACCACCGAACAAGCCCTTCTCTTCCTTGCGCGCGAGGAGCACGTCTTTGCCTTTGAGCGCGACGGCGACTTTGAGTTCGAGGCGCTTTCGCTTCGCGGCCTTCTTCGGCGGAGGGAGTTCATCGACGCGATCACTCGCGAACGCTCCGCAGTGCGCGCGCACGGGACACAGCAAGCACAACGGATTCACCGGCGTGCAGACCGTCGCGCCGAGTTCCATCAGTGATTGATTCCAGTCTCCGGGGCGGTCACCTTCGACGAGCGTTTCCGCTGCAGACCAGAGCTGCTTTTCACGCGCACGATCTCCGGGCGCACCCTCGATCTCGAGCACGCGTGCGAACACGCGCGCGACATTTCCATCGACCAGCGGAGCCGGAAGTTCGTACGCGATCGACGCAACCGCTCCCGCCGTGTAGCGGCCGAAGCCGGGCAGTTCGAGCAACGCATCGACGGAGTCAGGAAGTTCTGCGCCGTGATTGGCGATGATCTCCTGTGCGGCGCGATGAAGGTTGCGAGCGCGCGAGTAGTAGCCAAGCCCGCTCCACAACCCGAGCACGTCTTTGAGTTCCGCCGCGGCGAGCTCACGCACGTTCGGGAAGCGCGCGAGAAAGCGCGTCCAATACTTCACGACGCGATCGACCTGCGTCTGCTGGAGCATCACTTCACTCACCCAGATGCCGTACGCGTCTCTCGTTCGCCGCCACGGGAGGTCGCGTTTGTTCACGTCGAACCAGCGCAGCAACGCTGCCCGCACGGCCGGTTTCAGTTCGCTCGCTTTCCGCACAACGGGCACGTATGGCGCGCCCGCGTATGGATCCCAAGCCTCTCGTGTATGCGCTCCATGACAGCCTGATGCTGCTCGCCCCCCGCGGGTGGACGAAGATTGAACTCAGCGTCGCGCGCACGAATGAAGGCCTGCGCATCACCGAGTTGAACACCAAGGGCGAAGGCGCCACCAACCCCAAGCCGCGCCCGCAGTTGTTCGTGAACCCGCAGGAAGAAGCGCTGAAGCTCTCGGAGGCGCTCACCGATTTGTACAGCGAGCTCAAGGGCCGCTGGCAGCCGGGGAAGGTGCTCATTGAGCGGCCCGGTACGCAGTTCGCCGATTGGAAGCTGCTGCAGGCCGATGGTTCGGTCGGTTGGTTCACGCGGCTCGAGCGCGATGAGGTGCACTCGCTGCTGATCACCGACGCGCTGTTCGACACCATCGAAGGCAGCGAGCGCGCGTTTCACGATCTCCAGGGCGACCTGCAGCATCGGCTCGGGCGCATCGAAGGGTTCGCGTTCGATTCGGAGCACGGAATGTTGCGGCTCGATCGCCGCTCCGGCCCACTCGAAGTGCCCGCGCAGATCGTCGGGAGTTACCTGCCCGACGTCTTCACGTGGATGTGGAGCTGGAGTGATCCGCACGCGCGCGAGGCGTCGTCGGGGCGCGTGAAGCGCATCTGCGCTCCCGACATGAAGCAGGACGGCATGGCCGCGTTCTGGCGGCCTCACTTTCACTGCGATGAAGGCTTCGCGTGGGCGCTGGCCGGCAACGTCGCGGTCAGCATCGGCGCCCGCGGGCTCTTCCGCGCGCAGCCTCCGGAGTCGGAAGGCGCGTTGTTCTTCGCGGTGATGGACTTCACAGCGCGGGCTTGAGCGGGTCGTGCTCCGCGATGATGCGATTCACCCGCGCGGCGTCGACGCGTTTGTGGAACGACTCCGCCTCGTGCTGATCGCGAATGGTCTTCGCGAGTGAGAACGTGCTGCCGACGGTGAAGAGCATGCCCATCGCCATGAAGGCCTTCACCCAGGCGTCGACCGGCAGGAAGTAGATGCCCATCGCCGTCACGCCGACCGCGGCGATGAAGCTGACCCACGTCTGAACCACCCAGCCTGCGGAGTGCGTCTGCGTTTTGTCGTTCATGGGCCGTACTACGCCCGAAACCATCGCAAAGGTGTGCTTACGAAGAGCAAGGGCATCAATCACTGACAGTAAATGATGTGGGCAAGAAAAAACCCCGGAGTTCCTTTGAAGAAGAACTCCGGGGTTTGACCCCGGCGGGATTCGAACCCGCGTAACAGCCTTGAAAGGGCCGTATCCTAGGCCACTAGATGACGGGGCCGTACTTCAGTGAGTCGAGGGGGATTTGAACCCCCGACCCTCGGCTTAAAAGGCCGGTGCTCTACCAACTGAGCTATCGACTCATTCTCATTTCTTCGTTTTCTTGTCCTCTTTTTTCTCCGCTTCCACGGTCACTTTGAATGACGTGTGAGCGTTATCAACCTGAACATCAATCGTCGTGGTGCCGGGGTCGAGCGGCAGAATCTGACCGGTGCCGACGACCTGCGCGATCGTCTTGTCGCCGGTCTTCATCACCACCGAGCGGTCCGTGATCTGTTTGCCGTTCTTGCGGAACGCCTTCACCGTCACCTTCGCCGCTTCGGTGCCTTCGGTGACGATCAACTCCGAGGGCTCGACCTCGACGCGATCGACGTAGATCACGCGAACCGGCACACGGGCTTCGACGTCACCGATGCGCGCGATGACCTCGGTGTCACCGTCGGCGACCGGCGTCACCTGGCCCTTGCCGCTCACCGCGGCGATCGACCCGTCGGCGATCGACCAGTCGATGGTGGCGTGCTTGGCGCGATTGCCGGCGCGGGAGAAAGGCTTGGCCTCGACCCAGACCTGATTGTTCGGCTGCTTGAGCACGATCTCCGTGGGGGCGAGTTCGATGTAATCGATCTTCTCGCACGCACTGCACAGCACGACGCTGACGATGGCGAAGACGAGGGGCCTCATGGCGCGCGGCCCCATAGCACGAACAGGCTCGCGTGCTAGAGGCAACCGCACGCATCGTGAGCGAAATCGACGAAGAAGACGACGAGCCGAGAGGCACGCTCTACATCACCCGCGGCGGCGCCGACCGGCTGCGCGCGGAGTTGATGCATCTGCTCAAAGTCGAGCGCCCGAAGGTCACCGCCGAGGTCAGCTTCGCGGCGTCGCTGGGCGATCGCTCTGAGAACGCCGAGTACATCTATGGGAAGCGGCGGCTGCGCGAGATCGATCGCCGGCTGCGGTGGCTCGAAAAGCGCCTCGAGAAGCTGACCGTCGTCGAGCCCGGCGAGCAGAAAGATCGGACGAAGGTCTTCTTCGGCGCGACCGTCACGCTGCTCAACGAAGAAGACGACGCGACGGTCACCTACCAGCTCGTGGGCCCCGACGAGACCGATCTGAAACTCGGGAAGATCTCCGTCGACTCGCCCGTGGGCCGCGCGCTGCTCGGCAAGAAGCAGGGAGACTCCGTCACCGTTCGCCGGCCACTGGGCGAGGTCGATTTCGAGATCAAACGAATCACCTACGTGTGAGACTGCGAGCACTGCAGCTCACTCGTTTTCCTTGAGGGTTCCTTTTTGGCGCGGAAGAACTTCGTCCTCGATACCAACGTGCTCCTGCACGACCCGCGGTCCATCTACACGTTCGATGACAACACCGTCATCATCCCCATCTACGTCATCGAAGAGCTCGACATGTTCAAGAAGGACATGTCGGAGCTCGGTCGCAACGCCCGCCAGGTCGCCCGCTATCTCGACGCGCATCGCGCCGAAGGTGGTCTCGCCGAAGGCGTGCCGCTCGCCGGCGGCGGGGTTCTGAAGGTCAGCTTCGTCGAACACGATCTCCCGAAGTCGATGGCCGACGGGCAGTTGATGGACAACCGCATTCTCGCGGTCGCCATCGAGACGCGCACCCGCGAGCCGAACGTCGAGACGGTGTTCATCACGAAGGACACCAACCTCCGCATTCGCGCCGACGCGCTCGGCCTCGCGGCGCAAGACTACGAACCGGAGCGCGTGGAGATTTCAGATCTCTACACCGGCATCTCCGAGCGGCTGGTGAGCGCGGAGCTGATCAACGAGCTCTACAAGCCGGGCGCGAAGGTCACCGTCGCCGACCTCGACAAGCTGGAGCCCAACGAGTTCCTCCTCTTCAAAGATGCGGCGAACCCGTCGCACACCGCGATGGGCCGCTACGACGCCGACAAGCAGGCGGTCGTGCCGCTCAACCGCCAGGTGAAAGAAGGCGTGTGGGGCGTGCGCCCGCGCAACATGGAGCAGAGCTTCCTCATCGACCTGCTCCTCAACGACGACCTGAAGATCGTCACCATCGTCGGCAAGGCCGGCACCGGCAAGACGCTGATGGCGATCGCCGCGGGCCTGCAGAAGGTCACTGAAGAAGCCGCGTTTCAGAAGCTGCTCGTCAGCCGGCCGATTTTCCCGCTCGGCCGCGACCTCGGTTACCTGCCCGGCAGCGTCGACGAGAAGCTGAACCCGTGGATGCAGCCCATCTTCGACAACGTCGAGTACCTGCTCAACCTCTCGCGCAACGACAAGAAGTCGGGCCGCGGGTACCACGAGCTGATGGACCTGGGGATCATCGAGATCGAACCGCTGACGTACATCCGCGGTCGCTCGATCCCCAACCAGTACATCATCGTCGACGAGGCGCAGAACCTGACGCCGCACGAAGTGAAGACCATCGTCACCCGCGCCGGTGACAACACGAAGATCGTGCTCACCGGCGACCCGGCGCAGATCGACAACCCCTACGTCGATTCGACCAACAACGGCCTCGTGCACGTGGTGAACCGCTTCAAGAACCAGAAGATCGCCGGCCACGTCACCATGACCAAGGGTGAGCGCTCAGCCCTCGCGGAAATCGCCACCAATCTTCTATGAGCGACGAAGCACCCAAACCCGATGCTGCGGCAGAGAAGAAACCGCTCATCGAGTACCCCACCGTCTACGCCTTCAAGGTGATGGGCAAACGCGAGCACGGCTTCGGCGAGTACATCCGCCAGAAGTTCAGCCGGCTCATGGGCTCGGAGGTCAGCAACGACTCGATCTCCGAAAACATCTCGAAAGAAGGCCGGTACACGTCGTTGACCGTCTCCGTGTACCTCCTGTCGGAAGAGCAGCGGCAGACCATCTACAAAGACATTCACGGCGACAAACGCATCGTCTACTACTTGTAGGAGTTACGACCCCTGTGTAATGGGGTTTTTACCCATGGCCGACCCGTTTCCGCTGTACGTGCCGCCCGAAGCGCGGAGGCTCTTTCAGTCAGAGTCTCTGCTTCGTCGCTTCGCGCAGGCCGCACATTGGGACGATGCGTCGAGCCTGCTGGAGCTCCACGGTTCGCTGGGCGCGCTGGCGGTGACGAAAGCGCTGAGCTGCCACCTCACCATCATCGAGCCCGACGAGCGCCTGGCTGACGCGCTCAAGGAACGTTCGCGGGTGGGTGGCATCGCCGACAAGGTGGCCATCAAGCACGGGCCCATCGATTCGGTGACGTTCGCCGAGCGCGCCTTCGACGGCATCTTCAGCTTCGGGCGCGTCATCGGGCACGCGGCGCAGGTCGCGAAGAAGTGGCGCCCCAACCTCGCGTACAACGGCCGGCTCGGGTTGACGACGATGGTCCGCGTCAGCCGCAACCCCGACGAAGCGACGCTCACGGCGTGGGAAAAGCGCCTGGGCGCCCCGCTGCTCAGCCCGCGCGAGACGCTGATGAAGCTGGAAACCGAGGGCTTCGAGCCCGAGCTCATCGAGACGCTGGGTGAGCCCGAGCTCGACGAGCACTACCGCGAGCTGGAGACGATGTTGGGCAAGACCGCCGACACCGATGCCGAGGGCCAGAAGGCGCTCAAGGCCGAGCTCGCGCTGCACAAGAACGGCAAGTCGGGCGTGTCGATCGGCTTCATCGTCGCGCGCCGCAAAGAGCCGGGTGAGAAGCCGCCTCCGTCACGCGACGGCGGGTGATTCAGAGCACGCGATTCCGGCCGCCCTGCTTCGCCGCGTAGAGCTTCTCGTCTGCGCGGCCGATGACCTCGGCGGGCAGCTCGCCCTTCTTCTGCACCGTCGCCACGCCCGCTGAAATGGTGACGCTGATGCGTTCGCCGTCGAACACGAACTCGTGCTTCTCGATGAGTTTGCGCACCTTCTCCGCGAGCGCGACCGCGCCTCTGGTGTCGATCTCCGGGAGCAGCAGCGCGAACTCCTCACCGCCGTAGCGCGCGAACACGTCTTCACGGCGCGTGCGCGACTTCACCACCGACGCGACCTCCTTCAGCACCGCGTCGCCCGCGAGATGCCCGAAGTTGTCGTTGATGCGCTTGAAGTGATCGATGTCGATCATCACCAGCGAGAGCGGCCGCGTGTACCGGCGTGAACGCGAGAGCTCCCGCTCGATGGTGTCTTCGAAGTAGCGGCGATTGAAGACCTGGGTGAGGCCGTCGATGGTGGTCAGCCGGTAGATCTCGTCGTGGTACGCGGCCTCGATGTTGTTGCTGGCGATGAACTTGAAGATCGCCCGGCCGATCTTGATGAAGTCGCCGTTGCGCAGCTTCACCACGCCTTCGATGTGCTCGTCGTTGACGATGGTGCCATTGGTCGAGCCGAGATCTTCGACGGTGTGCTTGCCGCCGTCGTTGACGATGGTCGCGTGTTTGCGGCTGACGGCGTCTTGATCGACCTGAATGTCGTTGGCGCTCGAGCGGCCGATGGTGATCGCGTCGGCCGAGAGGTCGAACTTGCGGCCGAGATCGTCTCCGTGAATCACCACCAGCGCGGCCGCCCGGCGAATGGGCTTCTGCGAGATCTTCGAGATGATGGTGACTGCGGTGGTGTGCCGGCGCGCCATGCGAAGACTGCACGCTAGCAAACAAAACGGGGCGCCCCGTGAAGGAGCGCCCCGCTTCTACTTCAGGCTCTTGAGCTGATTACAGACCGGTGCCCGACCCGCCGGTCGGCGCCTCGGGC
>JBEHYH010000324.1:0-7539 GCA_048498275.1 Myxococcota bacterium | reverse complement strand
GCCACAGCCGCCGCAGTTCGCTTCGTCGGTCTGCGCGGCTTCACAGTGGCCGCCGCAGCACAGCTCGCCCGCGTTGCAGAGGTTGCCGGAGCCGCACGCGCCCACGCAGGTGCCGTTGCTGCAGATCTGACCCGACGCGCACTCGGTGTCGCCGGTGCAGCCCTGGCACGAGTGGTTCGGCAGGCACACGCCGCTGGCGCAATCGGCGCCCGTCTCGCAGCCCTGCTCGCAGGTGAAGTCGGCGCGGCAGTACTGGCCCGTGGGGCACTGATGCGCGCCGGGCACGCATTCCACACAGGTGTGCGTCGCGACATCGCAGTGCGCGGTGGTGCCGGAGCAATCGTTGTCGCCGGCGCACTGCACGCAGGTGTTGTTTACGCACACGCCCGACGCGCAGTCGGCGGTGGTGGTGCACGCGACGCAGGTGTGCGTCGACGGGTTGCAGACCGGCGTCGTGCCGGAGCAATCGGTGCCGCTCGCGCACTGCACGCAGGTGTTCGAGCCCGGGTCGCAGACGGTGAGCGGCGCGTTGGTGCACTGCGTGTTGCTGGTGCACTCCACGCACGCGCCCGCGTCGACGTTGCAGGTCAGGCCCGACGGGCAGTTCGCGCCGGCCGCGCTGCAACCGACCACGCAGGTGTTGTTGGTGCACATCGAACCGGGAGCGCACTGCGTGTCGCCGGTGCATTCGACGCAGGTGTGCGTCGCGGAGTCGCACTGCGGGTGCGTCGGGTCATGGCAGTCGGCGTTCGACGCGCACTCGCCGCACACGCCGGTCGACACGTCGCAGACCTGGCCTTCGGGGCAATTGGTGTTGGTCGGCGAGCAACCGGTCACGCACGCGTTGCTGAAGCAGATCTGCCCGGCCGCGCACTGGCCATCGAGCAGACAGTCGACGCACTCGCCGCCCGCCTTGCAGAAGCGATCGCCGCAGCGATCGTGCGCGTCACGGCAACCCGGCACGCACTCGTTGTTGTCACAGATGAAACCCTGATTGCAGCTGGCGTCGGAGCCGCAGCTCGTCTTCGCCTTCGAGGCGCAGTCACAAGCCGACAGCGCGAGAACAAACGTGAACATCGTGAGGGACCGGAGCGACATGGCGGGGCCTTTGCCCCTACATGCCCTCACCCGTCAAGCCTCCGGCCCTCGTGTTCTCAGTTGGTGGATTTTTCTTCAGCGAGCGCCGCGAGATCGACGGGTTTTGCACCCATCGCGTGGAACCCGCCGTCGACGCGCACGAGCTCGCCGGTAGTGCTGGGGACCCAGTCACTGAAAAACGCGCAGCAGGTGCGGGCCACGGCGTCGATCGACGCGTCGCTGCGCGCGTCCCACCCGAGCGGCGCCTGCGCGCCCCAGGTGTTCTCGAGGTACTTGAACCCGGGGATGCCCTTGGCGGCGATGGCGGCGATGGCGCCGGCCGCGATCGCGTTGACGCGGATCTTCTTCGGGCCCAGGTCACGCGCGAGGTAACGAACGACGGCTTCGAGCCCGGCTTTGCACACGCCCATCCAGTCGTAGAGCGGCCACGCCTGCGTGGAGTTGTCGAAGTCGAGCGTGAGAATCGAACCGCCTTGATCCATCAGCGGCGCGAGCGAGACCGCGAGCTCCTTGAGCGAGAACGTGGAGATGCGGAAGGCGGCCTGCACCGATTCCCACGGCGCGGAGCCGAACTTGCCGCCGAGCGCGTCTTCAGGAGCGAAGGCGATCGCGTGGAGGATGCCGTCGAGGCGGCCCCACTTCTGCTTGATGGCGTCGTGCAGCGCGGGGAAGTGCGCCGAGTTGGTGACGTCGAGCTCGAGCACCTCAGGCGTCGGCGAGAGCTTCTTCGCGGAGCGCTGGGTGAGCGACATCGGGCGGCCGAAGCTGGTGAGGATCACTTCGGCGCCCTGCGCGAGCGCGTGTTCAGCGACGGAGAACGCGATGGACTGCGGAGTCAGCACGCCGGTGATGAGCAGCTTCTTTCCCTTGAGGAGCATGGCGGCGCGTCTAGCACGCCGATTTCGATGTTGAAGCGCGGGGAATTTACGCAGCAACAACTCCCTCACCCCTGAAGAGCGCGGTTCGCGCTGACGCGTCCAACAACAAGAGCATCGCGCCCGACACGGAGAGCATCGCGCCCGACACGGAGAGCATCGCGCCCGACACGGAGAGCATCGCGCCCGACACGGAGAGCATCGCGTCCGACACGGAGAGCATCGCGTCCGACACGGAGAGCATCGCGCCCGACACGGAGAGCATCGCGCCCGACACGGAGAGCATCGCGCCAACGGAGGTGAGCTGGCTGCGCGACACCGCGCGTGGCGCGATGAGTGACTCTCATGTCTGCCCGGACCATGATCGCGCGCATGCCGCGCCTTCTTCATGGAGTCGTGTTGTTCGCGCTGTGCGCGTGCGCACCCGACCCGGTCGCAAAAGAAATGGGCGTGCTCGAGAAGATGCCCGGCGTGCAGGGCCGCGACGGAGCGGTGAGCGCGTCGTTGTGGGGCCGCTCCGTGTGGGACTTCGGCGACACGGTGCTCGACGTGAGCGACGTGAATGGAGAGAACTGGCACCACAATTCATTCTCGTACACGAGCGATCTCGACGCGCGTGATGGCCTCACCGGGTTCGAGCAGCGCACCGATGACGCGGGCGCGCCGGTGTATTTCGTCGCGCCGACTGATGATGAGTGGACGTTCAATCACGCGCATCTCGGTGAGAACTGCGCGCAGACGCCGTGTGGTGCGCGTTGGGCGGTGTGGCCGGGGACGATGGTGTTCGACGAGAGCGGCAACCGCGCGCTGATCTTCTACGGGCTCATCTACGCGGAGCCGGGCGATTTCAACTTCCGCGGCGTGGGCAGCTCGGTGGCGACGTGGGGTTCGTTCGACGAACTCCCTCAGCGGCCGGTGGTTTCAACGGGCGCGGAGCACCCGACGTTGCTGTTCGGCGAAGACGACCCACCGTGGGGCACGAGCGCGGCGATCGTCGACGGTCAGCTCTACGTGTTCGGTTGCGGTGAGAAAGACAAAGGCCTCGCGCCTCCGTGCCGGCTCGCGCGTGTGGAGCCCTCGTCGGTGCTCGATCGCTCCGCGTGGCGTTTCTTCGACGGCGCGAACTGGGTCGAAGATCAGCGCAAGGCGACCGTGCTCTTCGAGGGCGCGCCGTCGATGACGTTGTTCTTCAACAAGCACCTCGACGCGTGGGCCGTCGTGTACGCGCTGCCGTTGTCGAACGACGTGGTGTTGAGAACGGCTTCGAAGCTCACGGGGCCGTGGACCGCGCCGCGAAAGCTCTTCACCGCGAACAAACCGGAAGGGAGCGCCTACGACTCGAACGTGCACCCCGAGCTCGCGCCAGACGACGGCAAGCAGTTGTTCATCACCTACAGCCGAAGCAACGGCGTCGGCTGGTTCGGTTCGGAGTTCGTGCTCGAGAGCGTCGAATTGCCGTGAAAGCGGGCGCTCGCCCTCGTGCGAATGTGTGAAGCGTGGAGGTCTCAGTTTTTGGCGCCTCGGAATGCGCAACTGCAGCGCTGCACTTCAAGAATCGCGAAAAAGAAACTCAGACGCTCGCCTCGCCCGAGGCACACCGTCACCCTCGAAGCTATTCGCCGCCGCGGAACGTGAGCGTCAACCCGAAGCCCCACACCGCGCCACCGGAGACGGGGTTCAGGTTGATGGTGTTCCCCGCCTGCGCGCGATTTTCGAAGTCGAGGTAGTACTTGTTCCAGCTCGTGAAGATGCCCTTCACGTAGACGCCGAGCGCGAAGTACCGCGCGAGGAAGTAGTCGGCCTGGAGACCCCACTCGAAGATGAGCCCGTCCATGCCGCGCTTGTTGTCGGCGTCAGGCCCGAAGCCGGAGATGCCGTAGCCGACTCCGAAGAACGTGTTGAAGTCGAAGCCGAACTTGCGGTCTTCCTTCATCGCCGCGAACACCGCCTGCAACGGGTGCCAAGCGATTTTGCCGACCACGAAACCACCACCGCCGCGATTGGGGCTGAACACGTCCCACCCGGAGGCGGTGATGTCGGCGCCGATGCTGACGTGACCCAGAATGTTGTACGCGAGGCCGATGGTCAGCATGTGCGCCGGCTTGCTCGCGAGCTCGTCGACGAGGTGCTCACCGGTCGCGCCGCTCACGCGGGGCGCGTTCATGCTCCACACCGAGTAGCCGTATTGAATGTCGAACAGGAACCCGCCGCCCTTGAAGTCGGGCACCACCAGCCCGCTCTTCTGCTGTTCAACCGGAGGCGGCGGCGGAGGCGGCAATTGATCAGTCTGCGGAGGCGGCGGAGGTGGGGGCATGTCTCCGTCGGCGAGCGCATTGAGCCCCATCAGGCAGACTGACAGGGCCACGCAACGAAACGTCGCGCGCAGGCCCTTCGCCGCATAAAGAGAACCCCGCATGCCTACCCCGACGGACTCATTTCTTACCGGCGCAAACATCGATTTCATTGAAGCGCAGTACTCCCGATTTCTTGCCGACCCGACCACGGTCGATGCGAGTTGGAGAGAGCTCTTCAGCACGCTTGCCCGCGAAGGCAAACCCCTGATCATCGATGGGCTCGTTCTGCCCGCTCCGAAGCGTGGGAATGGCGCGACCGTCGCGGTCGCCGCCGACGCCGCCGGCATGGCGTTGCAGTCGAAGGTCGACCAGGCCGTGATGGCCTTCCGGCTCCGTGGTCACCTCCTCGCGCAACTCGACCCGCTCGGGGTGCCGCGGGAGCCGCTGCCGCACGTCGCCGACCTCGCGCTCACCACCGACAATCACTTCACCGCCGCCGAGCAGGCGAGCCAGGTGCAGACGCTCGACACGCTCGACCCGTCGACGCTGCCGCTCAAGACGTTGCTGGAGCGCCTCCGCCGCACCTACGCGCACCACATCGGCGTGGAGTTCGGGCAGATCTACAATTCAGAGCGCCGCCGCTGGCTGATGCGCCGCATGGAAGAGTCGCAGAACGTCACGCAGTTCACGCTCGATGAGCAGCAGCGCATCCTCAAGAAGCTGACCGACGCCGAGGCGTTCGAGTCGACGATTCACAACAAGTTCCAGGCGCAGAAGCGGTTCTCCGTCGAGGGCGGCGAAGCGCAGGTCGCGATGATTCAGGACTTCCTCGAACTCGGCGGCAAGCTGGGCGTGCGCGAAGTCGTGTTCGGCATGGCGCACCGCGGTCGCCTCAACGTGCTGACCAACATTCTCGGCAAGCCGCCCGAGGAGATCTTCTCTGAGATGGCCGGCCCGACCGACCCCAAGCAGTACCTGAACCGCCACGACGTGAAGTACCACATGGGGTACTCGAACGATTACACGACGCAGGACGGCACCAACGTGCACCTGACGATGGCGTTCAACCCGTCGCACCTCGGCTTCGTGCACCCGGTCGTCGAAGGCCGCGTGCGCGCGAAGCAGGACCGTCTCGGCGGCGGCATCGACGCGAAGAAGGCCGTCGTTCCGTTCGTCATTCACGGCGACGCGGCGTTCTCGGGTCAGGGTCTGGTGCCTGAAACGCTGAACCTCTCGGGCCTCGACGCGTACGACACCGGCGGCACCATCAACCTGATCATCAACAATCAGATCGGGTACACGACGGAAGCGAAGCAGGGCCGCACGCCGCTGTACTGCACGGCACAGGCGCAGCTCCTCGACATTCCGATCTTCCACGTGAACGGTGACGATGTCGAAGCGTGCGTGCACGTGATGCGGCTGGCGACGGAGTACCGCCAGCGCTTCAACACCGACGTCGTCATCGATCTGATTTGTTACCGCAAATACGGTCACAACGAAGGCGACGAGCCGCGCTTTACGCAGCCTGAAATGTACGAGCTGATCGGCAAGCACGAAACGCCGCGTCAGGTGTATGCGAAGCAGCTCGCCGAGCGCGGCAGCATCGCTGCTGAAGCAAGCCAGAAGATGTTCGACGAGTCGAACCAGCGCTTCATCGACGCGATCACCAGGTCGCGCACCCAGAGTCTGGTGAAGGACCCTGACCACCTCCACGGCGTGTGGAAGAAGTACGTCGGCGGCGCCGACAAAGACACGCCGCAGCCCGAGACCGGCGTCGACGAGAAGACGCTCAAGACGCTGCTCGAGCCGTTGGCGAAGACGCCTCCGGGTTTCACGCTGCACCCCAACGTGCAGAAGGGCATCGTCGACAAACGACAGAAGATGCTCGACGGCGCGGAGCCGCTCGACTGGGGCACCGCTGAGACGCTCGCGTATGCGACGTTGATCACCAACGGCTTCCGCGTGCGCCTCACCGGTCAAGACACCGAGCGCGGCACGTTCGCGCACCGTCAGGCGGTGCTGCACGACCAGAAGAGCGGCAAGACCTACTTCCCCCTCGATGACGTCAAGAAGGGCGCGGCGCTCATCGTCAATTCGCCGCTCTCCGAGATGGCGTGCATGGCGTTCGAGTACGGCTACTCGCTCGATCAACCCGACACGCTCGTCGCGTGGGAAGCGCAGTTCGGCGACTTCGCCAACAACGCGCAGGTGATGATCGACCAGTTCCTCGCGGCGTCTGAAGACAAGTGGAAGCGCATGAGCGGCCTCACGCTGCTGCTGCCCCACGGCTACGAAGGCGCGGGCCCTGAACATTCGTCGGCGCGTCTCGAGCGCTTCCTCGTGCTCGCCGCCGAAGACAACATTCAGGTCGCGAACCCGACGAACGCCGCGCAGATCTTCCATCTGCTCCGTCGTCAGGCGGTGCGCCCGATTCGCAAGCCGCTGGTGGTGATGTCGCCCAAATCGCTGCTGCGCATGGCTGAAGCCAGCTCACCGTGGAAGGACCTCACGTCGGGCAGCTTCAAGAAGGTCATCGGCGACGAAACGGCCGACGCGAAGAAGGTCACGCGGCTGCTGCTGTGCAGCGGCAAGGTGTACTTCGACCTCGTCAAGGCGCGCGACGCCGCGAAGAAGACCGATGTCGCCATCGTGCGCGTCGAGCAGCTCTACCCGCTCCCGGCCGAAGAAATCGTCGCGCAGCTCAAGCTGTTCAAGGGCCTGAAGGAAGTGTTCTGGGTTCAGGAAGAGCCGAAGAATTCAGGCGCGTGGCGCTACATGCACGAGCCGCTCCTCGAGCTCGTCGATGGCAATTTCAAGATCAAGTACGTCGGCCGCCCTGAAAGCGCGAGCCCGGCGACGGGCTTCATGTCGACACACCAGTACGAGCAAAAGCTGCTGGTCGATGAAGCGCTGAGTTGAGAGAAAGCGAACATGGCATCAGTAGAGATCAAGATTCCGACGTTGGGCGAGTCCATCACCGAAGCGATTGTTGGCAGCTTCCACAAGAAGGTCGGCGACGCCGTCGCGCTCGACGAGCCCATCGCGGTGCTCGAGACCGACAAGGTCACCATCGACGTGCAGGCCGCGTCGGCCGGCGTCATCGCCAGCCTCAGCGTGAAGCCCGGTGACAAGGTGAAGATCGGCGACGTCATCGGCGCCATCGACTCCTCGAAGACCGCCGCGGCGGCTCCGAGCCTTGCCCGACGCTCCGCTGCTCTTTGGCGACAACAAGGACGGCACGATGGCGACGCGCGTGGCGCAGTGGATGACGA
>JBEHYH010000323.1:0-7553 GCA_048498275.1 Myxococcota bacterium | reverse complement strand
CGCCGAGCGAGAGCGGGGTGACGTCGAGCAGGAGCACGTCCTTGACTTCGCCCTTGAGCACGCCGCCCTGAATGGCCGCGCCGATGGCGACCACTTCGTCGGGGTTGACGCCCTTGTGCGGCTCCTTGCCGAAGAACTCCTTCACCTTGCGCTGGATGGCCGGCATGCGCGTCATGCCGCCGACCAGCAGCACCTGGTGCACCGCGTTCGGCTGCATGTTCGCGTCCTTGAGCGCGATCTTGCAGGGCTCGATGGAGCGATCGACCAGGTCCTTCACGAGGCCCTCGAAGGTGGCGCGATCGAGGTTCTCCTGCAGATGCTTGGGGCCGGTCGCGTCGGCGGTGATGAACGGGAGGTTGATTTCAGTTTCCGTCGCCGACGACAGCTCGTGCTTCGCGCGCTCGGCCGCTTCCTTCAGGCGCTGCAACGCCATGCGGTCTTTGCGCAGGTCGATGTTGTTCGCCTTCTTGAAGCTCTCCGCGAGGTAGTCGATGACGCGGTTGTCGAAGTCTTCACCGCCCAGGTACGTGTCGCCGTTGGTCGACTTCACCTCGAACACGCCGGAGTTCAGCTCGAGGATCGAGATATCGAACGTGCCGCCGCCGAGGTCGTAGACCGCGACCTTCTCGGCCTTGCCGTCGTCTTTCTTGTCGAGGCCGTACGCGAGCGCCGCCGCGGTCGGCTCGTTGATGATGCGCAGCACGTTGAGGCCCGCGATGCGGCCGGCGTCCTTGGTCGCCTGCCGCTGACCGTCGTTGAAGTACGCGGGCACCGTGATGACCGCTTCGCTCACCGGCTCACCGAGGTAGTCCTCGGCGGTCTGCTTCATCTTGGTGAGGATCATCGAGGACACCTCGGGCGGGCTGTACTTCTTCCCGCGGATCTCCACCCACGCGTCGCCGTTGTCTGACGGCACGACGCGGTACGGCACCATCGAGCGCGCGCGCTGCGATTCCTTCGAATCGAACGCGCGGCCCATCAAGCGCTTCACCGCGTAGATGGTGTTTTCCGGGTTGGTGACCGCCTGACGCTTCGCGATCTGCCCGACGAGCCGTTCGTCGCTCTCGGTGAAACCCACCATCGAGGGCGTCGTACGACTTCCTTCACTGTTGGGTATGACCACCGGCTCGCCGCCTTCCATCACGGCGACGCAGGAGTTGGTGGTGCCCAGATCGATGCCGATAACTTTCGCCATGTCCCCCTCGGAGAATTACGAATTCGAATTGTTGTCTGATGGCGGCGCGTCGGCGGGTGCCGGAGCCGGTGCGGAAGGTGTGCGCGAGACGACGACGAGCGCCGGGCGAACCAGACGGTCGTTGAGCGTGAAGCCGCGCAGCACTTCGTTGAACACGTGGTTGGGCGGCATGTCTGCCGTTTCAGCCGCGGTCATCGCTTCATGTTTGTTGGGGTCGAACGGCTGCCCCTTCGCGGAGAACGCCTTCACGCCGTGCTTGCCGAGCGTGTCTTCGAAGAGCTTTCGAGTCATCTCGATGCCCTTCTTGAACGAGTCGTAGTCAGACGCCGATTTCGCCGCGTCGAGCGCGCGATCGAAGTTGTCGAAGACGGGCAGGAAGTCCTTCAGCAGCTTCTCGATGCCGAAGCGCTGCACCTCCTCTTTTTCCTTCAGCGCGCGCTTCTTGAAGTTCTCGAGGTCGGCCGTCGCACGGAGCATTTTTTCGTGCTCGTCCTTCAGCTTGCCCATCATCTCGCGGCCCTTGCCCGACGAGAATTCGAGCTGTTGTTTCAGCTCCTCGATTTCTTTGTCGCGCGGGTCGGCGGGCGCGGGTGGAGTGGACGACTCGACAGAAATTTCGACCGCGGGCGCGGCAACTTCCGTATTCGTTTCGCCGGTGCGTTTTTCGACGGCTCTCAGCGCTTCTTGAAGAACGTCTTCACCGATGTTGGTGGAGAACGAACCCTTGTCTTCGGGGTTTTTCACGAGCAGGAGTCAACCACATCGCCACCTCAAGATTCACCGGGGTTTTTTCCCGATGGTCTTTTTCGACGGCGCGCGCGCGGCCGGTTTCTTGACGCCCGGCTTTTTACCGACGGTTTTCTTCGCCGGGGCCGGGGGCGGCGCGCTCGCTTTCGGAGGCGGAGAAGGCACCGTCGGCACGGGCGCAGGCGCCGCTTGGCGCGGTGCGCTACCCACACTGTCTTTCATGAAGCTCTCGGCGGCGGCGCCGGCCTTCTTCACGCCGCCTTCGACCACGGTCGCCACCTCGTCGGCGGTCTTGTTCGCCCATTTGCCGAGGTCGGCGAGCGTGTCGCGGAGCTGTTGCTGCCGCTGAGGGTCCTTCACCTCGGTCTGCACCTCGTTGATGAGGCGTTGTGCTTCCTGCTTCACCTCGCCTCCGAAGCGCTTGAAGTCTTCGCCGGTCTTCTTGAGAAACGCCTTCAGCTTCAAATCCCATGGGTTGTCGCTCATGACTGTCTTGTACTCACGAGCAGCGTTTCGATTCCATTCCGCTAGCATGGTGTGTCGATGGCCCGCCTGGTGCGTCACTTCGTCGAAGAGCCGAGACCGTGCAGCTACCTGCCCGGCGTGAAGGCCTCGTTGGAGTACCGGCTGATGGTCGACGTGACGCCGGCGGAGCTCGAGAACCTGCTCGAGCGCGGCTGGCGCCGGTTCGGGCCCGCGTATTTCCGGCCGTCGTGCGGGCTGTGCAACGCGTGCGATTCGATTCGCCTCGACGTGCATCGCTTCGACCCGACGACTTCACAGAAGCGCGCGCTCAAACGCAGCAAGCGGTTCCGCATCGAGTTGTCGAAGCCGAAGATCGACGCTGACCGGCTCGCGTTGCACACGCGCTGGCATGGCACGCGCGAGGACGCGCGCGGGTGGGAGCCGACGAATCTGTCGGAAGACGAATACGCGACGCAGTTCGCGTTTCCGTCGACGACCGGCCGCGAGATGGCCTGGTACGACGGAGACAAGCTGGTGGCGCTGGGGCTGGTCGACCTGACTCCGAACGCGGTGAGCGCGGCGTATTTCTTCTACGACCCGGTGATTGCGCGGTTGTCGCCCGGCGTCGGCAACGTCATGCGCTGCGTGGAGCTGGCGCGAGAGCTGGGCGCGCAGCACATGTACCTCGGGTACCGCGTGCTCCAGTGCGCGTCGCTCCAGTACAAAGGTCTCTTCGGCCCGCACGAGCTGTTGGAAGGGCGGCCGTCGGCAGAAGAAGCGCCGGTGTGGAATGAGGTTCCGCACCCGTGAGCTGCGCGAAGTGCGAGCGCTACTTCGGTGAGTGGCGCAGTCTCGGGCCGACGTTTCCCGATGACGCGTGGGAGATTCTTCGGAAGGAAGAATTTGAAGTCGGCACGCACGCTCGTACGGGCCCGGGTACGCGTTCTCGAAATTGCCTTGAGTGGTGCGGCGGGTTCGTCGTTCGCGTGGTTGCTCGACCCGACGAAGCCCGCTGCACGGCACCAACTTCCTCAAGCTGAGCCTGGTGTTACTCAATCGTGCCTGTTCAGGTTTTCTGACACCAAGACCCGAAGGTTGAATCAGGAGTCAATCGAGTGGCGTGCAGAGATGCCAACACGCGGCGAGCGCTCCGCTGACTGCGAACCCCCGCGCCCTCAGTCCTTGCTATCCACACTGCTCATGCGCGCCCAACTCGTCGCCCGCGAACTGTCGCTCCCCATTGCCGGTGTCACCGCCACGCTCGAGCTGCTCGATGGCGGCGCGACGGTTCCCTTCATCGCTCGCTATCGCAAGGAAGCGACCGGAGCGCTCGATGACGAAGCGATTTCGCGCATCGCCGAGTACGCGAAGGTCGTCGACGTTCGCGAGAAGCGGCGCGAGAACATCCTCGAGAGTTTGAAGGAACAAGGTGTGCTCACGCCTGAGCTGGAGCGCGCGATCGCCGGTGCGACCACGCTCGCAGCACTCGAAGACCTCTATCTCCCGTGGCGACCGAAGCGTCGCACGCGTGCGCAGGTCGCGCGTGAACGCGGGCTGCAGCCGCTCGCCGATGTTCTGCTCGCGCAGGCTTCGACTTCTCCATCGCGTGAGGCGCTCGCGACTGCGTACGTCGACGCGGGCAAGGAGCTGCCGGACGTGGACGCCGTGTGGGCTGGCGCGCGCGACATCGTGGCTGAAGTCGTCGCCGAGAAGGCCACGCTGCGTGCGGAGCTGCGCCAACTCTTCGCCGACGAAGCGGAGCTGGTCGTCGACGTAGCGCGCGGCAAATCGAAGGCGCCCGAGCTCGCGAAGTATCAAGACCATCTCGGCCGACGGGAGCGCGCGAAGAACGCGCCTTCACATCGCGTGCTCGCCGCTGAACGGGGCGAGGCGGAAGGTCTCCTCAAGGTCTCGCTCGAACTTCAGCCTGCGCAGGTGAGTCACCGCGTGAGAAATGCTGCGGTGAAGCGCGGCGCGGCTCCGGTGCTGGCGAAGGAACTGGAGCTCGCGCTCACCGATGCCACCGAGCGCCTGTTGCTGCCGTCGCTCGAGAGTGAGCAGCGGCGCGTCATCAAAGAGCGCGCCGATGAAGAGGCGATCGCCGTGTTCGCGAAGAACCTGACCGCGCTCCTGCTCGCGCCGCCGCTCGGAGGAAAGCCGCTCATCGCCATCGACCCCGGCCTGCGCACCGGCTGCAAAGTGGTCGCGCTCGATGCGCGCGGCGGTGTGCTCGCGCAGCTCACCATCTACCCGCACACCGGCCGTGAATCAGAAGCCGGCGCGCAACTGGCGGAGCTGGTGAAGAAACACCCGGCGAGCGCCATCGCCATCGGGAACGGCACCGCAGGGCGTGAGACCGAAGCGTTCGTGAAGAAGCTGCAGAGCTCGGGCCTGCTCGCGAAGGACCTGCGGGTCATCAGCGTGAGTGAAGCAGGCGCCTCCGTGTATTCCGCGAGTGAGGTCGCGCGCGACGAGCTGCCCGGTATGGACGTCACGCTGCGTGGCGCGGTGTCCATCGGCCGTCGTTTGCAAGACCCGCTCGCTGAATTGGTGAAGCTCGACCCGAAGAGCATCGGCGTCGGTCAGTATCAACATGACGTCGATCAACCGGCGCTCACCGCGTCGCTCGATCGCGTGGTGGAAAGCGTCGTGAACAAGGTCGGAGTGGAGCTGAACACCGCTTCGCCCACGCTGCTCCGCTACATCGCCGGACTCGGCCCCGCGCTCGCGACGGCCATCGTCGCGTACCGGGCCGAACACGGAGCGTTCGCGACGCGCGCTCAGCTCAAGAAGGTGCCGCGGCTCGGCGCGCGCGCGTTCGAGCAGTGCGCGGGCTTTCTGCGCATTCGTGGCGGTGACGAGCCGCTCGACGCCAGCGCGGTGCACCCCGAGCGCTATGCACTCGTCGCCAAGATGGCGAAGGACCTCGGCGTGTCGCGCGGAGCGCTGGTCGGTGACGAAGCGCTCGCCGCGAAGGTCGACCCGAAGAAATATGTCGATGAAGAAGCGGGTGTTGGTCTGCCGACGCTCGCCGACATCGTGCTCGAGCTGAAGAAGCCCGGGCGAGACCCGCGCGCCGAGTTCGTCGATGCAGGCTTCGATGACTCCGTGACCGAGCTCAGCCACGTGAAGCCGGGTCAGGTGCTCAACGGCATCGTCACCAACGTCGCCGCGTTCGGTGCGTTCGTCGACATCGGCGTGCACCAGGACGGGCTCGTGCACGTGAGCGAGCTCGCCAACCGCTTCGTGAAAGATCCTTCAGAGATCGTGAAGGTCGGCGACCGCGTGAAGGTGAAGGTGCTGCAGGTCGACGAAGCCCGGCGACGCATCGCGCTCAGCATCAAGGCGCTGCAAGCGCCACCGCAGCAGCAGGCGACTCCGCAGAAGCAGCAGCCGTTCAATTCGATCCGGCTGCGCTGAACTGCGGGTTTTAGAACGGCGCGTCGTCGTCGCCCGGAGGCGGGATGTGCGAGTCATTCGGCGCGTCGCCGAAATCATCACCGCCACCACCACCACCGCCGCCGTCCTGACGCGCGATCTCCGCTTCGATGGCCGCGAGCAACTGACGCTCCTTGTCGTGCCAGCGCGACTTCGACGGGTCATTCAAGCTGCGGCGCGCGCCGTTCGCGTAGAACTCGAGGTCCTGCCGCGAAGCGCCGACCACCGGCATGCCTTTGCTGCGGCCGTAGTTGGGCAGCAACATTCCGTCTCCGCCGCCGCTCGGCGCCGCGGCGCGGGGCGCGCTCGTTCTCGCGGGAGCCGCTGCAGCCGACGCCTTCATCGGCGTACCGCCAATCGACATCGAGTCGAAGAGGAGCGTGAACCCGTCGCCTGATTTCGAAGCGCTGCCGATGCGAACCTGTTCAGCCCGGCCATCATCGCGCGTTACCGATACGTACACTGGGAAGCGATCTGTCATGACGAGGCACCTTGTGCGCCGGTGCCGCTGGAAGTTCAAGCGTGCTGAGGCCACACTCCGAAGCGTGCAGACCGATTCGATACTGGTGGTCGATGACGAAGCTGCCGTACTCGATGTGCTCAAGGTCGCGTTGAAGAAGGCGGGGTTCACCACCTTCACCGCGGGCACGGTCACGGAGGCGCGCGCGCTGATTTCGTCGCAGCTCTTCGCGTGCGCGCTCATCGACAAGAATCTCCCCGACGGGAGCGGGCTCGACGTCATCCGCTCCGCGCGCGCCGCGCAGCCCGAATGCACGTGCATCGTGATGACCGCGTACCCGAACTCAGACTCGATTCTCGAGGCGCTGAAGCTGGGCGCGTCTGACTACCTCGAGAAGCCGTTCCCCAGCTTGATGGTGGTGCAGGAAAAGGTCCGCAACGCGGTCGATCGCCAGAAGCGGCTGTCGGCGCTCTCGGCGCGCGTCGCGGAGATGAGCGCGCTCAAGGCGGCGGTCGATGCGTCGAAGGCGCCGGCCGACCCGCGCTTCGAGGCGCTGCAGTTCCGTCATCAGCGCGCGGTTGGCCTCTTGCGCGAGGTGAAGTCGGAGCTGGAAAAGAACAACGCGGCGCCGAACCTGCTCGCGCGCGTCACCGCGTTGCTCGAAGAGCTGAAGTAGCCGCCGTCGCGCGTTGCGCGGCGCGCGCGAGAAGTCGGAACTCCTGCTTCGACTTTGCTCACCCGTCACCGCGATGCTCGAAGACCTGACTCGCTCGTTGCGTACGCGCGGCGGACGGGACGGATCTCCCGCGCGTCAGAAGGAACAACGCGGCGCCGAGACGCGCTCGTGCGTCGCCGCGCTTCGCGAAGAGTTGAAGTCGCTCATTGCGTACGCGCGGCGGACGGGACGGATCTCCCGCGCGTCAGAAGGAACAACGCGGCGCCGAGACGCGCTCGTGCGTCACCACGCTTCGCGAAGAAGTTGAAGTCGCTCGTGGCGTGCGCTCCGTGGACCGAAGGGACTCCTGCGCGTCGGAAAGACGACGCGGCGGCCGAACCTGCTTCGCGTCACAGCGTGCGCGAAGAGTTGAAGTCGCTCAATGCGTGCGCGCGGTGGACGAACGCGAGCTCCCGCGTGTCGAAGAACAACGCGATGCCGGCCCTGCTCGCGCGCCACGGCGCTGCTCGAAGCGCTGAAGCAGGACGCAAAAGAAAACGTGGCGCCGGAATTCTCTCCACGCGCCGCGTTCT
>JBEHYH010000322.1:0-7593 GCA_048498275.1 Myxococcota bacterium | reverse complement strand
GCACGAGCGCCATGCCGGCCTTGACGACGGTGTTGGAGATGACCGCGAGCACCACGGTGGTCGCCGCGACCGTCGCCACGACGGAACCCTGGGTGAGCTGATTGGCCATCGACAACGAGATCGCGTCGACGTCGGTGAGGCCCGAGAGCAGACCCGTGAGGTAGGCGCCGCTCGCACCGAACATCGCCTGGGCCCAGCGCGAGACGAGGAGGATGGCGATGAAGAACGCGCCGAAGCGCACCGCGGAGGTGAGCTCGAACGGGTTGGTGAGCTTCACGCCGGCCGCCTTCGCGTCGCGATGCGCGCGATCACGAAGCGCGAGGAACACGGCTGAACCGGCTGACGCGGCGGCCATCGCCAGCATCGGTACCATCACCGCGCGGCCGAGCTCGGCATTGGTGACGAAGAGGATCACCAGCAGGCGAACGAACATCACCGTCGAGGCGACGATGGCGGAGATGGCGCTGACGTGCGCGAGCTCCGGTGTCTCTTTCGCGCGCGCGGCGGCGGCGAGGGTGACGGCGGTGCTCGACGCGAGGCCGCCGATGGCGCCGGTGAGCAACATGCCGCGGTTGGTGCCGAACAGCCGCATCGCCGCGTAGCCCGCGAAGTTCACGCCGGCGATGAGCGTCACCATCACGCCGACCTTGAACGGGTTCAGCGCGCCGTACGGCCCGAGCGCTTCGTCGGGCAGCAGCGGCAGCACCACGATGGCCACGACCATGAACTTGAGCGTCGCGAGTACGTCTTCGCGCGAGAGCTTCGAGGTGAGCGCGCGCAGCTCGGTGCGAGACGACAGCAGCAGCGTGCCCGTCACCGCGACCGACGCGACGACGAACACGCGCGTGGTGATGGCGGGGATCACGGAGTCAGCGGCCGCGAGCACGCCGAGGAAGAACGTGAGCAGCGCGCTGACTTCGGCGGCGAGCCCGGGGCTCCCGGCACCGGAGCTGCGCCAGTAGCTGATGGCGACGAAGGCAACGACGCCGAGCGCCGCGGCACCGAGTGGAACCGGCCCGAGCTTCGGCGTGAGCAGTGAGGTCACCGCGCCGAGCAACGCGATGAGCGGAAAGGTGCGGATGCCTCCGAAGAACCCCGTGTCATCGCCCGTGCGTGATTGCTCGCGCTCGAGGCCGACCAGCAGCCCCGCGAGCAACGCCAACCCGAGCGATACGAAAGGTCCTTCGTGGTCCACGTGTCAGCCCAGGAGTTGCCGCGCGATGACGAGACGCTGCACTTCGGTGGCGCCTTCGTAGATGCGCAGCGCGCGCACGTCGCGGTACAGGCGCTCGATGACGGCGCCGCGCACCACGCCGTTGCCGCCGTGAATCTGCAGACAGCGATCGATGATGCGCTGCGCGGCTTCGGTGCTGAACAGCTTCGCGACCGCCGCTTCGTAGGTCACGCGCGCCTGGCCTTGATCCTTCGTCAAAGCCGCCTGATGCACGAGCAGCCGCGACGCTTCGAGGTCGACCGCTGAATCGGCGAGCAGCGCTTGAACGGCTGACAACTCCGACAACGGCGCGCCGAACTGCTTGCGCGACTTCGAATACGCGAGCGCTTCGTCGAGCGCGCGGCGCGCGAGACCGACTGCCGCCGCTCCGACCGTGCTGCGGAAGATGTCGAGCGTGCCGAGCGCCAATTTCATGCCCGCGCCGAGATCGCCCAACTGCGCTTCCACTTCGCAGTCGGTGAGTTCGAGTTCGCCGATCGCGTGTTCGCCCATCAGCTCCATCGGCGTGATGCGCAGGCCTTTCGCGCTCGCCGGCACGATGAACGCGCTGAGCTTCTCTCCGGTGCGCGCGAACACCGTGTAGTGCGTGGCGACTCCGGCGTTGCTGATGAAGCGCTTTTTTCCCGTCAGCCGCCAGCCGTTCGCCGTCTTCTCTGCGCGCGTCTGCACGTTGGCGACGTCGCTGCCGGCTTCGGGCTCGGTGAGGCCGAACGCGAACAGGTACTCGCCCGACGCGACGCGCGGCAGATACGTGCGCTTCTGCTCGTCACTTCCCGCGAGCACGAGGGGATGCGACCCGAGGCCCTGTACGGCGAACAACGAATCAGCCGCAGCGTTTCGATAGCTCAGCTCTTCGCGCAGCACGCAGATCGACAACACATCCACTTTGCCGAGTGCGCCTCCGAACGCGGCGGGCACGAGGTACGGAAAGAACCCGGTGTGCGTCACCGCTTCACGCAGGTGCGCGTCGGTCTGATGCCCGTTCACCTCGAGCGCGGCGAAGACCTCGCGTGCCTTCGTTCGCAGCTCGACGTGCGTCGGAGAAAGAAACGAAGCGCTCATCATTTCCCCTGGAAGTTCGGCTGCCGCTTGTTCGAGAACGCGTCGTACGCCTCGCGGAAGTCTTGCGTCTGCATGCACACCGCCTGTGCGCGCGCTTCGTTCTCGAGCGCGTTCCAGAGGTCGATGCTGAGCTCGCCGTTGAGGAGTTCCTTGGTCATGCCGAGCGCGAACGTCGGGCCACACGCGAGCCGCTGTGCCCAACCCATCGCTTCGCTCACCACGAGCTCATGCGGCACGACCTTGTTGAAGAGGCCGTAGCGCTCCGCGGTCGGCGCGTCGATGACGTCGCCGAACATCAGCAGCTCGGTGGCGCGCGAAAGCCCGACGACCTTCGGCAACAGGAACGCCGCGCCCATGTCAGCGCCCGCGAGCCCGACCTTCGTGAAGAGGAACGCGATCTTCGCCTTCTCACTCGCGACGCGGAGGTCTGACGCGAGCGCGATGACCGCGCCGGCACCTGCAGCAGTTCCATTCAGCGCCGCGACCACCGGCTTGCGCAGCGCGCGGATGTTCTTGATGAGGTCACACGTCATGCGCGTGAACTCCACCAGCCCCGACATGTCGCGCGAGAAGAGCTCCTTGATGATGTCGTGTTGATCGCCACCCGAGCAGAACCCGCGGCCTTCACCGGTGATGACTACGGAGCGCACCGTCGGCTCACGCTCCAGCGACGCGAAGAGGTCGGTCAGCTCGCGATAGACCTCGAAGGTCAGCGAGTTGAGCGTCTCCGGGCGGTTCAAGGTGATGAGGCCGACCTTCTCTTTGACTTCGAACTTGAATGACGTGGGCGCTTGCATGATCAGCTCTCGAGGACAGCGGTGGCTTCGATTTCGACCTTGGCGGCGTCTTCGACCAACGCGACGACCTGCACCAGCGCCATCGCGGGGTAGTGACGGCCGAGCAGCTTCTTCCAGCTCGCGCCGAGTTCCTTGAGTGACGCGAGGTATTCGCGCTTGTCGGTCACGTAGACGGTGAGGCGCGTGAGGTGCTCGGGTTTGCCGCCCGCCGCGCGCAGCACTTCGCAGATGTTCGCGAGCGTCTGTTCCCACTGCCCGGCGAACGTCTCGGGAAATTTCGGAGGCGTGCTCCGCGGGTCCCAACCGATCTGCCCGCCGATGAAGAGCACCTTGCCGCTCGCCACCATTCCGTTCGCGTAGCCCTTCGGCGGCACCCAGCCCTCGGGGAGAATCGTCTGGCTCATACCGTCTCGCCTCCGTCGATCGCGTAGTTCGCGCCGGTGATGGCCGCGGCTCCGGCCGACGACGCGAGGAAGAACACGACGTCGGCGACCTCTTCGGGTTTCACCGCGCGATGCAGGGGGTTCATTTTTTCCAACGTGTCGCGCGCATCGGCCGCACCTCGCCCCGTCGTCGCCGCGATCTTGTCGACCGCGTTGGTGAGCATGTCGGTCTCCGTCCACCCCGGAGACACCGCGTTCACTGTCACGCCTTTGCTCGCGAGTTCGACGGCCAGCGCGCGCGTCAACCCGAGCAGCGCGTGCTTCGACGCGCAATACGCCGCCGTGTACTTGAAGCCCTTGCTGCCGGCGGTGCTGGCGATGTTGATGACGCGCCCGTGGCCCGCCTTCACCATCGCGCCCGAGAGTTCACGAATGAGCAGGAACGGCGCGGTCACGTTCACGTGCTGAATGCGCGCGAACTCCTCGAGCGACGTCTTGTGCAGCGGCGCCGAGAGCGCGATGCCGGCGTTGTTCACCAGCGCCGTCAGGTGCCCGGCCTCGGTCGTCAACGTCTTCGCGGCCGACAGCACCGACGCTTCATTCGCGGCGTCGAACGGCACGAAATGCACGTCACCCTTCAGGTCGGCGACGCTTTCTTTGGTGCGTGCGAGCGCCCACACGCGCCAGCCTTCCGCGAGAAAGCGCTGAGCGATGGCTTTGCCGATGCCGCGGCTCGCTCCGGTGACTGCGACTTGTTTGACCGTCATGGCGGCGCACCTTACGCGCGCGTTGGTCTTCCGGCATGACCTTCACGCACCCGGTGAAGTGTTGCTAAGGCTGTCCAGAATGCGCTGGCTCCTCCCGCTGTGTTTCCTGTCGGCCTGTGGTGTTCAGGGCCCGGTTGCCGTCGGTGGTGGTGCGGGTGGCGGCGTGTTCCAGAGCGGCGGCGGAGCCGGCAGCAGCGGCGGTGGCTCAGGCGTCATCACCGGCGGTGGCGACGGCTCGCTCGGCGGAGGCACGGGCGTCACGGGTGGCGGTGACGGCTCGCTCGGCGGCGGCGGCGCGGTGAGCGGCGGTGGCACCGGCGTCGTCGATGCCGGCCCGAGCCCGCTCAACTGGGCGTTGATGACCATCACCGGCGCGTCGAGCGACACGGCGATCATCGGTCTGGGCGGCACGCACAACGACGTCTGGGCGTTGCAGGAAAGCGGCGGCGTCTTCCATTCGACCGGCGCGGCGTTCAACAAGGTCGGGCAGTTCGGGTACTCGAATGCGTTCTACGCATCGGGCTCCACGGTGGCCATCGTGCAAACCCGCACCATCCTCACCTGCACGGGCGGCTGCGACGACGCGGGCGCGTACACCAACCTCCCGTTGCTCGACGGCGGGTGGAACTACTTCGGCGAGACGGTCTGCGGCGAAGGGGCCAACCACGTGGTCGTGGTGGTGACCGACACCAACAGCGACGCGGTGCTCTTCGATTGGGACGGCTCCGGCTGGTCGCACACCAACGCCATCGGCATCAGCTACCCGCAGGCCTGCTGGTTCGACGGCAACGGCGGGCTGTACGTCGCGGGCGAGGGCGGCATGGTCTTCCTTGAGGGCGGCGCGAGCACGCAGGTGCCGCTGGGCGACAACGGCTCGTACATCTACGGCGGCGTGACGATGGACGACTCCACGACGTGGGCCGTCGGCTCTTACCAATTCGTCGCGCGGGGGAGCGCCACCAGCTTCACGCAGGTGCCGACGAGCGGCGCTTCGGCCAGCTTCCGCGCCGCCGGCGGTCTGCAGAGCGATGAAGTCTTTCTCCTCGGGTACTACACGACGACCAACGCCATCGGCTCCGGCTACGTGTGGAACGGCACGCAGCTCAAGAAGGTCGGCGACACGCTGCCCAACATGCGCAGCGGTTCGATGGTGAACGCGGTTCTGCCCGCCGCGAGCAACGAGTTGTTCATGGGCGGGTCTGATGGCAACGGGCCGGTGATTCTCAGAGGGCGCCGGTGACGAGAGCGCTGGTGTTTGCGTTGTTGTTCATGAGCGCCTGCACGCCGCTGACGCCTCCGCAGCTCGACGGCGGCGAGGGTGGCGGCGGCGGCGAAGGCATGCCCGGCGGCGGCGGCACGGGGAACCTCGGCGGCGGTGATGGCTCCGGAGGCGGCACGGGCCCGACTGGCGGCGGCTCGACGGTCAGCGGCGGCGGTGCGGGCATCACCGGCGGTGGGTCGACGACCGGCGGCGGCTCCGGTGGCTGGAGCTTCGGCGCGGTCTCCATCACCACCAACAATACGAGCTCCGGCGAGATGGTCGGCATCGTGCAGAACACCGCGGGCATCTGGGCGCTCTCGACCAACAGCCGGCTCTTTCTGGCGACCGACGGCGGCTTCACCGAACAGGTGCGCCTCACGCAGTTGGGCAACCCGTTGTACCCGCTGTCGTTGCGCACCGATTCGACCGGCCGGCTCTTCTTCGTGTCGACGCAGTGGTTCGGGTGGTGCGATTCAGGCTGCACCAACAACAACAACTGGAACTACGAGCAGACGACGGTGAGCTCGACGATCCTGTCCGACGCGTGCGCCGCGCCCGGGGGGAAGATCATTGCCATCGGCACGCAGGGCTCCGGTTCCGACGGCGTCGCCTTCGTCTGGAGCAACGGCGTCTTCCCCGGCAGCACCTCGACGACGCTCGGCGTTCAGAAGCCCACGCACTGCTGGGTGAGCAATTCGGGCGACACGCTGATCGCCGCCGATGGTCAGGTCGCCCGCTACGACGGCACGCAGTTCACGTCGGAGACGACCGACGCGCTCCCCTGGAATGGCGGCGCGTCGGTGCCCGGCCACGACTGGCTCTTCGCCGCGGGGCCGACGGTGGCTGAGGGCCCGTCGTGGAGCCTGCTCCCCGACGCCGGCTCGGAGATTCACCGCCTCTATTCGGCGGTGCAGGTCTCGCCGTCGCTGACGTGGGGCTTCGGCTGGTCGCAGCTCTCGTCGCCGCAGTTGCTCTGGCGGTTCGACGGCACCCGCTGGTCGGCGCAGGAGCCCGACCTCAGCGGCTTCAAGGTGATCAACGCGGCGATGAAGGCGAACGACGGCTCCATCTACTTCGTCGGCAAGGACCTCGACGACAAGCCCGCCATCGGCCGCGGCGTGCCTCATTGACGAGGCGGTGGTACAGCGCGCGCCATGAGCCGAGCCGCCGTCACCGACCTCTACGACATCGATGCGCTTCTCTCGCCCGAGGAACGCGCCATTCGCGACACCATCGCGCGCTTCGTCGACACCGAATACCTGCCCATCGTCGGTAAGCACTTCCGCAACCACACGTTCCCCTCGCACCTGATTCCGAAGCTGGGTGAGCTGGGCGTGTTCGGCGCGACGTTGACCGGCTACGGCTGCGCGGGTCTCTCGAACGTCGCGTACGGGTTGATTCTGCAGGAGCTCGAGCGCGGCGATTCAGGCCTGCGCAGCTTCGCGTCGGTGCAGAGCTCGCTGTGCATGTTCCCCATCTGGAGCTACGGGTCGGAAGCGCAGAAGCAGCGCTGGCTCCCCGGCATGGCGAAGGGCGAGCTCATCGGCTGCTTCGGCCTCACCGAGCCCGACTACGGCAGCGACCCCGGCGGCATGGTGACGCGCGCGAAGAAAGACGGCGACTCGTACATCCTCAACGGTTCGAAGATGTGGATCACGAATGGCACCATCGCCGACGTGGCCATCGTGTGGGCCAAGGTCGACGACGGCGGCGCGGAGTCGATTCGCGGCTTCCTCGTCGAGAAGGGCATGCCCGGCTACGTCGCGAAGGAGATCGAGGGGAAGTTCTCGCTGCGCGCGTCGTACACCGCGGAGCTCTCCTTCGCCGACGTGCGCGTGCCCGCGTCGAACATGCTGCCCGGCGTGCAGGGGCTGCGCGGCCCGCTCTCGTGTCTCAACAAGGCGCGCATGGGCATCGCGTTCGCGGTGATGGGCGCGGCCGTCGCGTGCTTCGAAGGCGCGCGCGAGTATTCGTTGACGCGCAAGACCTTCAACAAGCCCATCGCCGGTTTTCAGCTCACGCAGGAAAAGCTCGCCGACATGCTGCAGGAAATCGTGAAGGGTCACTTGCTCGCGCTGCGGCTCGCGCG
>JBEHYH010000321.1:0-7609 GCA_048498275.1 Myxococcota bacterium | reverse complement strand
TTGAGCAGCAGCCGCCCCGTGGGGTGACCCCAGATGTGGAGATGTGGGTTGTCGAAGGCGTTCAACACCCGCTTCGTCATCGCGTTCTCGTCTTGTGAATAGCGCTGGTGAATCGAACCGATGACGACGTCGAGCTGCTCGAGAATGTCATCGGGGTAGTCGAGCCGGCCGTCTTCGAGAATGTCGCTCTCGATGCCGCGCAGCAGCTTCACGCTGGGGAAGAGCTCCTGCACGCGGGCGATCTCGTCCCACTGCTGTTTGAGGCGATCGATGGTGAGCCCGCCGGCGTAGTTGCTGGTCTGCGAGTGTTCCGTCACCGTGAAGTAACGCATGCCCATCGCCTCGGCGGCGCGAACCATTTCTTCGAGGGTGTTTCGGCCGTCGCTCCAGGTGGTGTGCGAATGCACGTTGCCGATGATGTCTTCGCGGGTGACGAGATCTTCGGGCAGCTCGTGTTTGAGCGCGGCTTCGATCTCGCCCCAGTCTTCACGGAGTTCAGGCGGCACGAACTGCATGCCCAACAACGCGTAGAGATCTTTCTCTTCTTTGATCGGCAGCTTCTCTTCGGCGCCGTCGTGCTTGGCGGCGCCTTTCTTCTGCTCGGCGTGCTCGCCCATGCGGAAGACGCCCCACTCGGAAATCGTGAGGCCTTTCTCGAGCGCCATGCCGCGGAGGCGGATGTGATGCGCCTTGCTGCCGGTGAAGTGGTGCAGCGCCGAGGCGAAGTCTTCATCGGGGAGAACACGGAGATCGATCTGCAGATCTGATTCCTTGAGACGAATCGAGGTCTTCGAATCACCGGAGCCGATGACCTCACCGACGCGCGGATACTTGAGGAAATGTTCGAACACCGGCGCGGCGTCTTTCGCGCTGGCGATCAGGTCGACGTCGGCGACGGTCTCACGCCCACGACGAACGGACCCTCCGAGGCTCGCGCGCACCACGCCCGGCGCTTTCTTCAAGTACGCGAGCAGATCTTCAGCGGGTTCGAGCACGTCGGCGAGGCGCTTGCGGCCACCGGCGGCCATGCTGCGCTTGGCGAGCTCGATGCCGGCGAGCAGCTTCTCTTCGGTCTTCTGCCCGAACCCCTTGAGACCGCGCACCGCGCCTTTGCGGCACGCCACTTCGAGTTCTTCGAGTGAACCGACCTTGAGCTCTTCCGCCAGCACCTTCGCCTTCTTGGGCCCGAGGTCCTGCACCTGCAGCAGCTCGAGGATCTTCGGAGGCCATTTCGCCTTCTGCTCCTCGAGCGCGCTCATCTTCCCGTTGATGAGGAGGTCGGCGATCTTCGTCGCGATGCTCTCGCCGATGCCGGGCAGCGAGGTGAGTTTGTTCGCCACCGCGAGCGCGTGGAGATCTTGCGTCGTGCCGGCGATGCGCTCGGCGGCGAGATCATACGCGCGCGTCTTGAACGCGTTTTCACCGGCGATTTGCAGGTACAGGCTCATCTCCTGCAGCGCCTTCACCACGGTGTTCTTGTCGACAGGCGTCATGCGGCCCTCATAACGCGCCTGCGTTCATTTGAGCTGCGCTTCCCAGCGTCGACGGAGCGCGGTTCGCCGCTCCGGGTAGGTGTCGTCGAGGTACTCGACGTCGAGCATTCGCTCGGTGCGGAAGTAACGGAAGTCCTCGCGGAGTTCGCACCAGGCGACCAGCACGCGAACGCCCGACACGTACCCGACGAGAATCGGCCAGACGGTGCGTTCGCTCGGCGCGCGTTTTTCATCGACGTAGCGCAGCCGCAGCTTGCGTTCTTTGCGCGCCCACTCACGGAGCCGGCTGAGGTCGATCGACGCATCGGGCGGTTTTCCCGGCGGCGTGCCGACCACGGGGTCGTCGATGAACTCCCGCAGATGTCTGGGGACGATCGCGGCGACCTTCGCGAGCACGTCGGCGGCGGCGGCGGCAAGCGCGCGATCTGCGTTCGCCGCGACCCATTGAGCGCCGAGCACCACGGCTTCGATCTCATTCTGCGTGAGCATCAACGGCGGCAGATCGAACCCGCGCTCGAGCACGTACCCGACGCCGGCTTCGCCGCGAATCGGCACGCGGCGCGACATCAGCGCCGTGAGATCTCTGTAGATCGTTCGCTGACTCGTCTCGAGCTGCTCGGCGATCTTCGCGGCGGTGAGCGGACCTTTCGCGCGGCGGAACACCTGCAGAATTTCGAACAGCCGATCTGCGCGGCGCATGTCGTCGGCTTACGCCAGCGCAGTCAGAATTGCGCAGCTCACGAGATTGCCGAGCAGAAAGAACGGCGCGTTGATCGCCCCGTACAGAAACGGCCGGGGGATGTTCGGGTTGATGCCGACGTTCTGCACCGTGATGCAGAGGTAGCCGATGCCAGTGAGCGCTCCGAAGGCGAGCGCGTCGGCCATCGCGGTGACGTGAAGCGAGCGCAGCAGCACCGCGTTGGTGATGATGACGACGAGGCTGCAGACGGCAGGGCCGGCGATGAACAGCGCTCCGGGCTTTTCTTTCGGGTTCGGGTCGCGGCCGAGGGCCTTCGCGTACGCCTTCGGAATGACGCCCATGAACCACGCGGCGCCCAACATCTGCAGCGCGAGAGCGGAAAGAGCGACGGCCAACCAGTTGATCGAGAACGTGAACATGTGGGTCTCCTGTTGAGGTGAGACGCACGAAGTACCGGGGAGCTGTGGCCAACGCAGTGGCAGCAGCCGTCAGCAGTGAGATAGGTGCAGACCCGTGAAGAACGTGAAGCTCGGGCCCGCAGACCTGAAAGAGGGCGAAATCCGCGGGTACGAAGTCGGCAAGCGCAACGTGCTCGTGGCCTGCGTCGGAGGCCGCGTCAAAGCCATCGACGACTGGTGCAATCACGCCGGCTGTCTGCTGTCGGGCGGGCATCTCGAAGGCAATCTCATCGTGTGCCCGTGTCATGAGATCGGGTTCGATCTCGACACCGGCAAGAACGCGACGTCGCCGGGCATCGCTGACGATCAGCCGGCGTTCAAAACCGAAGTGGAAGGCGGCGAGCTGGTGCTCGTCGATTTTCCCGTCGAGTGAAAGCCGAACGCCTCAAGCCGTTGTTGGATGAGTTCGTCGAAATGCGCCCGTGGGCCGCGCGTGTCTCGGCCGACCCCGTCGAGTTTCCCCATCGGTTCAAAGACCCGCGCGACATCGAGACGGTGGCGTTGCTGTCGGCGTCGCTCGCGTACGGGCGCGCGAATCTGTTCAAGCCGAAGATCGCGGAGATCTTGAAAGGCCTCGGGCCGTCGCCGGCGCGCGCGATGTCGGCGTTGACGGTGAGTGATGCGCGCGAGCTGCTGAACGGGTTCGTCTACCGGTTCAACCTGCCGTCGGATGTCGCGGTGCTGTTGATGGGCATGGGCCGGCAGTTGAACGAACACGGCTCGCTCGAGAACGCGTTTCTGCACGGGCGTGAAGCGAGCTGGCAGAAGACGCTGGCGAACTTTGCGTACGGCATTCGCGCCGCGGCTCCGGAAAAAGAGATCGTTCGGAAGCTCGGCCCGCTGCGTGGGTTGCATCATCTGCTGCCGTTCGCGGAGGCCGGCGCCGCGAAGCGCTTGAATCTGTATCTCCGGTGGATGGTGCGCGGCCCCGATGAGATCGATTTCGGCATCTGGAAAAAAGTGAAGCCGTCGGAGTTGATGATTCCGCTCGATACGCACGTGATGCGGATCTCGCGGTGGCTCGGTTTCACGAAGCGAAATGCGATCGGTTGGAAGACGGCGGAGGAGATCACGTCGGCGCTGCGGAGACTCGATGACGGTGATCCTGTTCGCTACGACTTTGCGCTCTGTCACTACGGCATGAGTGGCGCGTGCCCGGCGAAGCCCGTGAAGGTGAACTGCGCGAAGTGCCCGTTGAAGGGCGAGTGCAGCATCGGTCGTCGCGTTCGCTAATCGAACTCCCCTCTCCCGCGGGCGGGAGAGGGGGAGCGCAGGACTTCTTTCGCGGTCTCGATGAACAACTGAAACGCGGGCGAACGCTGCGCGCGGCTCGGGTAACAGAGGAACAACCCGGGCTCCTGCGCGGCGTAGCTTTCGAGCGCGGCTTCGAGCCGGCCCTCGCGCACCAGCGGCGCGATCGCGCGATCGGGGCCGTAGAGCAGACCTTGTCCCGCCTCGGCCATCGCTTCGCAGAACGCGTAGCTGTTGGTGACGACGTTGCCGCGCACGGGAACGCGCCAGGTGCGGCGGCCTCTCTGAAATTCCCACGCGTAGAAGGCAGCGCCACGCGGCCAGCGGAAGGTGATGCATTCGTGCTGGAGCAGATCTTCGGGCTTCTTCGGTTTGCCGTGCTTCGCGAAGTAGGCGGGCGACGCGGCGACGTAGAACTTGAACGGGTCGGTGAGCCGCACGCGCACCATGTCGCGCTCGATGAGCTCCGTGACCTCGAACATGCCGTCGAACCCTTCGGTGACGAGGTTGTGCACGCGGTCCTGCACGATGACTTCGAGGGCGATCTGCGGGTACCGCGCGCGGAACACGGGCACGACGGGGTTGAGCAGCCATTCGAGCACGGTCGGCGATGCGCAGAGCTTCACGCTGCCGACGACCTCGCCCGGCTTCGCGGTCGCGGTGTCCAGCGCCTCGAGCGCGAGCTTCACCGGGCCGGCGGCGTGCTCGATGAGCTGATTCCCCTCATTCGTCGGAGTCACCGCGCGCGTCGTGCGCCGCAGCAGCACGATCTTCAACGTCGCTTCGAGTTGTCGCACCGCCTGACTGACCGCGGACGTGGAGACGCCGAGTTCTCGGGCCGCGCCGCTGAAGCTGCGATTGCGCGCGACGGCGAGAAACATCGAGAGCTGCGGCAGCGAGGCCTGAAGTTCGTGGGTGTTCGTCATTGTGAAGGGTTCCTTCATAGCCCTTGCGCGGCCTGCCCGTAGCGGCTCCGTGCTGCACGCCGTACTTCTCGGGCAACCACTCACCGGAGAAAACACATGCCTCTGAATCACTACGTCACGCTCGGTCGTTCAGGTCTACGCGTCAGCCCGATTTCGCTCGGGGCGATGATGTTCGGCGAAGATCTCGATGCAGCGTTCGGCGCGAGCGTCGGCAGCAGCGAGAAGGAATCGCAGCGCATCATCGACCGCTACCTCGAGCTCGGCGGCAACTTCATCGACACCGCGAACTTCTACATGCGCGGGCATTCCGAGAAGATCATCGGCGACCACCTCGCGCACGATCGCGAGAAGCGCGATCGCGTGGTCATCGCCACCAAGTTCAGCGGCAATCTGTACCCCGGTGACCCCAACGGCGGCGGAGCCAATCGCAAGTCGATCATCGCGCAGGCCGAACAGTCGCTCCGGCGTCTGCGCACCGATTACATCGACCTCTACTACCTGCACGTCTTCGACAGGCACACGCCGGTCGAGGAGACCGTCGCCGCGATGAACGACCTCGTGAAGGCCGGCAAGGTCCGTTACCTCGGCATCTCCGACACGCCCGCGTGGAGGTCAGCGCAGATGCAGTTGCTCGCGCAGGTGCATGGTTGGGCGCCGTTCGTCGCGCTGCAGATCGAGTACTCGCTCGTCGAGCGCACGGTCGAAGCCGAGCTCGTTCCCATGGCGCGGGAGCTGGGGCTGGGCGTGGTGCCGTGGTCGCCGCTCGGAGGTGGACGGTTGAGCGGCAAGTACACGCGTGAAAATGCCGGCAAGGTGACCGGCGGTCGCGCTGCCGCCGTGCGCATCACCGAGCGCGACTACGACATCGTCGAGGTGCTCGCGCGCGCCGCGAAGGAGCTCGACACCACGATTCCCCGCGTCGCGCTCGCATGGCTGAGTTCACGGCCCGGCGTCACTGCGCCCATCGTCGGCGGGCGCACGGTGAGTCACTTCGAAGACAACGTCGCGTCGCTCGAAGTGAAGCTCTCCGCCGAGCACCTCGAGGCGCTCGACGCGGTCTCGGCGCCCGCGTTGCCGTTCCCCGCGGCGTTCTTGAAGGGCGCGGCGGCGGTCTTCGGCGGCGGCACCCGCATCAACGGTGAGACCTCGCCCATCTCGCCGATCCTCCCGCAGAAGCGGGGCGACCATTACTGAAACCTCGTGGTAGGTCGGCCGCGTGCTTTCAGACGTTCAAGGTCAGCCGCGAGCCATCGAAGCGTTGAGCGCCGCGCTGGCGCGCAGACAGATCCATCACGCGTGGTTGTTTCAGGGGCCCGATGGTGTCGGCAAGGAGCTTGCCGCCGTCGGCGTCGCGCAGGCGCTGGTCTGCACCGAGAAACCGTTCGAAGGCTGCGGCGAGTGCGCCGCGTGCATGCGCGTGGTGAAACGGAGCCACCCCGACGTCACCTGGTTGATGCCCGAAGCCGAACAGGTCGAACGCGGCTTCGCCGGGCGCAGTGATTTCACGAACACGCCGTCGCGCGACATCCGCATCGAGCAGATCCGCAAACTGCAGGAGCGCCTCGCGTTCCGCGCGCTCGAGGCGCCGTACAAGGTCGCGTTGATCGTCACCGCGCACGCGATGAACCCGCCGGCGCAGAACGCGCTGCTGAAGACGCTCGAGGAGCCGCCGAAAGACACGGTGCTGATTCTCATCTCGTCGGCGCCCGACAAGTTGCTGCCGACCATTCGCAGCCGATGTTCGAAGGCGACGTTCGGCCCGCTGCCGGTCGAGTTCATCGCCAGTCAGGTGAAGGCCCGCGCGAAGAAGGGCGTGGACGACGCGCTCGCCGCGCAGATCGCCGCGATGTCGTCAGGCAGCCTCGCGCGCGCGCTCGACTTCAACGCGTCGTCGCTCGAGCGCCGCAAGGAGAGCATCGAGGCGTTCGAGAAGCTCCGCTCGAATGACGCCAGCGCGTGGCTCGCGCTCGCGGAAAACTGGGCCGAAGATCGCGAGACGGCCGAGTCGTCGCTCGAACTCTTGAAGGTGTGGTTCCGCGACATCGCGCTCGCGCAGGTCGGCAGTGACGCGCTCGTCAACCGTGACCTCGCGTCGCTCGCCACGGAGGCCGCGGCACGAATTTCCCCCGCGCGGCTGCAGCGGCGTGCGGTGCTCATCGACGAAGCGCGCAACGCCATCAGCGCGCGCAATGGCTCGGTGCGGCTGCAGCTCGAGCGGATGTTCATCGAGATGTTCACCGCGTGAAGCTGCCGGCCGCGTGGAAGATCGGCGTGCTGTCGGCGCTGTACTTCGCGCAGGGCCTGCCGTTCGGTTTTCAGTCGAACGCGTTGCCGCTGTACCTGGGTGAGCTCCAGCTCTCGTATTCGCAGATCGGGTTCGCGCGTGCGCTGTCGGCTCCGTGGGCGTTCAAGGCGCTCTGGGCGCCGCTGGTCGATCGCTACGGTGCGCGAAAGACGTGGATCATCGGCGCCCAGTTGTTGCTGAGCGCGACCTGCGCGTTCGTCGCGTTCATACCGTTGAGCGGCGAGACGCTGGCGCCGGTGCTCGCGTGCATTCTCGCGATGAACTTCTTCGCGGCGACGCAAGACATCGCGGTCGATGGGTTCGCGGTCGACCTGCTCTCCGCCAAAGAACTCGGAGCGGGCAACGCCGCGCAGGTCGTCGGTTACAAGGTCGGCTCGCTCACCGGCGGCTCGTTGTTGATCGCGCTGTTCGCGGCGCTCGCGCTCCCTCGAAGAAGAAAGACTATGTCGGAATGTTTGCAGTGACTGCCGGTATTG
>JBEHYH010000320.1:0-7636 GCA_048498275.1 Myxococcota bacterium | reverse complement strand
CACGCGCCTCAACCGCCGCGCGCCACCCCTGTCGTGCGGCGAGAACACGTTGAGCATTCAGTGCGCCAGCCCGCGCGCGAACCTTTCCCACGACTTGCGCGAGCGACCCATCTCACCGGGTGGACGGTGCGCAGACGCTCCACTTTTTCTCCCGTGAAGTGAGACAGTGCGCGCTCGTGCCCGTCGAGCTGCGCAAGGGAGGGCTGGTTCTGCAGGGCACTCCGCTCTGGTTCGACGCGCGCGCGAAAGCGCCGATGGCCTTCGTGAGTCACGCGCATTCAGACCACATCGCTCGGCATGCGCACGTCATCGCCACGCGCGAGACGCTGGCGTTGATGCAGCACCGGCTGGGCACGTTGGAATCGACGACGGCGCTCGGGTACGGCGAATCGATGTCGCTGGGCGACGTGCGGCTCGAGTGTTTTTCGGCCGGCCACGTGTACGGCTCCGCGCAGGTGCGGGTGACGCGGCCCGATGGCCATCGCGTGGTCTACACCGGTGACGTCTCACTGGAGCCCGCGTTGACCTGCGAGCCCGCGCCGGTGCTCGAATGCGACACGCTGGTCATCGAGTCGACGTTCGGTCACCCGCGCTACCGGTTTCCTCCGCGCGCGCAGTTGTACGACGAGGTCGCCGCGTGGGCGCGCCGGCAACTCGAGTCGGGCGTGCGGCCCATTCTGCTCGCGTACTCGCTGGGCAAATCGCAGGAGACCGTGCGGCAGTTGGCGCAGCGCGGGCTCCCGGTGCGCGCGCACGAATCGATTCACGACGTCGCGCAGGTGTACGAGGCGATGGGCATGCCGGTCGGCGTGCGTCGCTTCGAGGGGACGTTCGAAGACGGCGAGGTCGGGCTGTTCCCTCCGTATCGCCGCGGCGCGATGCTGGAGAACGTCGGGCGCAAGTCGCTCGCCGCGTTGACGGGCTGGGCCGTGGAACCCTGGGGCGCGCGCCGCTGCGGAGCCGACCTCGCGTTCGCGGTTTCAGACCACGCCGATTTCGATGCGTTGTGCGCGTACGCGAAGCGCAGCGGCGCGCGCGAAGTCATCACGCTGCATGGCTTCGCCGATGAGCTCGCCGCCGAACTTCGGAAGCAGGGCGTGTTCGCGCGCGCGGTTCATGAACGCGTGCAGCTCGAGATGTTCGCGTGAGCGACGAGTATCGATTCAAGACGAATACTCCGGCGGAGGTCTTCGCAGCGCTGGCCGAAGAGCTCACGAAGCTCGGCATGGTGAGCGACGATCGCTCGTCGTTCTCCCGGGCAGACGCGCACCCATCCGTCGCGGGGTACGGCGGAAACGCGTGGTTGTTGCTCGAAGGCGACGCGGTGTTCGTGACGCTGAATCTCGCTGCGCCAGGGCGCTTCGCGGAATCGCTCCGAGCGGCGCTCATTGCACGACGTCTCGACGTGCAGCTCGAAGAGGCCTGAGCGGAGTATGAAGGTGAGAATGAAAGCGCAGCGACTGATGCTCCTCGCACAAGTGCACGGCGTCACGGTGGCACGCGCGGACTTCTCGCTCGACGACGGAGTCGCGCTCGACGCCGGGCTCTTCGAGTCAGCCGGCTTCGCGGAGCACGAGAAGGTCGAGGTCTACTGTCTCGAATCAGGCGCGCGGCTTTCGTGCGCGGTGCGCAGCGTCGAATGTGAAAAAGGCGAAGCCGAAATCGGCGGCGCCGCCGCGCATCTGCTCAAGCCGGGAGCGAAGCTGGTCATCAGCTCCTGGGGTTGGCTCAAGGCGAAGCAGGCCGCGAAGCATGAGCCGACGCTGGTGCGGGTCGATGGCTGAGTTCGTCGATCTGCACTGCGGCGAGCGCGTGCTCCGCGTCGATGCATCACTCTGCGAGATGGCGAGCGACCGCGTGTTCTGGCGCGAATTCCTCGCGAGCGCTCGCGCGAGCACGGGCGAGGGCATCGCCAGGCCGGCGCGAGGAGCCGTCCACATCGCGTCGGTACCGCACGGCGCATCGGTGAGCGGCAGCGCGGCTTCAACGTCGGCAATGCGCAGTGTGGTGGCGAGCGGCGGCGCGGCTTCATCGTCCGCAACGCACGGTGTGGCGTCGAGCGGCGGCCACTCATCGGAAACGGGTGGCGAAGCGAGCGACGGCGCAGCTTCAGCGTCGGCGACGCACGGTGTGGCGTCGAGCGGCGGTGACGCATCGGCAACGGGTGGCGAAGCAAGTGACAGCGCGGCTTCAACGGCGGCAACGCACGGTGTGGTGTCGAGCGGCGGTGACGCATCGGAAACGGGTGGCGAAGCGAGTGACAGCGCAGCTTCAGCGTTCGCAACGCGCGGCGTTTCAGCGAGCAGAGTTGATGCCGCCGCGTCTGCGTCGACATCCGCGGCGGGCGGCGAGCCGACGACGCGCGGAACTCTCGAAAACGGGCCGGCCTCGGTGGAGCGCGAAGCACTCGCTTCGGCCAGCGAACCGGCGCTCATCGTCGAACGCGCGAGAGTTCCAGACGGGACATTGATTCAGGCGCCGCTCGGTGAATGCCGCATCGAGCGCACGGGCAACACCCTGCGCGTGCAGGTCGAAGACGGCGTCTCACGCGGCGAGCTCGTGCTGCGGCTCTCGTATTACCTGTGCGCGGTGGAGCAGGGCGCGGTGCTCATTCACGCCAGCGCGATGCGCTCGGGAGACGTCGCGCTCGTCGCGAGTGGAAAGAGCGGAGATGGAAAATCGACGCTCTCCCGGCTCGGCACCGGCGCGGGGCTCACGTTGCTCACCGATGAGGTGGTGATGCTCTTCCCCGACGGGCGCGTGAGTGGCACACCGTTCCGCTCCGACTTCGTGCACGCGGGTACGCCGGGCCTCACCCGCGCGCGCTACTTTCTCGCGCTCGAAAAAGCGCCGAACGAAGCGCTCAAGCCGCTCGCGCCGCTGGCGGCGTCTCAACTCGCGATGAGTCAGTGCTTCGAGCTCTCGGAGCTCGCCCTGCCGCGCGCCGAAGTGCGCCGCCGGTTGCTCTCCTTCCTGAGCCACGTCGAGCCGCGCACGCTCGCGTTCCGCAAAGACCAGGCCGCCGGGGAATTTGTGCGCGCCGCCCTCGAAATGACCACTGTTACACGATTGTGACAGAGCCTCCGCGCGACCTAAAACACGCGCATGAAGTCGAAGTTCACGATCCTCGCTCTCGCCGTCGCGTCCTCGTGCGGCAACGTTCCCAACGATTCTGATGGCGGCACGCCGAAGTTGCCGGAGCCCTCGTCGGCTCCGCTCGCGACCGAAACGAGCTGGCACCTGAGCCACGCCCAGGAACCGCAGAGCGGACGTTCACCGAACGTCGGCGCGAATCGCGACTGGCTCAAGTCGAAGGGCTTCGCCGACGTCACGATGGGCCCGGGCATCGTGCGGCGCGACTTGACGCTCGATGGAGGCGCGGCTCCGAGCCCGGGGAGTTCGCCCGTGTTGCTCGCGCGCTTCGTTCATCTCGCCGACACGCAGTTGGCCGACGATGAATCGCCGACGCGCGTGGTGTCACTCGACACCATCGGCGCGACGGGCGGCGCGTACCGCCCGCAGGAGGCGTGGGGTTGCAACGCACTCAACGCGGCGGTGCGCACCATCAACAAGCTGCACGCGTCATTGCCGGTGAACGTCGTGGTTCTCGGCGGCGACAACAGTGACAACGCGCAGGGCAACGAAGCGGGCTGGTTCCGCGACATTCTCGACGGCGCGGAGGTCGAGTGCGATTCAGGTGATGACGATGACCCCGTCGCGGGCCCGGGCAATGACCCGAAAGATCCGCTCTCGTCCGAGGGGCTCAAGGTGCCGTGGCTCTGGGTCACCGGAAATCACGACACGTTGAATCAGGGCAATTTCTCCATCAGCGCGTCGATCCGCGCGAGCTCGGTGGGCACGAAGGCCGAGCTCGGCGCGATCGACTGGAGCAAACCGAACCAGCCCATCACCACCACGGTCGTCGCCGATTCGCGGCGTGAACCGATGGTGGGCGCTGATCTGCTCGACTTCATTTCTGCGACGAAAGACGGGCACGGGCTCGCCGCGAGCGGGGCGAAGACGAACGGCAAGGCGTTCTACGCGTACGACGTACCGGGAGCGCCGGTGCGCTTCATCGTGCTCGACACCACCGCGCCCACGGGCGGCGCCGATGGCCTGCTGATTCGCGCCGATGTCGAAGCGCGCGTGAAGCCGTTGCTCGAAGAAGCCGAAGCGCAGGGGAAATACGTGCTGTTGTTCTCACACCACCCGCCGCCGAGCTTCACCGATGGTGGTGGTTTCGCGGGCACGGGCCAGGACGGCGCGATGCTCGCTGATGAATGGCGTGAGTTCCTCGCGCAGTACCCGCATGTGGTGATGCACGTCGGAGCGCACACCCACAAATTCCGCGCGGCGGCGGTGACGCCCACGACGGGCCACGCGTTCTTCGAGACGGAGACGTCGTCGCTCACCGATTGGCCGCAGCAGATGCGCGTGTTCGAGATCTGGAATGAAGGGAATGGCTCGCTGCGCATTCGCGCGACCCCGCTCGACTTCACCGAAGAGAACGACGCGCTCGCGAACGAGTTCCGCCGGCGCTCCGCGATGGACTTCACCGCGGGCTGGGCCGACGTGACGCTGCACGACGATGGGGCCGTCGACTTCTGGTTCCCCGTCGTTCCGTGAATTGAACATCCCCTCTCTCGCAGGCGGGAGAGGGGAGTTACTGAGTTTCAATTTTACGCGGGCGTGCCGCCGGTCGACATCGCTTCGACGTGGGCCGTCGCTTCCGCGAGGTACGCGAGGCGGCGCAGGCGCGCTTCGTCAGGCAGCTCCGCGAAGCTCTTGAACGCATCGCCGAGAATGCCGCGGTTGCCGTTGCTCGCGATGTGCGCGAGGTCCTGGCTGGCTTCCTGCGAATCGACCGCCTCTTCCCAGTTGTTGTCGGGAGCGAAACCGGCCTCGAGCAGCGCCGAGAACAGGCGCGCCGCCGCTTCCTTCATGCGCAGCTCGCCGATGAGGTCCATCGCTTCGGCCGAAGCCTTGAGCTCCAGCAGTGAGCCGGTGATGCGCGGGTCGATGTCGCCCGTCGCGTCTTCGGTCTCGAGCGCTTCACGCAGGTCGGCGTTCAGCCCGTCGATGGCCGCTTCAGACGGCACCACGTCTTCACCGACCTCGCGCAGGTACATCACCGCGACGGCGACGTCACCGCCACCCTTGGCGACGAGCTCCTTCGCCTTGGCGACGGCCTGCATGTCGGGCACCGGGCGGCGGCCTTCGAGGCGCGTCTTCACGGCTTCACGGTAGAGATGTTCCAGCGTCGTGCCGGGCGGCATGCGCACGGGCAGGGGCGGGCGGAGCCCCGGCACGTCGAGCACCCACGGCGGGGGATTCGGGATGTGCTTGAGCCCGCGGAAGAGGATGGTGCCGGCCGCGTCGCCGGGGCGGAACGGAGGCAGGTCGCTCTCGGGCTCGCCCGACTTGAGGCCCATGACCGACGCGCGCTGCTCACGCGTGAAGCTGGTGACACCCACGGCCGGCGGGGGCGGAGGCGGCGGCGCATCTTCACCGTCGAGGCCCGTCACGCGGTCCATGTCGCAGTCGTCGAACTCGATCTCCTCGAGGCCGGTCGCGCCGGTGAAGTCACAGCGCAGCAGCTTCAACTTCTCGAAGGTGCAGCCGTCGAGCTTCGCGCCGCGAAAATCGCAGTCTTGCAGGCGGCCGCCGTGGAAGTACGCGTTCGAGAGGTCGGCTTCCTTGAAGCTCACCTTCGAGAGGTCGCACTTCTCGAACTCCGCGCCGATGAGCGTGAGCATCGAGAGGTCGGCGTTCGCCGAGAACAACTGCGTGAATGTCGCGCCGGTGTGGTCCGTGGGCACCTTTCCGTCGCGGCGGAGCTGGTTCCACTGTTTCGAGCCGTTCTGGAGCAATTCGTCGATGCTGACCTGCTTAGCCATGGCCGCGGCTTCTAGCGTTTCCGCGACGACTTTCACTTGGTTTCTGGAGCTTGCATGCACGCGCTGATCCTCTTTCTGCTCGCGGCACAGACGCCTGACGCGGGTTGTCCGGCTCCCGGGCTCGACGCGCAGTGGGTGGAGCGCACCTTCTTCACGAGCACCTTGCCGGGCCCTGATGCGCTCGACGTGGTGTCGCTCCAGCTCGACGGCGGCAGCGCGACGGTGGTCTTCGAGCATCGCCTGCGGCCGAAGCGCGAGACCGATTGGCGCTGCGCGAAGAGCTCCACGCTGACCGGTGCGCGCACGGTGAAGAACGGCGTCACCACGCTGCGCTTCGACGAGCTCACGCTGACCTGTACGCAGAAGACGCTGCACGTGGCGCCGGCGGGTGCGTTGCGCGTGCGGGTGCCCTCCATTGAAGAAGACTGCCGGCGGCATCGCTGGAAGACCTCGCGCAAGGTCGAGGTGCCGGCGCTGGTCTGCAAGACGCCGAAGACGCCCGACCCGGTCTTCATCACCACGTACACGTTCGCCGCCCCGCCGGGCCTCGAGCGGCTGGTCGTGGAGGCCGACGATTGCGGCCCGGGAGACCTCGTGTACGCGCCGCTCCGGCTGGTCGCGCCCGACGGCGGCGTGCTCCCGGGGCATTAAGGTACTCGTAACATCTGAGATTCACTGGTCGGGCCCCACCTTGCGCGGCGCGTGTGTGACCGTGTAGGTGCGGCACCCATGAAGACCTTTTTCTCTGCCGTGGCGGTCACCGTTCTCGCAGTGGGCTGTGGGCTCCCGGCCGAAGGCGTCGACGACCTCGTGTCGAACGAAGAGTCGCTGACCTTGCCGGCCGACCAGACCGCGGCGCTGCTGAACCTGGTGAACGACCCGGCGGTCGACGCGGCGACGTTGCAGGCGGCGGGCGTGACGGCGGTGGCGGCGAAGAACCTGGTCACCGCGCGCGCTGGCGCCGATGCGAAGTGCCCGTCGAACGACGACTTCTTCTTCACCACGGTCGCGCAGGTCGACGCGGTGCCCGAGGTCGGTACGGCGACGATTCAGAAGTGGGCGGCGTACGGCGTCGCGCACCCGTCGGTGGCTCCGGAGACCGTGAAGGGCGTCTTCTTCAAGGGCTGGCAGGTCAAGGCGGTGCTGTACGGCGTGAACACCGACTCGGCGGCGGCGCTCGACGTGCTGTTCGACTCGCGTTCGGTGACGGCCATCGTCGCGGCGCGCCCCCTCGCGTCGGTCTCGGCGCTCGGGAGCTTGAGCTACGTCGGCGCGTCGACGCTCACCAGACTGGCCGGCGCGCCGTCGTTCACCTGGTACGCGGCGATGACGGGCGGCACCACGCCGCCTCCGACGACCGGCACGCTCGCGGGCACGTTCGACGGCGTGACCTTCGACGCCCTCGACGCGCCGGCGGCGTTGATCCTCGCGAACTCGGCCTCCGCGGTGCAGCTCGATGAGCACGGCATCAACGGCACGCAGTCGACGCAGCTCCTCGCGGGCCGCCCCTTCACCACGCTGGCGCAGGTCGCGGCGGTGAGCGGCATCGGCAAGGTGACGATGACCATTCTCCAGGGCTGGGCGCACGCGTGCACGCAGTCGGGTCAGGGGTCGTGCATCGACGTGTTCACCAACAAGGTCGCGCCGAACCTCGCCACGCTGCTCTTCATGAGCGAGAGCGATCGCCCGCTCGACATCGTCAGCTTCCCCGGTCAGGGCGCCGCGGCGCCCACACCCTC
>JBEHYH010000319.1:0-7660 GCA_048498275.1 Myxococcota bacterium | reverse complement strand
TGGTGCGCCGTTGATGGTCAGCGTCACCAGGTCGGGAGCGCTGACCGTCACCGTCGACGTCGCGGTGACGCCATCGCGCGAAGCGGTAATCGTCGCCGTGTCACCCACCGTCGCGCTGCTCGTCACGTGCACCGCGCCGGTCGAATCAACGAGCACCGCGGGGGTCGACGAGAACCACGTCACCGACGAGGCGGCCGGGTAGGTGCCGTCGCTCAACACGCCGCTCAACGTCAGCGTCTGCGTGGTGCCGCGCGCGATGGTGAGGTCGTTCAGCGCGAGCGACTCCGCGACCGCCGCGGTCACCGTCACGCCCGCCGTGCCGGTCACGCTCTGGTAGGTCGCGCTGATGTCCGCCGAGCCTTCGCCCGCGCCGAACACCACGCCGTCGGTCACCGTCGCCACCGCGGGCGCGCTCGACAACCACGCCGCGCTCACGTCGCCCGACGAGTTGTCGCTGTAGTGCGCCGTCGCCTTGAGCGTGATGGAGCGGCCCTTCGGCATCGACAACACACCGCCGTCCGCCGACGTCACCTCGACCGAGTCCAACGTCACCGCGACCGACACCGTCACGTTCACGAGCGCCGAGTCGACGCCGTCCTTCGACGCGCGAATGGTGGTCGTACCGGCGGCGACCCCGTGCAGCACACCCGACGCGTCGACCGTCGCCACCGAGGGGTCCGTCGACGACCACGTCGCCGTGGTGGTGACCGTCACCGGCGTGGCGTCGCTGAGCGTGCCGCTCGCCGCGAGCTGCAGCGTCGCTCCGGCGTTCACCGCTGCGGGCGACGGCGTCACCACGATGAAGGTCAACACCGCCGGGCCGACGTTCATCACCGCCGTGCCTTGAATCGTAGGGAAGGCGCTCAACGTCGCCGTGATGTTTGCCGTGCCTTCCGCCGCCGCGGTCGCGAGGCCCTGCGATCCCGCCGCGTTGGAGATGGTGGCCGCCGCGTCGTCAGACGCCCACGTCACCTGCGTGGTGAGGTTCGGAGTGCTGCCGTCTGAATAGTGGCCGGTCGCGATGAACTGCTGCGTGCGGCCCTTCGCGATGGCCACCGGGCCCACGGGCGCGAGCGAGATGGAAAGCAGAATCGGGTCGCTCACCGTCACCGTGACGGCGGCCGAAGAGACGGTGCCGAGCGAAGCCTGCACGTCGGTGGTGCCCAGCGCCACGCCGGTCAACACGCCGTGCGTACCCGCCGCGTTGCTGATGGTCGCGTTCGCGGGCGCGCTCGAGGTCCACGTCACCTGGGTGGTGAGGTCTTCGTGCGAGCCATCGGTGTACGTGCCTTCGACCATGAACGGCTGCGTGACGCCGACCGGCACGGTGACGTTGGTCGAGGGCGAGATGGCGAGCGAGGCGAGCTCCTTCGCGGTGACCGTCACCGTCGCGCTGCCGGTCTGACCGCCGTACGTCGCGGAGATGGCCGCGCTGCCGACCTCGACGCCTGTCACCAGACCCGTCGCGTTCACCGTCGCCACGCCCGCGTCGCCGGTGTTCCACGCGGCCTGCGAGGTGACGTCGATGGGCGCGCCCGCGGTGAAGACGGCCGACGCGGTGAGCTGCGTGGTGAGGCCCTTCGCGATGGAAAGCGGCGTGCCCGTCACGTCGACGCGCACCAGCGTGGCGGCGATGACCGAGACGCCGGTGGAGCCGGTGACTCCGTCGAGCGTCGCGGATACCTGCGTGGTGCCGACCGCGGCGGGCGTCAGCACCCCTTCGCTGCCGGCCGCGTTGGAGATGGTGGCGACGCCGGCATCAGCCGTAGACCAGGTCACCTGCGTGGTGAGGTTCTGCGTCGGGCCCTGCGAGTAGACGCCGGTCGCGGTGTACGGCTGGTTCACGCCCAGCGGCAGCGAGGCCGCGGTGGGCGTCACCTGAATCGCGTCGAGCACCGCTCCGAGCACTTCGACGTCGAGCGTGCCCGTCACCCCGTCGAACGTCGCCGAGACCTGCGCCGTACCGACGGCGACCGCGCTCAGCAGACCCTCGCTGCCGGTGGCGTTGCTCACAGTGAGATGGGCCGGCACATCGCTCGCCCACAGCACCTGCGTGGTGAGGTTCTGCGTCGTGGTGTCGCTGAAGGTACCGGTCGCGGTGAGCTGCTGGGTACGGCCCGCGGGCAACTGCGCGGCGCCCGTGAAGCCGGTGATGGTGAGGGAGACCAGCTCCGCGTCGGTCACGGTGACCGTGGTCGCGCCGGAGAGGCCGTTGAGCGTCGCCGTCACTTCAGCGCTGCCCGCCGCTGCACCAGTCGCTTCACCCGAGGCGGTGACGGTGACCGCCGCCGCGCCCGACGACCAGGTGACCTGCGAGGTGAGGTCTTGCGTGCTGTCGTTGGTGAAGTGACCGGTGGCCGCGAGCTGCACCGTGGTGCCCTTCGCGATGGAGGGGTTCGTCGGCGAGACGGTGATGGAGGTCAACTGCGCCGCGGTCACGGTGATGGTGAGCGAACCGGTGACGCCATCGAGGCTGGCCGTCACCGCCGCGCTGCCGGGGACCACGCCGGTGACGAGCCCGGTGGTCGACAGCGTCAACACGTTCGAGCCCGGCGCCGTCCACATCACCTGGGCGCTCAGGTCTTGCGTCGACATGTCGCTGAAGGTGCCGGTCGCGACGAGCTGCACCGTGGTGCCCGCGGCGATGGTCGGAGCCGCCGGCGTCAGGTCGATGCGCGAGAGCGTCGCGGCGGTGACGGTGACGTCGAGGGTCGCGGTGAGGCCCTGCAGGTCAGCCGTGACGGTCGCGGTGCCTTCGCTGAGGCCCTTCGCGAGCCCCGTCGGAGAGACGGTGAGCGTCGCGTCGCTCGAGGAGCTCCACGTCACCTGTGACGAGTAGTCCTCCGTGGCGCCGTTGCTGAAGACCGCGGTGGCGACGAGCTGCAGCGTGGTGCCCTTCGCGACCGACGGCGTCGCGGGCGTCAATTCGAGGCGGGTGATGATGGGCGACTGCACCACCACCTGCACCGTCGCGGTGGAGCTGCCGTTGCGCGCGGTGAGCGTCGCGGTGCCGGGGCTGACGCCGGTGACCGTCGCGTTGCCATCGGCGGTGCCGGCGACCGAAGCGACCGACGTCGCCGACGAGCTCCACACCGTGCCCGCCGACGACATCGTCTCGGTGCCCTTCTTCAACGTCACCGTGAGGTGCACGGTCGAGCCCTGCGAGACCTCCACCGTCGCCGGCGAGACGGTCATCGTGACGGGCGACTGCGATTCAGACGGAGGGCAACCGAGGAAGACGAGCGATGCGACGAGTGCGACGCGTGAGGGAAGGCGCATGGCGCGGCTCATGACCCAAGCGGCCCCAAACGGCAACGGCGCCCCGCGTGAAATGACGGCGACACGGCATCGCTGGAAAATTTCAGGGCGCCGATGCGCCGGCTCAACCCGGCAACAGCGTCATCTCCTGCGCGAAGTCTTCGGAGACGAAGTGCAGCGTCACCGCGCCGCCCAGCTTCACCTTCGCGCCCGGCCGCAGCAGCACTTCTTCGCCGCGATTGACGGGCTTGCCGTCGAGCTCCGTGGTCGACGTCGAGACGCTGCGCAACATGAAGCCGTCGAAGCGGCGGAGCAGCTCGAAGTGCCAGCGGCTGATGCGGCCCTGCAGGTTGGGGTCGGCGAGCGTGATGACCACGTCGTTGGCGGTGACTCCGTCCTGCTCGCGCAGGCGCCCGAAGCGGATCACGTCGAGCGTCGGCAACCGCAGCTCGCTGCCGTCTTCGAAGCGCACCAGCGTGGGGAAGCGCGTGGTGTCGAGCCAGTCGAGCGTGAAGAGCTCCTGCGGGCGGTCGACACCCTTGAGCTCCACCGCTTTCTGCCGGCGGCTGCGCAGGCGCATCTCGACGTCCGCCACCTCCGAATGCGCCGCCAACGAGAGGCGGATTTCGCCCGCGCCCGCGGAGCTCGAGACCCGGCTGGCGAAGTTCACCGCGTCGCCCGACACCTCCACGCCGTCGGTCAACACCGGGCCGACGTGAATGCCGACGCGCACGTTCATGCGGTGGTCCTGCGCGCGGTTGTCGTTGTCTTTCACGATGGCGCGCTGCAACTGCACCATCGCGCGCGCCGCCGAGGTGACGCTGTCGAAGCACATGAACGCGCCGTCGCCCGCGGTGTCGATGATGCGGCCGCCCTCGGGCGCGATGACCGCGTTGAGCAGATCGAAGTGACGCTGCTGCAGCTTGCGGCCGGCTTCATCACCGAAGCGCGCGAAGTACGGCGTGCTGCCGACGACGTCTGAGAACACCAGCGCGAGGCGCTTCTCGAAGCGGCGCACGATGGCCTTGGAGATCGCGTCCTGCAGACGAATCAACTCCGTCATCGACAGCGTTTCTGCGAGTCCTTCCAGCTCTTTCAGGTCAGCCACGTTCTACCTCGCGGCGGACAACGCGCGCACGCGCTCCGCCAGGTTGTTGCTGAAGAGCCGGTAGATGCGCACCGCAGCCGACGGCGTGTTGAAGAGGTACTGCGTGAACGCTTCGCGAGAGATGAAGAGCGCCTTCACCGCTGTGCGCGCCGTCACCCGCGCCGACGTCGGGCCATCGAGCAGCAGCGAAATCTCGCCGACGTACCCGCCGACGCCCAGCGTGTTGAGCAGCCGCGCGTCGGTGCCGAAACCTCCGAAGACCTCGACCTGACCATCGACGATGACGAAGAGCCCGCGGCCCGGCTGGCCCGGCTCGATGAGGTTCATGCCCGGCCCGAACCCATGCTGCGTGCACACGCGGAACAGGCTGCGCATGTCGTCGAGCGAGAGGTCGGTGAACATCGGCAGCGCCTTCAAGAAGCCGTAGGCGTCGCCACCCGGAGTCGCGGGCGCGGCAGGCGCGGCAGCCACCGTCGGCACCGGCGCGGGCTTCGACGCAGACGCGTTGGCGATGTGTGAACGGACCCGCGCCGCTGCCGAAGGGTTGTTCGACGCGTCCAACAGGCGCGCGAGGTACTCGAGCAGCGTCGCGTCGCCACGCGCCTCGGTGTTGACGCGCGCCGCCTCCATCAGCAGCTCGGTCGCGCGCGGGAGCTGGCCGTGTTGCGCGAACAACTCCGCGAGACGCATCGACGGCGTGACGCTACCCGGCGTCGCGGCGAGCGCGGCGCGGAGTGACTCGACCTCGGCGTGGAGATTGCCCAGCTCGCGATAGACGGCGGCCGCCGCCTCGAACCGACGGCCCCGCGCCAGCGCTTCAGCCAACTGCTCCCGCGCGCCGGCCTGGTTGTAGAGCTCGACGGCTTCATCGGTCTTGCCCGCGCGCTCGTACGCCGCCGCCGCGCGCAGGAGCTCGCCCGCCTTCTTCCACGCGAGCGCGGCGCGCACGAAGTCGTTGCTCTGCTCGAAGCACGGCGCCGCTTCGGCCATGTTGTTCGCGAGCTCGAAGACCTGCCCCGCCGACGCGAAGTCGCGCGCGCGCTTGAACATCTGCGCGATGGCCTTCTTCATCTCGAACGACGCGATCGACGCTTCCTGCAGAAGGCCGGAGCGCGCCGCGCCGCCGGTTTCTTCGTAGAGCTTCACGGCCCCATCGATGTCACCCCGGCCCAGTTGGCTGCGGAGCGCAGGCACGTGCCCGGTCACCGGAACGAACTGGCCCCCGCCCTCTTCGTCGTCGAAAAACTCGAACTCGCTTGCGTGCGTCATGAGGCGGCTCGGAGGTTAGCGCTGCCCGAAATGACGCGGGCGAAAATCAGGTTCAGCCGACTTTGACGCGTTGATCAATGCGCCCGAAGACCGACTGACCCGCTGCGTCTTTCATCTCGATTTCGACCCGGTCGCCATTCTTCAAGAACGGCGTCTTCGGAGCGCCCTCGTCGATGGTCTCGATCATCCGCCGCTCGACCAGACACGAGACGCCGCGCGCGCGATCTTCGTTCGAAACCGTGCCGCTCCCGAGAATCGTGCCCGCGGTGAAGGCGCGCGTCCTGGTGATGTGCGCGACGAGGTCGAAGAACGAGAAGTGCATCTCCGGGCCGGCGTGCGTGTCGCCGACCAGCACGCCGTTGAGACAGGTCTGCAGCGTCAGGTGCACGCGGCCTTCGCGCCACGACGGCCCGAGCTCATCGGGCGTCACCGCGACCGGCGAGAACGCCGTCGCCGGCTTGCCCTGGAAGAAGCCGAAGCCCTTCTCGAGCTCCGCGGGGATGAGGCCTCGCAGCGTCACGTCGTTGACCAACATCAACAGCCGCACGTATGGCGCGGCCTTGTCGGCGGTCGTGCCCACCGGCGTGTCACCGAGAACGACCGCGACTTCAGACTCGAAATCGATGCCCCACGCTTCGTCGCGCACCGCGATGTCGCCGGTCGGCGGCACCATTTCAGACGTGCCGCCCTGGTACACGAGCGGGTCGCTCTCGAGCGACGGAGGAAACGGCGCCTTGCGCGCCTTGCGCACGAGGCGCACGTGATTCAGGTACGCGCTCCCGTCGACCCACTCGTACGGGCGCGGCAACGGCGCCAGCAGCCGTGACGCGTCGTAGGCTTCGCTCTTCGCGGTGCCTGCCTCGAGCTCAGCGGCCAGGGCGCGCAGCTTCGGCTCGCACTCGGTCCACGAATCCAACGCGGCCTGGAGCGTCGGGGCGATGTGCGCCGCGCGAACCCACGCCGACAAGTCGCGTTTCACCACCAACAGTTGTCCGTCACGGGTGCCGTTCTTGAGCGTCGCCAGCTTCATGCCGCCGGGATTAGTCGGGAAACCGCTTGCCCGCTCCCCCTTTTCAGCCAGACACTGGGCGTCCAATGGCCGAAGAGGCTGGGCTCTCCCCGGTTCACCGCATCATCGCCACGTATTCTCGAGCGCTGGAGGCGTTGGGCCTCGCCGTGCCTCCGTTGTTCGTCGAGAAGTGGGGCGTGGCCGTGCACCAGGCGCTCTCTTCGCGCGCGCGCGAATTTCACACGCATCAGCACGTGCTCGAGCTGGTTCGCGACGCCGACGCCATCGAGACGCTCGCGGCGCTGTACCACGACATCGTCTACGTGCAGGTCGACCTCGACGTGCCCACGCACTACGCGGAGCTGCTCAAGCCGCTCGTGCAGCGCGACGACAAGACGCCGAACGGTTGGCGCCTGCTGCCGCATTGTGGAGAAGACCCGACGGCGCGCGACGTGCTGCACATGTTCGGGTGCTCTCCGGGGCAGGTGCTGACGCCGTTCACGGGCCTCAACGAGCTCGCGTCGGGTCTGGTCGCCGCGAAGGAGCTCGAAGGCGTGCTCACGCGCGAGCAGATCCTCGCGGTCGTGGCGTGCATCGAAGCGAGCATTCCATTTCGCGATGGTGAAGCCGTGCAGTTGCGCGACCGCCTGCTGTCGCTGGGTCTGAAGCCTGAAGAGGTCGGCGTGATGGCGCGGCGCGCGACGCGGCTCTCGAACAACGACGTGGGGAACTTCGCTGACCCCGACCCCGCGCGGTTCCTCGACAACACGTGGAAGCTGTTGCCGGAGACGAACCCGTCGCTCCACACGCCGACCACGTACACCATCAAGGAATACCGGGTCGCGCTGATGAAGATGGAGCGCTTCCTCTCGACGCTGCCGCCGGAGCGCGTGTTCCACACCTGGGGCGGTGAACCGTCGCCGGCTGAACACGAGAAGCGCATCGCGGCGGCGGCGACCAACATCTCGCTCGCCGTGCGCTACAGCGCCGTGGCGTTCGCCGGCGAGGTTGAGCGC
>JBEHYH010000318.1:0-7680 GCA_048498275.1 Myxococcota bacterium | reverse complement strand
GTTGTTCGTCAACTCGACGCCGTTCAAGAAGTTCATCGCGCGGTTCAAACAGGACGAATGCCACTCGTACCTCCGCATGCTCGGTGAATGGGAACAGGCGTACTTCGCGAAGCACGGTGAGTTCACCGAGTCGGCCGAAGCGCTCGGCGCGGAGCCTCAGCAGAACTACGCCTTCATCATCGGCCGCACGGTGTTGTTGCCGACACTCGCGGAGAAGAAAGAAAGCCTGGTCGAACGGATTCCGCCCACCATTCGCCAGACGCTTCACGTCGACAAAGGCTCGTTCATGCTGGCGTGCGTCGCAGACTTTGACGACGACGAACTCGTCGACGTGTGGACCGTCTCGAGCGAGCCGCGCACGTTTGGCAAACACGTCGCCGAAGCGGGGCGCGTCGTCCAGCACATCGATGACGTCAGCGACGAAATCCGTGATCTCTTTTGAAGCGGCGTCTCTGCGCGTCCGGTTTAGCGTCCACGCTCCATGACGCCCAATCCGATCCCCGCGCCTCCGGGGCAGCCGAAGTCGTCGAACCTGCCGGTCATCATCATCGTCGGAGTCGTCGTGCTCTTCGGCTGCTGCGGAGTCGGCGGCATCTTGTCGGCCATCGCGATACCGAACTTCATCAAATACAAATCGCGCGCGACGCAGTCGGAATGCAAGGCCAACCTCAAGACCATCTACCTCGCTGAGAAGTCGTACGAGGCCGAGAAGGGCGCCTTTTCTGAAGAGCTCGCGGAGCTCGACTTTCACCCTGACCGCACGCGTTACGCGTACCTGCTCGGCCGGAGCTTCGTGAAGCCGACGCGCCCTGAAGCGCAGAAAGAAGGGCTCCTCGAGCAGACGCCGGCGGTCATTCGCCAATCGCTGGGGGTGAGCGAAAAGGGCTTCAAAGCGGCCTGTGTCGGCAACATCGACCAGGACCCCGCGCTCGACATCTGGACCATCTCCAGCGAGGCGCGGGTCATCGACGGCCAGACGGTGCCGGCGGGCGTGCCGCACAACGACCTTTCCGACCTGGACAACTGAAAAGCTAAAAATTTCGGGGAGATCTCGCGGGTGGTAGCTTGGCCGCCCGCGACACTCATGGCTCAGAAGGACACGACAGCTGCAGGTGCGAAACCCGTCGGGCCGGAGTTGCGGCTCGTCGATCGCCGCGCGTTCGTCGGTTTCCCTGAGCTCGAGGTCGCGCCCGGTGTCGTCATCACCGACTTCGCGCTCTCGATCCCCGACGTGACGTTCCCGATGAACCTCTCGGGCGGCGCGTCGAAGTACCAGAAGAAGAAGCTCGACTTCGGTTTCCTCGAGGTGAGCATCGACGCCGAAGTGCTGCGCCGTGCAGTGCGCGCGCACTCGGCGAAGTTGAACGACCTCGATGACGTGCGGCTGCATTTTCAGCCCGGGCATCTCGAGGTGCAGGCACGGCTCCGCGGGCCGGAGCGCACGCCGATCACTTTCAAGGCCGCGTTCGATGGCGATGGCGAGAAGCTGGCCGTCTACCTGTACGACGTGAGGCTGTACTCGTTCTCGCCGACGCCCGCGTCGCGTCTCGGCGCGATCGTCAGTGAAGCGCTGAAGTCTTCAGGTGCGCTGCCCGACGTCGAGCGTCGTGGCGCGAATGGTTTCACCGCGCGCGTGTTGCCGGAGCTCGTCGAGCTCGCGGCGGTGGCTCGAGGGTACAAGATGCCGTCGCTCGACCAGGCGCGGCTCGCGGAGGCGAACGTCTCGTCGAAGGGCCTGCGGCTGCGGTTCTCGTCGGGCGGTCTGCCGCCTCCCGGTGCGCCCGATGAAGAGCTGCTGCTGGCGCTCGAAGGCGCGCGCGCGTTCGCAGACGCCGAAGAGCTGCTCGCGCAGAACAAGCTCGAAGCAGCGCGTGAAGCGTATCTGCGGCTCGGTGATGCGACGGAGGCGCACCCGTTCGCGGTGGAGCGTCTGCTGACGTTGTTGGTTGCCGACCTGCAATCGCACGAGCTCGCGTTGGACATCGCCGCGTCGCTGCATCGCCGTCGTGAGAAGAGCGCGACCGCGTTGTGGGCCGAAGCCGTGATTCGTGAGCGTCGCGGTGAGTTCGCGCGCGCGTCAGAACGGTTCCTCGCGCTGTGTCAGTTGGCGCGCGGCGGTCATGAAGAGGCCGGCGCGTTCTTCGCGGCTGAAGCGGCGGCGCGTTCTTCGCGCGACCACGCTCCGCAGCTCGCGGTCAAGGCGCTGCACGAACTGCTCGGGCTCAAGCCTGATCACCTGCCGTCGCTCAAGGCGTTGGCGCGTGCGTCTGATCAAGCGAAAGACCGCGCGGGAGCGATTCGCGCGTACCGCCGGCTCGCCGCGTTGGCGCGTGACCCGGCCGATGCCGCGGAAGCGCACGTGCAGTTGGCGAAGCTGGCCGCGCAGACCGAAGACGATCTCGCCGGCGCGCGCCTGCACTGCGAAGCGGCGCTGCGGCTCACGCCTGATCATTCCGAAGCGCTCTTCCTGCTCGGTGAGCTCTGCTACCGGAGCGGCGAGTGGCTGCGCGCCATCAAGTCGCTCGACCGCGTTCGCGAAGTGTCGATGGCGCGTCACGAGGTCGATCGCGTCGGCCGGGCCAACATTCTCGCGGGCCTCGTCTGGGAAAACGGTCTCAAGCAGCCGGAAAACGCGCTGCTCCGCTTCCATGAAGCAGCGTCGTTGCTGCCGGGTGAACCGGAGCCGCAGTACCTCTCGGCGCGCGTCGCGGAGTCGCTCGGCAAATTGCAAGAAGCGGTCGCGGGCTATCAGCAGGCGGTCGAGCTCGCCGGGCCGGCGCCGCGCACCGAAGAGATTCGCAAGGCCGCGCATGCGTCGCATCACGCCCTGGCGCGGCTGCTCAAGGCGAAGCTGGGCGAGCCCGTGCGCGCGCGCGAGCACCTCGAAGCGGCGCTCGCGTTGGACGCGCAGGACACCATCGCCCTCGACGAATTGCTCCCGTACTTCCGTGCGTCGGGCAAAGCGGCGGAGCTCGCCGATGCGTGTGAGAAGGCGGCGGCGGTCGTCGAAGAACCCGCGCGTCGGGCGGCGCTCTGGGCCGAAGCCGGCGAGCTGTATCGCGGGCGGCTCAATCAGTTGGACCGCGCTGAACGTCTGCTGAGCCAGGCCCTCGAAGCCGACCCGAAGAATCGGCTCGCCCTCGAAGGCATGCTGGCGCTCGCGGAAAGCAAACGCGATGGCGGTCAGCTCGCGCGTTGCCTCGAAGCCCTCGCGCAGTTGTCCGACGACGCGAAGGAGCGGGCGCGGCACTACCGCCGGCTCGTCGTCGCGGCGCGCGATCTCGCGTTCGATCTCGACACCGCGGCGCGCGCGGCGCGCGAAGTGCTCAAGCTCGAGCCTGATGACCTGCCGGTGCTCGGTGAACTCACCGCACTCGAACGCCGCCGTTCAGACATGGCCGGTCTCGCGTGGGCGCTCGAACAGCGCTCGCGTGTCGCGGAGACCGCTGGCGACAAACGGCTCGCGGCTGCTGCTCTGCGTGAACTCAGCCAGGTGTTGGATCAGCGCCTGGGTCGCTCGGGCGAATCGCTCGTCGCGCTCGAAAAAGCGAACCGGCTGTTCCCCGAGGTCAACGGTCTGCTCGAGCTGGCGACGCTGTCGTTGCGTCTCGAGCGCCCCGTCAATGCACGCCGCGCGCTCGAAGATGTGCTCGCGTTGTTGCCGCGTCACGCGCCTCCGGAGAAGTTGGCCGAGGTTCGCGCGCGGCTCGGCCGTGCGTGCGAGCAGCTCGGCGACAAGGACGCGGCCCGCGAGAACTACGCGTTGGCGTTCCCGCTCCGCCGGCTCGATGACGAGCTCGCGGCGCGGCTCGAAGCGCTCTACGTCGAAGAGCGCGCGACGCGTGAGCTGACCGATTTGTGGGCCGCGCGCGCGCAGGCGTTGCTGCAGGCCGGCCGCGCGCAGGACGCGGCGCCGTTGTTCCTCAAGTCGGCCAAGACGCTGCTCGAAACGGGCGACACGCAGGGCGCGATTCTGCGGCTCACCGCGGCCCTCGACGCGGCTCCGCAGGGCGCGACGGCGGCCGATGCGCTCGAGACGCTGGCGAAGCTGGAGATCGATCGCGGCGCGCTGCAGGAAGCCGCTCGGCTCTATGCGCGTCGCGCGACGCTCGCTTCGGATCCGCAGGAGGCGGCGCGTTGGTACTTCCGCGCGGCGACGTTCACCCGCGACACGCCGCGAGAGCAGCCGTTGCTGGCGCAGGCGCTGGAGAAAGATCCGTCGTTCCTCCCTGCGCGCTTCCGCCGCGCGGAGCTCATCGAGACCACCAACCCGCGTGAAGCGCTCGTCGACTTCGAAGCGGTGTTGAACGCGGGCGAGGGCGCGACCGACGAATCGGGTCTGCCGGTCGATGTCGCGTCGCTGACCCGTCGCGCGGCGCAGGCCGCGCTCAAGGCCGGCCACTACGACGCCGCGCGCCGCCTGTTCTCGAAGTACGCCGCGCTCAAACCCGAAGATCTCGACGCGCAGCTCGAGCTCGCGAAGCTGCATCGCAAGGCCGGCGCGCTGGAGCCCCTGGTCGATCTGCTCGGCGAACTCTGGCCGCGGCTCTCGGGCGCCGAACGTCAGGCCACGCGTCGCGAATTCGCGGAGGGCGCGCTGTCGCTGGGCCGTACGCCGTCGGCACTCGAAGCGCTGCGCGCGATGCTCACCGATGAGCCGAATCACGAGTGGGCCGCGCAGCGGTTGCTGGCGTTGCTGCCCAACGATGAGGTGCATCAGAGCGAACGGCTCGGGCTGCTCTCGGGTCTCATCAGCTCGGCGAGTGGCGAGGCGCGCGCCGAATTGCTCACCCGTCGCGCTGAACTGCATCGCGTGTCGGGCGACCTCGTCTCCGCGCGGGGAGATCTGTCCGAAGCCTCGCGCCTCTCGACGAACCCCGTTCCGTTGCTGCGTTCGCTCGCCGAGCTCGCGCGTCAGTCGGGCGACGAAGCCGCCGAGCTCTCGGCGTTGCGCGCGGTGCTGCAGCAGACCAGCGCCGATGAGACCGTCGTCACCGCGGCCGCCGAACGGCTCGTCACCATCGCGCGCAGCCGTGCTCGCGCCGATGACACGCCGCGCGCGCTCGAGGCGTTCGAGACGCTGGTGAAGTTGCCGCTGCCCGCCGCGGAGCGCACGGAAGCGTGGTTCGGCCTCGCGCAGGTGGCGCGCAAGGCCGGCGATTCGCGTCGCGCCGAAGACGCGTTGCTCGAAGCCTCGAAGCAGGGCCCGGTCGCCCGCCGTGTCGAGGCGTTGTTGGAACGCGCCGAGCTGCTGCAGTCGCGTTCGGCGCGCGCCGAGGTCATCACCGCGTTCTCGTCGGCGCTCGAGCTCGCGCCGCGCCACCCGCAGGCGACCGCCGGGCTCATCTCCGCGTTGCGCGCGACCGAAGACTGGGAAGGTCTCGCCGAGATTCTCGCCGCCGAAGCCGCGCATCTGCCGAAGGTGCAGGCGGTGCCGGTGCTGGTCGAGCTCGCGAGCCTCTACCTCGACAAGCTCGACGAGCCGGGCCCGGGTGAAGCCGCGCTCCGCCGCATCGTCTCGCTCGACGAGACCGACGTGCCGTCGCGCCGCCGGCTGTCGTCGCTGCTCGCCGCGCGCGGAGATTTCGCGACCGCCATCGAGCTGCTGGAGAGTGCCGCGACGCAGTTGCCGAAGAGCGAAGGCGCCGCGACGTTGCGTGAAGCCGCGAAGCTCGCCGAGCGCGCCGATGACGCGCGTGAAGCGCTCCGCTTGATGCGGCTGGCGAACGGTCTCGACGCCGCGAAGGGCGAAGACCTCCAGAAGCTCACCGACGCGCTGTACCTCGCCGGCGCGATGGGCGAAGCGTTGCCGCTGCAGCGCGTGTTGGCGTCGTCGATCTCCTTCCACGACGCGCCTGACGTCGCCGAGCGCGTGTGGCTGCGGCTGGCCGAGCTCGCGCAGCAGCAGGGTGACGTGGCGCTCGCAGAATCGACGTTGCGCCGCGTGGTGACGGAGCGCCCGCTGAACGCGGTGGCCGTCGAGAGGCTGTCGGCGCTCGTGTCGGTGCGCGACGCGCGCGCCGGCTTCGAGCTGCGTTCGCGCTGGGCGGAGACGTTGTCGAAGTCGCCGCGCACTGCCGAGCTGCTGGTCGAGCTCGCGCGTGAAGCGGCCACGAAGCATCAGGACCTCGCGGTCTCCACGCGCCTCTTCACGAAGGCCGCCGAAGCGTCGGATTCACCGCTCGCGGTTCGTCTCGAGCTCGCGACGATGCTGCGCACCTCGGGCCGCGTCGGCGAGTTGATGGCGGAGCTGCAGGAGATCGCCCAGCTCCAGCTCACGTCGGGCGATGTCGAAGGCGCGCTCAAGTCGTGGTCGGAAGAAGCGCGGCTCGCCGAGGGCAACGGCCGCATCGACGAAGCGCTGCGCACGTTGTCGGCGATGGCCGATGTCTGCGCCGACGAGGGCCGCGAGGCCGAGGCGGGCGCGTATCTCATCCATCGCGGCGAGCTGCTGCGTGACTCCAAGCTCGATCTGCAGGGCGCCGCGCAGGCGTTCGATCGCGCGTGGGAGCTCGCGCCGGCGCTTCCCCTCGCGAAAGACGGGCTGGCCCTCGCGCGCCGCCGCGCCGATCGCGACGCGGAGATCGACTGGCAGGAGCGGTTGCTCGGGTTGCTGCCGACCGCGACGGAGCAGGCCGCGGCCTTCGTGCAACTCGCGCGGCTGCACCTCGGGCTTCCGTCAGACAGTGACGAGGTCGCGTCGGCGTCGATGTTGTCACCTGATCAGGCCGAAGCGGCGCTCCAGCAGGCGCTCCAGCGCGTGCCCGGGCTCGCCCAGGCGGAGTCGTTGTTGCTCGGTCTGTATGAACGTCAAGACCGTGTCGGCGACATCGCGCAGCACTACGAAGTCGCCGCGCAGCGCACGAAGAACGCGGCGCAGAAGGCCGACCTGCTGCTCAAGGCCGCGCAGCTCTACAAAGAGAAGGCATCGCGCCCGCATGACGCCGCCGCTGCGTTGCTTGCGGCCCGCGCGGCCAACCCCGATGACCTCTCGCTGACCGCGCGTGTCGCCGACATGCTGCTCGAGCTCGGCCGCCGTCAGGACGCCGCCGATTTCGACGCGGTGCTGCTCGAGCACGATCCGCTCCATGCGTCGTTCGAGCGTCACTCCGCGTGGCTGCGCGAGACAGAAGATGATCTCTCGCTGGCCGCGGTGCTCTCGCGTCGCGCGGAGAAGACCGAAGGCGCCGCCGCGGCGGCGATGTGGCTCGAAGCGGCCGCCGCGTTCCGCCGCGCCGGTGCCGTCGAGCGCGCGCTGATTTGTGAGTCGCAGGCGTTCGACGCCGCGCCCGCGAATCGCGAAGCGTTCGACGCGCTCTTCCAACGCGCCGAGGGCGATGCGCGTCGCCAGGCCGAGCTGCTCTCGCTGCGCGCCGAAGCCGTTCCCGGCGAGGCCGTCACGTTGCTCAAACAACGCGCGCAACTGCTCGCGAAGGGTGAGCCGCTCCTCGCCGCCGAAGCGTGGGACGCGTACCTCGCCCTGGCTCCGGAAGACCTCGAAGCGCTCGAAGCCCGCGCCACGCTCGCGTTCGACGGCGGTGGCGCGCGCGCGTCGCAGCCGTTCGATCGCAAGCTGGTGCAGTTGGCCGACGCGCAGTTGCCCGATGCGACGCGCCTCGTGGTGTGGACGCGTCTGGGCCGCACGGCCATCGAGTCGCGGGCCTGGCGCGAAGCCGTCGA
>JBEHYH010000317.1:0-7689 GCA_048498275.1 Myxococcota bacterium | reverse complement strand
CTGACGTTCACGACGGCCGAGCAGCCATTCAGTCGGCGACGATTCGAACAAGCCCAACGCCGACGCGATCTTCGTCACGATGCCGCGCAGCTCGATGAGCGTGCGGCCGACGAGCGCCTTGTCTTTCACCGGCGGCTTGTCGGTGAGCAGATTCAATTCAGCGAACAGACCCGACAGCGCGCCGAGCGCCCCGGGGAAATTGAAGTCGTCGCTCATCGCTTCGTCGAACTCGCGCAAGAACTTCGCCGGCTCGCCGTGCACCGCGCCCGTGCCGAAGTCTTTGCCCGCGATGCGCTCGTCGACCTTCTTGAGCGTCTCGTAGAAATACTCCACGCGCGCTTCGGCATCGCTCAACGCCTTCTCCCCGAACGCGAGCTGCTGCCGGTAGTGCGTCGACAAGAAGAAGTAGCGCAGACCTTCGGCGTCGACGCGCTCCAGCGCATCACGCAGGCGCACCACGTTGCCCAGCGACTTCGACATCTTCGCGCCTTCGAGATCGAGGAAGCCGCCGTGCATCCAGCAGTTGCACAGCGTCTTGCCGCTCGCGGCTTCCGACTGGGCGATCTCGTTCTCGTGATGCGGGAAGATCAGGTCGAGCCCGCCGCCGTGAATGTCGAACGTCTCGCCGAGATACTTCGCCGACATCGCCGAGCACTCGATGTGCCAGCCCGGGCGGCCCGCGCCCCACGGTGAAGGCCATGACGGCTCGCCCGGCTTCGCGGCCTTCCACAGCGCGAAGTCAGCCGGGTCGCGCTTCTGCTCTTCATTGATGATCTCGCGATCACCGGCACCGCTGAGCAGGTCGTCCAACTTGCGGTGCGAGAGCTTCAGGTACCCGTCGTACTTGCGAACCTCGAAGTACACGTCGCCCTTTGACTCGTACGCGACTCCGCGGCTGATCAGCTTCTCGATGAGCGCGACGATCTCGGGGATGGTCTCGCTGACCTTCGGCGTCACATCAGGCGGCAGCAACCGGAGCTGCGCGACGTCTTTCTCGAACTCCGCCACGAAGCGGGCGGCGAGCGCGATCGGGTCTTCACCGGTCTCTTTCGCGGCCTTGATGATCTTGTCGTCGACGTCGGTGTAGTTGCGCACGTACTTCACATCGAAGCCGCGATACCGGAGGTATCGCACGATGGTGTCGAACGACGTGAACGTGCGCGCGTTGCCGATGTGAATGAAGCTGTAGACGGTCGGGCCGCACACATAAACGCCGAGTTTTCCGGGCGTAATCGGCTGCAGCGGCACCTTGTCCTGCTGCATGGTGTTGAAAACTCGAATTTCGAGAGAGCTCATTTTGGGGCCTCTTTACCGTCAGGCAACCATTGGTGTCAGATGTGCGATACTTCGTCACTTCTAAAGGAGTTCTCCCATGCCTCCCAACCCGAAACGCCGTGCCTCTGAACCTGTTACTGACGAGGTCGTGTTGCAGGCCGATGATCCAAGGCCGCAGCGGGTGGCGCAGTTGCCGGCAGACTCCACGGCGGGGCGGCGGACGTTGAAGAAGGTCGAAGAGAACATCCCCACTTCAGTTTTCGACACCGAGGCAGATCAGGAAATGCAGGCCGAGTACGGAGTCACTGGCGCGGAGTACAAACCGGCGTTCCTCTACGTCGAGCGGGGCCCGGGCGCGGGTCAGCTCCTGGAGGTCAAGCAGGGCACCGTGATCATCGGCCGCGCGTCGGTGAGCGACCTGCGCATTCAGCACCCCTCGATCTCCCGCCGTCACACGCAGCTCAAGCGCGTGGGCGAGCAGTTCTTCGTGAAGGACCTGGGCAGCCAGAACGGCACCTTCGTCAACAAGCAGCGCATCGGCGGCGAGACCGAAGTGAAGCCGGGCGATTCGATCGCCATGGGCAACGCGGTGCTGCGCCTGCGCGGGCCGTTGAACAAGGGCGAGAGCCCGTCGCAGGCGCCCGGCGCGGTGCCGAATTCGCCGGCTGAAAAAGCGGCGGTCGCTGATGCCAAGGCGCGCGTGGCGACCGCGGTCGTGGCACGCCCGTCGGCTCCGAACCTCAATCGTCCTCCCAGCAGCACGGCGCTCAAGCTCGCGGTGTTCGCGGGCGCGGTCGGCTTCAGCCTCGCGGCGGTGTTGGCGTTCGCGTTGGTGAAGTCGATGACGCCGAAGAAGGAAGACGCGGCTCCTCAGGTCGCGGCGAAGACCACGCCCGCGCCGTCGGCTGAAGAAGAGCGCGAGCGGCTGATCAACGAAGCGCTCAAGCGCAAGATGGCGGAGCAGGAAGCGAAAGACGCGAAGGCGGCTCCGGTCGCGGTGGCCATCGCGCAGCCCGAGACCGATGTCGTCGTCGATGATTCGGTGACGGTGAAGGAACAGGCGAAGGCGCCGAGCGTGACCAAGGCTCCGTCGGCGCCGGCTCCGGCGCGCGTGGCGTCGGCCAAGAAGGCGGCCGCTTCGAGCTCCAAGGCCGCGGCGAAGGACGATGACGAAGAGGAAGAAGACGCGCCGAAGGGCGCGGCGGGCAATCGCGCGTCGATTCTGGCGCCGTATGAGAAGGGCAACGCTGAAGCGTCGCTCGACCTCGCGAAGAAGGCCGGCGACAAAGACCTGAGCGACAAGCTGATGCGCTTCATCGGCGCGTACGACGCGGCGACTGACGCGGTCGCGGCGAACAATGGCTCGGCGGCGATCACCAACTTCCAGAAGGCGCTCGCGTTGGACGAAGGGTTGTCGAGCGGCTGGGGCAAGTACGGTGGCGAAATCCGCAAGCAGCTCTCGAACCTCTACGTGTTGCTCGGCAATCAGTACGCGAAGGCCGGAGACAGCGCGAAGGCGAAGACCTCGTTCCAGGCGGCGCTGAAGCACAACCCGTCGAACGCGCAGGCGAAGTCGGGTCTCGAGCAGCTCGGCGGCGACGCGGAACCTGCGGTGTCGGCGCCGAAGCCGAAGACCGCGCCCGCCAAGAAGACCAGCGGCAATTCGATCGACGACGCGTTCGACGAGTGACGCTGTTTCCTCGCCTTGCATCTCCGAGTGACGACGTTGCACTCCGCGTCGGCGACGCGTCACTCACCGCTCGACAGCTCGCGGCTTTCGCAGACACGCTGAGCGCGCTGCTCGCGTCGCGTGGAGTTCATCGCGGGGCGCACGTCGCCGTTTGGACGCAACCCGCGCTGGAGACTCCGGCGGCGCTGGTTGCGCTCGCGGCGGCCGGCTTCGTCGTGGTCCCGTTGGATCCCAAATTGGGAACCCGGGAGCTCACGCACATTCTGAGCGACGCGAAGCCTGCGATCGCGTTCGCGGCTGATCCGTCTTCGCTCACTGGAGTTCAAACCCTGCAAACCCCCTCTCCCGTTTCACAGGAGAGGGTTGGGGTGAGGGCCACACAGAGAGAGCTCAACTCTGAGCCACTGTTGATCCTCTACACGAGCGGCACCACCGGCCTGCCCAAGGGCGCGGTGTTGAGCGCGCAGAACATCGCCGCCGGTCTCGATGGTCTCGCCTCCGCGTGGAAGTGGACTCGCGAAGACACCGTGGTGCACGCGCTGCCGCTGTTTCACGTGCACGGGCTCGTGCTGGGTCTCTTCGGCTCGCTGCGAAATGGAGGCGCGTTGCATTGGTTCCCCCGCTTCGAGCCGCGCGACATCTCGAAGGCGCTCGCGCAGGGCACGACGATGTTCTTCGCGGTGCCGACGATGTACCACCGGCTCGCTGAAGCCGCGGAGCGTGAGCCTGAACTCCTCGCCGGCTTTCGCCACGCGCGCGTGCTCGTCAGTGGAAGCGCAGCGCTCCCTCAACGCGATCAGCAACGCATCGAAGCGCTCACCGGCCGTCGCGTCATCGAGCGCTACGGCATGACGGAGACGCTCATCACTTGCGCGGTGCGCGTCGATTCGAAACCGAGCGCCGGTAGCGTGGGCCCGCCCATCGACGGCATGGAAGCGAAGCTGGTCGACGAGAACCGCAACGAAGTCACGGCGCGAGATGACTCCACGCTGGGTGAACTCGCGGTTCGCGGGCCGACCGTTTTTCTCGGCTACTTGAATCGCCCCGACGCGACCGCTGCGGTGCTCGATGCCGATGGCTGGTTCTTCACCGGCGACATCGCGTGCATGCGCGAAGACGGCAGCGTGCGCATCGTCGGCCGTCGCGCGACCGATCTCATCAAGTGCGGCGGCTACAAAGTCGGAGCCGGTGAAGTCGAAGCGGCGCTGCTCGAACACCCGAACGTCCGCGAAGCCGCGGTCGTCGGGCGGCCCGATGCCGATCTCGGTGAGCAGATCGTCGCGTACGTCGTCACCAGTGCTGCGGTTTCAGCGCCGGAGCTTCAAGACTTCGTCGCCAAACAGCTCTCACCCCACAAGCGACCACGAGAAGTGCACGCGGTCACCGAGCTCCCGCGCAACGCGATGGGCAAGGTCGTCAAAGCCAAGCTGTAGAACTCAGTGCTTCCGCTTCGCCAGCGTCAGACCTGAGCGGCGATCGACGAGCTCGAACTTACCGCTCGACAGCGCGGTGGGCCCGTTCTCCGCGCCCGGGTCGGGAGTGATGTTCGACCACAGCAGGTATTCACAACGCTCCACGCCGGAGCGCATGGTGATGTTCCACAAATGCAGCGACGTGGTGTGCGGTTGCACGCGTTCCGATGTGCAGAGCGCGACGTCGGCGGGCACCTGCTCCATGAACTCCAGCAGCGTCGCCTCGCGCTCGCGGTCGACGCTCGTCGGCATCTTGAGCGGTACTTCGAAGAACCCGCCACGGAGCGAAAGGCGCGGCGAATACGCGCCCCATTGAATGCTGGCGACGAGCGTCGCGCACGCCATGGCGACGAGCGCGGCGCGGCGCTTGATGTTGCCTTCAGCCGTGGTGCCGTACGCCGCGAGCGCGATCGCCACCGCGGGGAACATGTACGCGGCCCAGTTGCCTACGTACTGAAAACCGATCTGAATCGGCGGGAGCGGGCCGCTCGTCAGCAGCGTGAGGAAGAGCCCGGGGAGCATCAAGATCCACAGCCAGGCTCTGCGCATCGGGAGGAACGCGAGCGGCGCGAAGATCTGCGCGACGTAGCGGAGCTTCTCCCAGGTCAGCAGCTCGCGCAGCGAGTACGCCGGGTTCGAGATCAGCGTCTTGAGCACCGCGCCGAACCCGTTGCCTTCGCCGGGCGCCTGCATGCCGGCGTAGTGAATGTTCGCGAATGACAGGTTGCGCATCACCGCGAAGCGCAGAAGCGCGAAGAACAAGCCGGCGGCGACCACTGACACCAGGCCGACCTTCGGGCGCTCTCCCGAGAAGAACAGGTACAGCCCGAGCGCGGTCAGGCCGATCGACACGTCTTCCCGGCAGATGATGGCGAGCCCGAAGAAGACCCACCACGTCTTCAGGCGGCCGTATTCGAGCGCGGCGAGCGCGCACACCACCAGCGACGCGGCGACGAGCTGCCAGTGAAAGTCGTAGAGCTGCGAAGTGTGGAAGGGCGCCCACGCGAGCCACGCGACCGCGACCACGAACGCCGCTCCCGGGTTGAGCCGCCGCTTCGCGAAGAAGAAGAGTGGAATCGCACCGCCGGCGACGATGATCGCCTGGAGCACCAGCAGCGTCTTGGCGTCGGGGAACAGCGCGTAGAACGGCAGCAGGAAGAAGGTGCCGAAGTCAGCGTGATTGTTGACGACGTCGCTCCAGTTGTCGTCGAGGCCCAGCGGAGGCATCGCCAGCCAGCGACCGTGGAGCGTGCACGCGAAGACGCTGTCGTACTGGCCGAGATCGAACCCGTACGTGCTGAAGCGCTGATGCGACCACACCGACCACAGGCCGATCAGCGTCGCCTGCGCCGCGGTCAACGCGACGACCGCGCCCAGCATCGCCCTCGGGTTCCGTACGAACGCGAGCGCCCGCGTTCTCAAGGCGATGAACCAGCCGGGTTTCGAAGTTTCGGGCAGCTCGTTCCACGCGCTGAGGCTCACGCGCATCAATCGTTCGAGCGCGATGACGCTCAACGTGAGAATGAACGCGACATCGGCATCGCTGACGAACCCCTGCTTCAACAACCCGGTCAGCACCGGCAACACCACCACGGGGCACGTCAGTCGAACCCACCACTCGAGCGCCGGCGTGCTGCGTTCGGGGTCTTTGAAGACCAGCCACGCGGCCCAACCGACGCTCAACGCCGCGCTGAGGAGCGGAATCAGCACCAGCCACCGGCGGTCGGGCGACGGCAGCAGGTTGGTGCCGAAGAACGCCGGGAGCGGTCTGCTCGCCAACGTGGCCAGCGTCAGCATCAACAGAGAGGTGATGAGGCCAAAACCGACGACTGACCGCGACGCGCGGGCGAACATTCGTCGGCGACTAGCACATGTTGGCAGGGTGGACCCGCTGGACTAAGCGGGCGCGCGTGACCGACTCGACTTCAGATGACGCGGCCCCTGAATCGGTCGCGAGCCCCGAAGCGAGCGTGCCTGAAGAAGCGGCGGCGCCTGAAGCTCCGGCACCTGAAGTCGTGGAGCCCATCGAGGTCACGCATCACATCGCGCCAGATGTGACGCCGAGTGCGCCGACAGAAGAAGCGCTCCGCGCGCTCGCGTTCACGCGCGTCACGCGCCGCGCGACCCTGTTCGTGGCCGTGCTGGGTCTGTCGACCGTGGCGCTGGTGTCGTTGCCGCGCTTGTTCGTGCCCACGGATCTCGCCGAGGGCAAGCGCTGGCGGGCGAGCAGCGCGCTCGAGGAGTGCCACCCCGATCGCATCGAATGCGGCGGCGTTCGCACCGCGATCTTCTTTCACACGCGAGAAGAAGATCAGCCATGGGTTGAATTCGATCTCGGCAAACCGACCACGTTCCGCTCAGTGTCGGTGCGAAATCGGACCGATAGTTTGCAGGAACGCGCGGTGCCGCTGGTGCTTGAGGTCAGCGATGATCGCCAGACGTGGCAGCAACTCGCGCGGCGCGAAGAGCCATTCGGTAGCTGGACGCCTTCATTCGATGCAGTCACCGCGCGTTACGTGCGGCTCCGCGTGACGCGAAAGACGTTCCTCCATCTCGAGGCCGTGCACGTTCACCCGTGACGTATGGCTGCAGCGGGGCGATCAACTTCGCGTCTCATGGTCGGCGATTGTAAGAGGCCGTCATGAGTGGGCGTGGAACCGTCGGTCGCGTCACCGCGCGAGAGATGATGTTGGCGGTGGCGTTGATGGCGGTCCCCATTGGCGTCGATCAGGTGCTCCGCCACCGGGCACTCGCGGTGACGCCCGGTATTGAAGTGGTTGAGCACCGGCAGGGGTTCGGGTCGCTCGCCGTCAATCGAAGCCTCGCCCTGCTGCCGCTTCGTATCGATCAGGTCACTTACTCGCGAGGGCTCGGCACCCACGCCGATTCCCGCACGGAGCTGAAGCTCCAGCGGGGCACGAAGACGCTTCGGGGCGCCTGCGGCATCGACTTCGGGGCGTGCGCTGATGGTTCGGTGCGTTTTCGAGTCAAGGCAGAGGATCAGCGTGTCTTGTTCGAGTCTCCAGTCATGCGCGTAAGCGACGCCGCGTTGAAATTCGTGGTGCCCGTCGACGACTCTCGGCGTGTGTTCCTCGAGACTGACGGGCAGGGAGCGATTGCGTGCGATCACGCAGACTGGGTCGACCTCGAGGTGGGTGAATGATCGCGACCGGTTGGATGCGATCGTGGAGTTTTGTGATCGTCGTCGTTCTCGCGGTCGGGCTGCGCGTCGGGCTGGAGCGCGTCAATCGC